>JAFWGJ010000098.1 GCA_017512405.1 bacterium | reverse complement strand
ATTTTGGTCAATATAAAAAGCATTTGAAAGATAATCCTGTGCCATTGCAAAATTATCTCTTGAAAGCTCATGACGCGCTAATCCAAACCAAGCATCTATGTACATAATATTTAATGCTAATGCTTTTTTTAAATAGGCAAGTTGTTTAAAGGGTTCTGTCATTGCTATATTATAATATGCTTCAAATTCTGTTGAAGACTTTTCCAAAACTTTCTCAAATAATTGTTTTGATTTGTTTTCTTCTCCTATTTTTTGCAAAGTTTGGGCGATTTTTACCTCAGCATGAGTTTGCTGGTTTTTATCTTTGGCAACCTTTTCGTAATCGTTTATAGCCTTTTTATATTTTTTTTGAAGATAATTTATATTACCTAATGTCATACGTGCTTGTGCATTATTTTTATCTTTTTTAACTGATTTTACGGCAGCATCTTTTGCTTTTTCATATTCTTGCATTGTAAGATATACTCGACTTAATGAAGCATTAACTTTTGCATTAAAGGCTTTCTTCTTACTTAATGCACTTTGGAGTGTTTTTACAGATTTATTATAATCTCCTTCATAAAAATAATAGTTACCTAAATAATAATTTCTTTCCCAATCTTTTTTTGCATTTTTATAAAGAACATATTGTTCAATGGCATTAACACGCCTTTCGAGTTCAGCTTCCGTTAAATCTATTTTCTTTAATCTATTAACAACTTTTGTAGCTTCTTGTGGTTTCATTCCGTTTGCAAGAATTTTTGCCTGCAAAATTTGATAATTTATATTATTAGGATTTTGTGTAATTGCAACTTGAATATATTGCTTGGCTATTGGTAAACGATTTGCTTTAAATGCCGCAAGTGCAAGAATATAGTTAGCGTAATCAAAATTTTCAAGAATATCTGCATTTTCAAGCAATTCTTCCATAGTTTCTTTACTTCTATCATTAAACATAACATCGGAATATGCTTCTGCTAAGTATATTTCTTCGTTATAAGGTAATCTTTTTTTGGGATAAAAGAACTTTTGAATATTATCTACATGATTTTTTGTAATATCTGTATCTGACATTTTTTTACAAGCGAGTTCTGATAAATAAAACAAACCATAATCCGCCAATTTACCTGCCATAACAGTATAACCAAAATCATTTGAGGTTACATTATCTAAAATATATTTATAATCATCATATGCAGCACCGACGTTACTTTGTTTAAATTTATCAGTAGCTCTGATAAAATCATTAAACGCTTCTATCTGAGAAATTACAACATTAAAATTTATTGAAATTTGAGAAACTTTCATTGAAGGATCAAGCAAATCTATTGTTAAAGCATCAAAATCTTTGTAAGTTGAAACAGGTGCCTCTTCCTTTGCAAAAGATATTTGCAAAGTCATCAGCATAACAATTAATAATGCCCAACCTTTTTTAATCATTTGCCGTATCCTCTGCAAATTGACCATAATAATACGTATTAAACAAACTTATGAAATTTTGCTGAGTATTATCTAATGTATCCGGTTCCATTTTTAAAGTGTCATATAAATCTTTCATTGTATATTTTGATAAAAACTCGCCATCCTCAGGCTTTAATTCTAAATGATTTTCTGTCAAAAATACTTTAATAATACTATCACAATGTAATTGCATAAATACATCTACAACACTGCCGTCAAAGTGAGTACCTGAGTCTTTTAACAGTATACTCATTACTTTTTCTATCGGCATTTTATCACGATAGTGTCTTTTGGAAGTTATGGCATCAAACACGTCCGATACCGCCAAAATCCTTCCACCCAAAGGAATTTCACGACCTGAATTATGTCTGTAATAACCTGTACCGTCAAATTTTTCGTGATGCGAACAAGCTATAGCTGCAACTTTTTTGAAATCTTCTGACATGTGAATTTTTTGCAAAATATCATGAGTAATTTCTACGTGTGATTGAATATGTTTATATTCTTCTTCCGTCAATCGACCTTCTTTTTGAAGTACTGAATCACGAATACCTATTTTACCTATATCGTGCAATGTAGCAGCTTTTTCAATAATATTAACCTCGTTATCAGACAAATTCATTGCCTTAGCTATCATTGAAGAATACATTCTAACCCTTGTTGAATGACCTGCGGTAATCTTATCACGAGCATCGATAGATGCCGCAAGAGTTTCAATAAAACTTTCAAATACAATTTTCTGTTCTTCCAACATTTTTTGTTGATTTTTAAACAATTGAGCATTTTCTAATGCAATACCGGCTGATGAACCAATTGCTACTAATAAATCTTCATCTTCTTCCGTAAAGTACCCTTCGAGTTTGTTTAATACCTGAAAGGCTCCAATAATTTTTTGCTGTAAATTTTTAATAGGCATACAAAGAATTGTCTTTGTCTTATAGCCGGTTTTATTATCAATTTCCGGATTAAAACGTGAATCATTATATGCATCTTTTATATTAATTGTTTCGCCGGTTTTCACGCAGTGGCCTGCAAGTCCTTTTTCAGCAGGAAAACGTATCTCGGAATCCTCTAAACCCAATGCAACTTTTGACCATAATTCATTGTGTTCTTTATCAAATAAAAATACAGTACATCTGTCTGCCTGAATTGCTTCTTTTGTCTCTTCTGCAATTACTCTCAAAAGCTGATCTATATTTGTTTCAGCAGATACCGATTGACCTATTTTTACTAACGCTACAAGCGGGTCGCGTTTATTTGATAATAAACCGTCCGAAACATTTTGAATATCATCTAAATATCCGGTTATATAATCAAGAACATTAAGTGCATCTCCTTTAAACGCAAGGTTTTTTGCATTTGCAAGATGTAATTTAGCCAACTCATAATTTTTTTCAGTTTTATATATAATACCTAAAACGTATTCTATAAAAGTTTTTGCCTCATGATTTTGAGTATACAACGCAAGATATTTAGCATCTTCTAATAAACTGAGAGCTTCTTCGTATTTATTTTTATCTTTTTCATATAATAAAAAGCCCTCTATTGCCATGCAAATTGAAGTATTTGCACCATCATTGTTATTCTTAAATGTGGATTTTGCTTCCTTCATTAAATTTTCGCACATCGAAAAATTCTTTTTATTAAATTCTTTTACAGCAGTATGCAACAAATTTGAAGCATACTCAATATCTTTTGTTTCAGTTAAAGTCGTAATATCCATAATACACCCTTTTAATTTATTACATTTTTATTGTACAATATTTAACATAATAATTCAAAATATTTTTAAAAATTAATAATGGAGAAAATTAATGCAAAAAATTTCAATTTTAATTCCTGTTTATAACGAAGTATCAACATTAAAAATAATTCTTGAAAAAGTTGAGAATGCTGATTTTTGCGGATTAGAAAAAGAAATAATTTTAATAGATGATTGTTCAACTGACGGTACAAAAGAAATTTACCCTTCTTTACCATATAAAGTTTTGTATCACGATGTTAATCAAGGTAAAGGTGCCGCATTAAGAACAGGTTTTAAAGAAGCAACCGGAGACATAATAATCATACAAGATGCAGACCTCGAATACGATCCTGCTGATTATAAAGATTTAATTCAATTAATTTTAGATGACAAAGCAGATGTAGCATACGGAACAAGACTAAACGGCGGTAAACCTTCAAGAGCCTTTATGTTCCACCACTTAATGGGTAATAAATTGTTAACATTTATTACAAATATTTTATACAATACTACTCTTACAGATATGGAAACCTGTTATAAAGCCTTTAAAGCTGATTTTATAAAAGATATTGAAATTAAGTCGAACAGATTTGATTTTGAACCGGAAATTACGGCGAAGGTTCTTAAAAAAGGTGCAAGATTATATGAACTTCCAATTTCATATTACGGCAGAGAATATACAGAAGGCAAAAAAATCACCTGGATAGACGGTTTTCACGCAATATGGGCCTTAGTAAAATTTAGGTTTGTTGACTAATTTGAATATTAAATATCTTCATGGTAAATTAAACCCAACAGGAGTTATAAAATGAAAAATTTAGTAGTAGGAGCAGGATTAACAGGAGCTGTTATAGCGGAAAGAATTGCTTCAAAATTAAATGAAGATGTTACAGTTATTGAAAAAGCTTCTCACGTAGGCGGTATGCACTATGATTACATTGACAAGGAAACAGGCATTCTTGTTCAACCTAAGCACTTAAATTTTTTGCATACTAATAATAAATTCATTTGGGATTATTTAAGTAATTTTACAAAGTTACAACCGTTAACATTCAGACCTCTTGTTTCCATTCAGGGTATTAATGCAACATTACCATTATGTTTGTTAACTTTGCACGAAGTTTTTCCTGAAGATTTTGCTAAAATGCTTGAAAATAAATTGATATCAAAATTTGGTTATAATAAAAAGATTACTCTTGCTGATATGCACAGAAATTTTGACGAAGATTTAAAATTTTTGGCAGAATATTTTTATGAAAATGTGTTCAAGCCAAATACAATAAAACAATGGGGTATTTCTGAAAATTCCATACCTGATTGTTCTGATACATATTATCCTTTTGATATAAGTATGGATGACAGATATTTCAAAGACAAATATCAAGCAATCCCTACTTGCGGCTGGACCAATATGATTGAAAACATTTTAAAACACAAAAATATTAAATTAAAACTTAACACGAATTTTTCAGATATAAATCCTGAAAAATTTGACAGAATTTTCTATACAGGTTCAATTGATGAATACTTCGATTATAAGCACGGCGAATTACCATACAGAAGCGTAAGAACAGAGTTAGAAAACAATTTAACTGATCTTAACGGTCAAACATTCAATTATCCTTATAATTTTGATTTTATAAGAACGAATGTTTACAAAAAAATTATACCTAATGTTACTTACAATACAGATAAAGATATTGTCGGATTCGAATATATTGAGAATTTTGAATTAGGTAAAAATGAAAGATTCTATCCTATAAATAATCCTCAATCTATTGAAATATATCAAAAATATAATGATGAGGCTAAAACTCTTCCTAATGTATTCTTTGCAGGAAGACTTGGTGAATTCAAATATTATGAATCTGATGAACTCGTAAAAAGAGCATTTGAAACAGTTGCAAAATTAATAGATAAAGATGATATATCAAACACTGAGGATAATACTTTAACAGAGGCTGAAAACAACACTAATGAATGAAGAATATCTTTCTTATGTTGATTATTTAAAATCTTTGAATTTTGAAAAAAAATTAGAAATTCTTAAAGAAAAATATGCTGATAAAAAAATCATTTTATTTGGTATGGGAGTCTTTTTAGATGCTGTTATTGACAATTATGACATTAAAAAATATTTGAATATTGTTGGTATAAGCGACAAAAGAATTACAGAAGACAAATCCTACGATTATAAAGGATTTAATGTATATAAACCTCTTGCTTTAAGAGCTTTAAATTTTAATGTTATTTTAGATACAGGTATTTTATTTGAAGACACAAAAAAATATCTAAAAAGTAATTATTATGTCAAAAAAAATGTTAAAATTGAGAAATTAATTCAAATACCTTTAAATGAAACTCTTAATAATATCAACGAAAAATTTAAGAACTTTTTTGAATATTTTATAACAAGTAAAAATATTTTTTTATCAATCAAATATTTATTTTTTTGTAAAACAAATGAAATAAAGGCAAAGAACAATTACATTAAAAACCTTAAAAGAATAAGAAAATCCGATAAACAAATCAGAACGGCATTTATTTGTTCTGATGTTAAAAATACAGAGTTTATCGGACTATATAACATTTTATATTTTGATAAAGATTTTAAACTGTTTCCCATAATTATTGTCCCAAATACTCTGCTTGAAAATGAACCTGTTGATGAAGAAAAAATGAAGAAAAATTTGGAATTTTTCAACGGATTTAACTTAAAAATCATAGACGGGATAGATAGAAAAACAGGTGAACTGGCTTGTTTGCATGCTTTTAAGCCGGATTTAATATTCTATCAAAAGCCAATTAACATAAAAGATGATTTTAATGCTTATAAAATGTCTGAAAATGCTTTAACATTTACAATAGAATATTTTATTAAAGATGCGGATTTCACATCAATGGGCTCAAAATATTTTAGAAAACAAGTTTCCGGTATGTGGAAAGTATTTGTAAATAATGACGAAGATAAAAACCTTTATTCCGAATATACTGACATTGAAAATAAAGACATTGTAAAAGTTATAAACAAAAATTTAAATTCCGGAATTGCAAAATTTATAAAAAAATGTCTCAACAGAAATTAGTGCAAAATTTTGTCGGCAGCATTAACAAACAAATTTACCCAATTATGACAATCCGTTTTATCTGAGGAACTTAAAGTTCCGCCGCTTCTGTCATCATGACCTCCTGCAACTAAATCAGGATAAGTCGTTGACTTAATTTCATTTATAATTTGTTTTGCGTAATCTTTTTTGGTCAGAATACTCATTTTATAAGCATTATTTAAATTTGTAGGATAAAATACCGCAACGGCTTCTAAATTTTTATTTCTAAGCATTTCTTTTCGATAATTGTTTAAAACAGTTTCTGTTTTTAAATTATCTCTTCCTAAATCTTCCCAAGTTTTGTCGCCTTGTTGAATTTCTAAATAAGCAAATTTTCCGTTTTTAGAGTATTGTGTGCGTTCTATTAATGTATTTTGGAATTTGATTTCTTTATCCGTTAATTTTGTTTTATTACTTAAATGTTTTAGAACATCCAATTTATCAAAAACATTCAATTGAGATAAAACATTACTCATAACAGTTTTAGTATTACCGTTATCATTTATTCTTTCTGAAACTTCAATTTTTCCTGACTCTGAAAAGCGTGTAAAACCATCTTTTGAAGTATCATCAATCATACCTGCAAGAAGCGAACGACCTTCTTCACGATTAATTTTATGACCTATTGCATCAAAAAACCTTGATATAATTGCACAATTTGATTTTGCGCTTGAATCAATGTAAAAGTTTTTGGCATCAAGAGTCGGTAAATCCTGATTTTTTGCATAAGATTGTGTAATTTGATTATAATTTGGTGTAATTTTATCAGAATTATTGTGGTGGTCAAAACCTACAACATTGGCACCATAACTGTTAATATATTTTAAAACATTAGGAACCGCACGGCTTGCGGCACTGAAATCAACACAAAGCGCTATGTCAGCTTTTTTAGTGTTTTCGTTAACTTCGTCAGCTTGTATAATATTGTATTTGTTTGTATTGTAATCGTAACATTCTTTACCGTTAGAAACGATAATTCTTGATTTTACCCCCTGAGATTCGAGGTAGGAATACATTGCCTTTGCACTGTTAAAAGTATCCTCATCACTTGAATTATGACAGAAAATATCTGCTGTTTTTGCAGATTTAAGTTTATTATCTATATATTCAGCACAATTTTTAGGCATAACATTTGCCGTAAAATTAGGCTGTACAATACTCTTGTAATTATTGATAATCATTTACACACAAATACACTTATACATTTATATAAAGGATTTTTTTACATAAAAATTGCCATGTTATTGAGCAGTAAGCGTAAAGATTTCGTAAATTTCTTCATCTGAAAGTTCTGTAATAATCTTTTCACCTTCATAAACTGCCATATCAGCAAGTTCTTTTTTAGATTTAAGCATTTCATCAATTTTTTCTTCAAAAGTACCAAGAGTAATAAGTCTGTGAACCATAACGTTTTTATCTTGTCCGATACGGTATGTACGGTCTGTTGCCTGGTCTTCAACGGCAGGATTCCACCACAAGTCGTAGTGAATTACGTTTGTTGCACTTGTTAAGTTCAAACCTGTTCCGCCCGCTTTTAATGACAATATCATTACTTTTGTTTCCGGATTATTTTGAAAATCTTCAATCATTTCTTCACGCTGATTTACGTTCAATGAACCATGGAAGAACAACGGTGTTGTATTGCATTCTTCTTCTATAATTTTTACGAGAATATCACCCATTTCTTTATATTGAGTAAATATAAGCGTCTTTTCGTCATTTGCTATAATATTTTGGACCAATTGAATACATTGTTCCATTTTTCCTGAAGCTTCCTTATTCATATCACCCGATTTTAAGAATTGGTAAGGATGATTGCAGATTTGTTTCAAAGCAGTAATAAGCTTAAAGATATTACCGCGTCTGTTAATACCTGTAAATCCGCTGATTTTTTCCATCATTTCATTAAGAGTTTTTTCGTAAAGTACTGCTTGATTTTTAGATAAGTAACAGTAATCGTTAAGTACCATTTTTTCCGGTAAGTCTGAAATAACGTGTTTATCTGTTTTTAAACGCCTTAGTACAAACGGAGATACTGACATTTTTAATTTCGCAGCACGAGAAGTTTCTTTGAAACGTTCAATAGGAATAGCATAACTCTTTTGAAATTCTCGCAGAGTTCCCAAATAACCTCCGTTTATAAAATCAAATATGCTCCACAGCTCTGTTAATCTGTTTTCAACAGGCGTACCCGTCATAGCTATTTTTATATCTGATTTTAACAACTTAACGGCAAGCGTTTGAGCAGTATCAGGATTTTTAATATTTTGAGCCTCATCAACAATAATCATACCCCATTGCTGTTTTTTCAGTTCCTCAATATCAATACGCATAATAGCGTATGTTGTAAGAATTATATCAACATCAGTATTTAACTTTCTTTCTGCACCATGATATGTTGTAGCTTTTAAAGACGGCGCAAACATCTGTAACTCTTTCATCCAATTACCCATTAATGTTGTTGGACATATTACAATAACAGGCTTTTTAAGTTTTTCTTCTTCTTTAAGTTTTAATATTAAACTTATAACCTGAATAGTTTTACCTAACCCCATATCATCAGCCATACAACAGCCAAAGCCTTTTGAAACATTTGTCCATAACCATTTCAGACCTGTTTGCTGGTATGGTCTTAATTCACCTTTTAATTCTTTTGGCGAATCTACTTCAACAGGTTTTGTAAAATCTTTCAGAATATTTGCAAAAGCTTCATCATAATCAAAATCGTATTCTTCAACCTGTCCGGACATTGATGCATGAATTAATTGCATTCTTGTCATTTTACTGTGGTCAGCTTTTGCAATTCTATCAATAAGCTTCTTGCTTTCTTCCTCATCGACAAGAATGTATTTATTTTTATATTTAACAAGACCTTTTGAATCTTTAATAAGCTCCTGGAATTCTTCTAAGGACATTTTTTCGTTACCAAGAGCAACTTCGTAAGAAAATTCAAGAATATCATCCAATGAAATTGAAGTTGAAGATGTAGTATTAAATATATCCGACAAATCTCCGGAGCGTGAAGCCTTAACCTTAGCATTGATTGAAGCACGAGGTACAACTACATTTACAAGTTCATCCGGTAAAATAACCTCAATTTGAGCTTTTTGCAGGTAATAAGCAGTTTGCGTAATTATCTTGTAAACTTCACCTAAATCCAAAGTTAAAGATAATTTTTCTTCATCTTCAAACAATTTTTCCAGTTCCGGCATGTATCGTGTTGCGTAATTTAATTGTTTTTCAACAATTTTTGCGATATCAGAAGACAAAGCTCCAAAAACTTCTTCTTTGGTATATAAATCATCAATCAACGCAGTTTCGTCAGTTTTTCTGTTTTTAATATGTACTTTCAGTTCAAATTCATCATCAGTAATTTTATTTACCTTAAAGAAAGGAATAACATCATACTTACCAAGATATAATTCATCGAACCACTGTGCGAAATTTTCGGCATAGTCATTACCTTTCATCAAAGATTTTTGTTCTAAGTCCTTAATTAAATAAGTACCTGATTTAATATCTTTAAACTTGTATGCCTTAATACCCAAAAATTTATAAACTACGTAGTTCAGATAGTCGTAAATAAATTCTGTTACAAAGTTTTTAGGCATTTCACCTTGAATAAATAAATCCTCAGGTAAATTTTCTTCAAACTGGTTTATAATTCTTGCAAGCTGATTATTAGAAATAATAGGTTCATAAACAATTCTGAACATTTGTCCACGGCGCTTAACAGTCGGTATAAAATAAAGTTTTTCAATTAATTTCATTACGAACTGGGTTAATTTATTTAAATAAATAAAAGTATAAGAAAGGTCTTGAAAATCAACTATATCACCAAAACCTCCGAAATAATCCAAAACCAAATCAAGCGATAAAGCATATCCAACTTTTGTTCCTAAAACACTAGAAGAACAACGGAATAAAGAGCCCTTTGACTTTAAATAATACTGAAAATTATTTGTAGGTGTAACAAAAAATGATTGTTTGCCTGCATTATTTACCAAATAAAAATCAGTATTTCTGACAGGAGAATTAGGACTTAAAAATATCCCTGCAAATTCGTCTTCAACTGTTTGGTAAATCAAACTCAAAGTGTAGCGAAAATCTTTATTTTTAAAACCATTTGGATTTTCACTCAAATTAAAAAATAATTCATCAACATTATTTTTTTTAAATGATAAATCTATATCTAAACCTTTTCCCGTCTCCGCCATATACTTACCTTACTTAATTAACGATTCACAATCCATTTCTTCCGGTTGTTTTATACCCATTATCTGTAAAACAGTCGGTGCAACATTGCACAAAGCGCCTGTTTCTTTCAATTCAATATTCTTATCCGCATTTATAACGATAAACGGAACTTCATTTGTGGTATGAGCTGTGTGTGGTTTGCCTGTTTCAGAATTAACCATAACTTCCGCATTACCATGGTCAGCTGTTAAAAGCATTGTCAAACCTTTTTCTTTACACTTATCAGCGATTTTACCAACACATTCATCAACAACTTTGCAAGCTTTTGTAGCAGCTTCAATTACACCTGTATGACCAACCATATCAGGATTTGCAAAGTTTACAAGAATAAAGCCGTATTTTTCGTCATCTATTGCCTTTAAAACATTTTCACAAACCTCGTACGCACTCATCTCCGGCTGCATATCGTATGTCGGAACTTTTGGCGACGGTACAAGTTTACGTGTTTCATGTGCGTTTGGCTCTTCAATTCCGCCATTAAAGAAGAATGTAACATGAGCGTACTTTTCTGTTTCTGCTGTTCTGAATTGATTTATATCGTTTTGTTCCAGTACATCGCCCAAAATATTCACCATTTTTGTTTTTTCAAAAGCAACAGGGAAAGTAAATGTTTCATCATATTTTGTAAAAGTTACATAGTAAAGATTTTTTCTTACCACTTTTCTTTCAAATCCTGTAAAATCTTCAAAATTAATAGCTCTTGAGATTTCTCTTGCTCTATCAGGTCTGTAATTAAAGAAAATAATTGCATCATTATCGTGAATTCTTGATTCTTCGCCGCCACAAACAACAGGTTCAACAAATTCGTCTGTAATTTCTTTTGCGTAAGACGCTTTAACACCTTCAATAGCCGAATTTGCCTTATTCCCTTCACCTAAAACCAAACAGTTATAACCTTTTTCAACACGTTCCCAACGGTTATCTCTGTCCATAATCCAATATCTGCCGACAACTGATGCAACCGGTGGAAGATTATATTTTTTAAGCTCGTCTTCTACTGTTTGTAAATATGTGCAGGCACTTGCAGGAGGAGTATCACGACCGTCTAAAAATGCATGAACATAAACTTTTTCCAAACCGTTTTCACTTGCCATTTTAATTAATGCTAACAAGTGGTCTAAAGATGAGTGAACCCCGCCTGTTGAAACAAGTCCGTATAAATGTAGAGCAGAACTATTTTTCTTAACGTGCTCTACGGCATTCATAAATTTTTCATTTTTGAAGAAAGAGCCGTCTTTAATACTTCTGTTAATTTTTGATAAATCCTGATAAACAATACGTCCTGCGCCCAAATTCAAGTGTCCTACCTCACTGTTACCCATTTGCCCTTCAGGAAGTCCTACATATTCGCCATCGGCATGAATTTGAGTATATTTTTCAGTTTCTTTAAGTTTGTAAAAATTTATTGGATTTGCTAATTTTACTGCATTTGTATTGTCATTTCCGGAAGAAATTCCCCAACCATCCATAATACACAATAAAACTCTTTTTGACATATTTTATCCCCTCAAAAATGTGTTTATAATCTTGATAATGCTAACAAAAACATAAGTTTTTTTCAATAGCCGTATTAAATCATTTGTAAAATTTTTGTTAAACTAGGCAATTTTTTATAAAAACATGTTTTAATATAAATATAAAGAAAGGATATTAATTTTGGATATTTCAGCATTAAACAACAATCCATTCGCAGCCAAGAAACTTCAAGGCATTAATGGTGTTAATCCTTTTCAACCCGTATCAAGAGTAGAAAAGGGTGGAGCTGACGGAGGTAATCCGTTTGCTAACGAAACAGCTTATGTAGGTTTGGGCATTAAAGATGGCGAACATCAAACAAGCGCTGCTCAACTTGGTAAAAAAGCAATGCCAATGCGTCAAATTGGTATTGCGTAAGGATTTGTTGTTAAAAGATTTAAAAGACGGCTCATTGAGCCGTCTTTTATTATGTATTAAATATTCTGTCGCCTGCATCACCCATACCCGGAACAATATAACCTTTTTCATTTAAACCTTCATCTATTGTTGCGGTTATAATTTCTACCTCAGGAAAAGCTTTTTGAATATTCTCTATACCCTCTGGTGCAGCCATTATACAAATACATTTTATATGGGATATAGGAATATTTTTATCCGCATAAAGCCTTATTGCTTCTATTAAAGAGTTCCCTGTTGCAAGCATTGGATCCGTTATATAAATATAAAATTTTTCAGGATTAGGAGCTTCCATTGGGACTTTATTGTAATACCAAACCGGTTTTAAAGTCTTTTCATCTCTATACATTCCAATGTGTCTTATGCAGGCTTGCGGCAGAATATCTATTGCTTCATCAGTAAAAATAAGTCCTGCACGAAGTATAGGCGAAATAATAATATTTATATCATCTTCTATTGTTTTAAATTTTGATTTTGTTATAGGAGTTTCTATTTCTTTTTCGACAAGCGGCAAATTTTTTGATGCTTCGTACAATAGAACTCTTGTAATTTTTCTTGTTGCAATTCTAACACCTTGACTATCAGTATTTTTATTACGCATAGTACATAAATTTTGGAAAATTACAGGATTTTCTATAACCCTTACCATATCTTTATTCATCTTTTTATACCTCACTTTTTGTTATTATACTTATCTAACCATTTATCCGCTTCTATTAAAATTTGCGTTTCTTTATGACTATTCATTTTCAAATCTGTTTTCTTTAAAGAATCAAACTCTAATGATTGTGAAAAATATGTACAACGATATATAATATCACCTATCTTTTTAAACATTTGATATAACAGACTGACCGAAGCTCCTAATCTTCTTGGCTGTTGAACATTAATCGGCGGCAAATCACTGTCATATTTTTCTTTTGGTGCATATACTTCAAGCGATTTAGAACCTCCCAACCCTGAAAATTCTACTGTTATTTTAGAACCCTTTGGAATTTCTACACCCTCTTTATTTATAATAAAATCAACAAAAACCATATCATTAACAAATTTTATATTTTTTACATAACCTACTTGGATACCCATTATTTTTACCGGTGAACCAACAATAATTCCGTCTATATCCTGTAAAAAAATTTGATAACGACTATAATTTTTTTCACAATATAAATTATATGCAGCAAAAATTCCAAATATAAAAAGAAGAATCAAAAACCAAATTGAAAGTTCAATGAACCGAGCCATTTGTTTATATAATTTAATTTTTGATTTTAATTGTTGCATATTTTATCCGAATTAATTTGCTTTTTTAATTTCAGAAAGTGAAGGATCTAAAAGTCTTCTGCCTACACCTTCAAAATACACCGAACAAAGCTTTTTACTACCATAATTAATTATTTTCTCAATTCGGCCATTACCAAATTTATCATGAACGACCAAATCTCCTTTTTCGAAAATTATATCTGTTCTTAAACCTGTATTTGCAGGATAAACAGGAACTGTTTCAGGCTCTTTTAAACTCTCCTCAGTTATATTATACTTTGTTTTTATATCTTCTTCTGAATCTTCTTCCTGCTTTTGCATATCTGTTTCATTAGGATGAATTTCATCAAGATAAGAATCATCTTCTTCCTGAGCATTTCCTTGTTCAGAAACAGACTCTTCCTCTTCTATAATTTCAGGTTCTTGATTTTCATAAATATCAACCTCCTGAATTAAATCTAAATCTTGTTCCGTTAATTGTTCAGAAGGTTCTATATCTCCTACATCAATAATTTCAGAATTTTGCTTTGGCTCAACAACATCTTCAACAGGCATTTCTTGTGGTTCTATTGATTTAAATATAGGAGGTACAGCTTCCTGAGGAGCTTGTTGAGGTACTTGCTGAGTTTGAACATTTGAGTTAGAAACAGGCTGAGATGGCGGTGTAGCAAACGGTTGAGGTACATATCCCTGTTGCGGCTGCGTATATTGTGGTTGCATGTAAGGAGTTTGCATACTCATATATGGATTTGGTGCAAACATCTGCAAATTAGGATATACCGGAGGTTGCTGCGGATAAAATATTTGAGGTGGTGCTTGCAGCGGCATCATTTGAGGATATACCATCTGTGACATCTGCTGCTGTAACATTTGTTGTGACAACTGCTGCTGTTGCTGATATGCTTCTTCCTGTATCTTCTCTGCTTGATATTTTTGCTGTTGTTCTTTTAATTGTTTCTGAACCATTCTTTGAGCGTCCTCAGGCGTTATTGTTGTTTGCGGCGCAACGCTCATTATTTTTGCCCGTTCGGAAAGTTTTACTATCAATGGCATAAATTGTGTAGATTGACCGTATACAATAAATTCAGTTCTGCCCAAAGTTGACAGGAATGTGTTGTAACTTGCGAAATCCTGTTGCTGTAACAACGGAGCAAATAGAATTAAATCTTTGGAGATTTTCTTCAATTCGGTAAGGTATTTGTATAAATAGGAACAATTTATAGTTGTATATGCTTTTTTATTGGAAAAAATTTGTTTTAAAAGTTTTTTATCTGAATTTCCGTTTGATAGTTTTACAAAAACATAGTATTCTTCTGAAATATCATTTATAACACTATATACATACGAAATTACTTCTCTTTGAAATACTTCATCAACTTTTGAAATATCTATTACGGTTGTTTGATTATTTAATAAAGAATCAAACAGATTTTTATATTCCATTATATTTCTTGCAAAAATACCGGCATCGTTATATTTAACCAGAACATTTTTTAAAAGGACAAGCTCCGGTAATTTTGATTCATTATATTGTTTTTCAAGGATATCTATAAATTTGTTTACAGGAATATAAGGTTCTTCAAGGCTTGAAAGGTAATAATTAATTTCCAAAAAAGTTTCTTGCAAAATAGCTTTGCTTCTTGCACTTTTATATTCCAAACCATTCTCGTATATAAAATTTATAATTTGATTATTTATAGGTAATCGAAAATTATCACCCATCACAAGAGAATTTTTGTCAAATATACTTTCACCGTCAGTATCAAGAATTACAGTTTTTTTGCCATAATTCTTAATTTGACGATTAAGCGTTTTTATCATTAAATCAGAATTTTCTTGATTTTCGGAGCAAATAACAAGTTTATTTTCTAACAAGCTCTTATCTAAGGAAACAAGCAGGTCATTTTCTATAAATTCACCGATTAAAATAGGGTTTTGCCCCTGTATAAGTTTTAAAAAGTCCAATGATTTTACAACTGAAATAGCACTGTTAATTGCCGGAATTGTTCCTGAATATGTAGTTATAACACCATCTTCCGTAACGTTAAAAATTATTTTTGCAATAGCAACATTACCGTGTTTGCTTGATTCAAGATGCATAATTTGTCCGATATAGGACTCACGACTGTCTTTTATCATAACAAAACCCGATAAAAACAGGTTGTCACCTGTTTCATAAAAAATCTTTACCAGGTTATTTTTAACCTCGAATATTCTCATGAGCTTGTTCCTTAAATTAATTCTACCATGAAAAAATTTTTGTCATGTACCTATTTTTATAAAATTTATAATATAATACTTGTATGGAAATTTTTAACGATTTAAAAACAGACAAAAATGAAAACTTCGTTTTAATTTTAGGCTTTTTTGACGGTTTACACCTCGGACATAAAATTGTTATAAAAACAGCTGTTGAATACGCTCAAAATAATCATTTTAAAACCGCATTGATAACATTTAAGGACTCTCCTGCAAATATTATTAAAAATAAAAATACTAAATACATTCTAACCAAAGAAGAAAAAATACGTAAAATTGAGGAAACAGGTATTGATTATCTTTATCAGTTAGAATTTGATAAAAATTTGTCAGAAATGTCAGCTTCTGATTATTTAAAATTGCTTGTTGAAAATTTTAAGCCAAAAGCAATCATAACCGGAGATAATCATCATTTTGGATATAATAAAACAGGCAGCGCTGATTTTCTTGAAATAATGAAAAATGAGTACGGATATGAATATTTTAGAGTTAATTCCGTAAAAATTGAAAATACAATCGTTAGTTCATCAAAAATACGTTCCGCACTTAAAGACGGAGATATAAAACTTGCTAATTTTATGCTGGGTTATAGATTTTACATAAACGGTGAAGTTTTAAAAGGACGTCAGATTGGACGTACCATTGGTTTTAAAACTGCGAACTTGTATTACCCAAAAGAAATAGTAGATATTCCAGAAGGAGTATACGCAGCGGAAGTTGAAATTGGTGGGGAAAAATACATGGGAATTGCAAACTATGGTTCTGATCCAACAATTTCAGAAAACAACAAAAAACTTGTTGAAGTTCATATTTTAAATTTCGATGAAGATATTTACGGACAAAATATAAAAATAAGCTTTTTAGATAAAATAAGAGATGAAAAGAAATTTCAATCATTAACAGAGCTGAAAGAACAAATTACAAAGGATATCGAATGTTTAGAGTTGTAATTTTAGGTCACGGAGATATGCTCTCCAATTTAATAATAGGCACAACAGATGCAAAATGCAAAATTGTTGGTGTTTTTCGCTACGAAAGACTTAAAACTTGTTCAATATACCAAAAGTTAAAAGATTTTTTCTTACCATCAAAAGAATACAGCTACATAAAAAGTTACGGATTACCTGAAATAAAATCAAAAAGTGCAAATTCGGAAGAATTTAAGCGTGAACTTCTGGCTTTAAATCCTGATATTGTACTTGTAGGAACATGGTCGGAAAAATTAAAAAAAGATATTATCCGACTTCCAAAAATCGCAATGATAAATGCTCATCCGTCACTTTTGCCAAAATACAGAGGTCCAAATCCTTATCTGCAAACAATTTGGCATATGGAAAAACAATCCGGAATAACTTTCCATCTTATGGACGAAAACTTTGACACAGGAGCTATACTTTTACAAAAAGCTGTTGAAATTAAACCTGACGATACAGGTAAAGAATTAAAAGAAAGAACCGTTTTAACTGCTCGTTCTGCTGTTACTGAACTTTTAAATATGCTTGCGGATGATTTTATTATACCGGTTGACCAAAGTGAAGAAAGAGCGTCCTATTATCCGCAAATTACAAACAATGAAGTTATGATTGATTTTAAACAAACCGCAGAAGAAATATCCGCACATATAAGAGCTTTTCATCCTTGGAGCAAAACATTTTTTGAATATAAAAACAAATTTTTTATTCCAAATCCTCGTTATTTAGAAATTTTAGAAAATAATACAGATATCAAAGAAGTAGGAAAAATAATAGATAAAAGCCATAAAGAAAAATCCATTACTGTTGTATGCGGAGATGGAAAACTGCTTAAAATGTCTAAATTGAAGTTATATGGCTTCTTTAACAGACCATTTTCATCTTTTTATATAAAACATTTTGTAAAAAAGCATGGAAACCTTTCATAAATTAGTATATATGAATGATTTTTTAACATATGCATCATGATATTTTCATGGTGAACGAAATTAAGAAAGTAATTTATGTTGTCAAATGATTTTAACGAAAAAATGCTCGCAGCAGACATTTTTGAAGTAAAAAAAACGTCCGAAACCGTAAAAAAATTATGGCAAGAGGCAAAAGACATTGAGATTACACTTGATTTTATGCAACCACAAGGTTTTTTGGGTAAATTCCTTAAAATGTTTGCTAAAAATCATTAAGGTGTAATTAAAAACTTGATAGCTTTACCTTCAATATGTTGATTCATAGCATATTCAACATCGGGTAAACCAAGTTTGTCTGTAATAAGTTTTTCTACTTCAATATTTCCTGATGCAATCAAATCCAACGCTTCACGAAAGTACTTCGGTGTATGATGAAATACGCTCATCAATTTTATGTCGCCGTAGTGCATTTTTGTTGTGTCCAATGATACCGTAGAACCGCTCTTACATCCGCCAAAGAAATGAACTGTTCCTCCCGGACGAACACAAGATACCAGTCTTTCCCATATTTCAGGCAATCCTACACATTCTATTGCAACATCAAGTCCCTTTTTTTCATCAGAAAAATCTTTAAATATTTTTTCAGGATTAGGATATTTAACTAAATCAATTATTTCATCTGCATGTGCAAATTCTTCTGCAAGCTTTAATTTTACTGGATTTCTGCCTGCAACAATAACCCTTGCGCCCTTTAATTTTGCAACTCTTGCAAACATTAAACCGATGGGGCCAATACCGATAATACCTACACTTTGACCTGCTTTTATTTCCGTTCTTGCAGCTCCATGTACAACATTTGCAAGAGGCTCGCAAAATGCAGCTCTTTCAAAACTTAAATCATCCGGTAATTTAAGCATATTTTTACTTACAATTCTTGCGGGAACTGTTATATATTCAGCGTAAGCGCCATTTAACAAATCTAAATTTTCACATAAATTATATTCTTCCTTTTTGCAGAAGAAACATTCTCCACAAGGAGCGGAGTTTGCCGCAACAACCCTATCACCCACTTTGAAATCAGTAACACCTTCACCTAAACGGTCAACTATTCCTGAAAATTCGTGTCCGAATCCTGACGGAACTTTTTTTATTAACACAGGATGACCGCGTCTGAATGTTTTTACATCTGTTCCGCAAGTTAAAGCGGCTTTTATTTTAACAACGATCTCACCTGCCTTAGGTGGCGTTATTTCAACTTCTTCATATCTAATATCCCCAGGGGCATAAAATCTGACTGCTTTCATAATTATCCGTTAATTTTTATGTATGCTTTGTAAACCTTATTTGATATTGTATCATCAAAAGCTTTTTGTATATCATTCATGTTAAAAATTGTTGATATTCCATGAACATTAACTTTACCATCTTTAAGTAAGTTATAAGAATCTTCAAGGTCATTTGGAGATGGTGAATAACTTCCTAAAACAGTTAATTCTCTGTAATAAATTTCATTATTTGCATAACCGAAATTTTTTGGAGTACTTGCAAAAATTAAAATTTTACCGCCGTTTCTAACTGTTTTTAGAGCAGGCTCAATTGCCGCATCTGCTCCTGACGTCATAAATACGGCATCTACACCCAAATCGTCCGTTTGTGATTTTATATATTTGACAGTTTCGTCTAAATCTCTTGAATTAAAAGCTTTTATACCATTATTATTTGCAAGTTCAATTCTATCATTAATTAAATCGCAACCATAAACATCCATACCAAAGGCTTTTAATCCTTGTGCCATCAAAAATCCAATAGAACCCATACCAATAACAAGAACTTTTGAATTTTCCGGTAATTCACATCTTTTTATTGCTCTAACACAACAGCCCAAAGGCTCATAAAATGCTATCTCTGCATCTGTCATATTATCCGGAATTGAATGTGCAACATTTTTTAAATGCTCCTCTGATAAATAAACATATTCTGCAAATCCACCGGGGAAAATATTTGTAGATTTAAAGTGTTTACACATTGAATAATTTTTATTTTTGCAATAAACACATTCAAAACAAGGAATATGATGAGATGATACAATTCTGTCACCGACTTTGAAATCAGTTTCAGAATTAATTTCTGCAATTTCACCAACCACTTCGTGTCCTAAAACTGTTCCGTCATTTACAAGATGTTCTCTATATTTCACAATATCAGAACCGCATAAACCACAACCGTGAACTTTCATTATTGCACCTTTTCTTCCGTCAAGAAGAGGTTTTTCGAGTTCTGTTATTTCCATTTTTTTATTTTTATAAATTGCTGCTTGCATATTTTGAATTTTACCATAAACTTGCAAAGAAGGTTTAAAAATTATATAATTCAATTATGACAATTATTAGAAAACTAAGAATTTCAGACAAAAACAAAGTCAAAAATATGATTTCGTTTTTAGGTAATGATGAAGCGGAAAAATTTGCTAAAAAGCTAATAAGCACATCTTGTGATATTTTTCATTATTGGCTTCCGCTAAAACTTAAATTTTTGGCGGAATCTTATGTTTTGGTAGATGATAATGATTTACACGGAATGATTTCGGTAATTCCCGCAATCGGGAATCCCCATAAAATCAATATAACAAAGCTTTTATTCAAAAAAGATTATTACGATATCGGAAAACATCTTGTAGAATTTATAATTTCACGTTTTGGAGCAAAAGGTGCTCAAACTTTTATTGCAGCAGTAGATGACTCGCATGACGAATTATTAAAGCTTTTCATTGACGGATGCGGATTTAGAAAATGTGCCTCGGAAGAACTTTGGCGAGTGAATAATATTGATTTTCGAACATCTGAGACAACCGTTTTCAGAAGATTTAGAAATTCTGATGCGCAAGCGGCAGCAATGCTTTTCAATGATTCATTAATTACGCATTTTAAACCATCTTTATTGAAAACGAAAAATGAATTCACTGACAGCTTTTTTGCAGGATTATCAGACGGAACGGAATTTAAATATGTCCTTGAAGATATTAATTTACGCACATTGGCGGCATTCTTTTCTATAAAAACTTACGATAACCATAATTATATAATTGATGTAACAATTTCAAACGGCTTTATACCCGATTACGATGTTATTCTTGGCTTTGCAAGAAATGAAATACAAAAACGTCAAAAAGATTTTACAATGTTTATAAAGTCAAAAAAATACATACAAAATTCAGAAAACTTTGAAGAATATTTAAAAGAAAAAGACTTTAAATGCGTTCAAAATCAAATGATATTGGTAAAAGATTTCTATAAACTTATAAAGCAGGAAATTCCGACACACGAAGTTATTTTATTTGCAGAAACGGGTCGCCCTGTGTTTAAGATTTAAAAATTAAGAACTTCATCAGGCTCCATTATTTGACAGTTTAAATTTATAGTTTGTAAAAGCATATCAAAACGACTTATATCCACATTTATAGCATCAAAAGTATTGTAGTGCATAGGAATTGTAATCGTAGCTTTTAACCATTTTGCCGCTATTGCCGCATGTTCTATATCCATTGTATAAACACCGCCAACAGGCAGCATTACTATATCAGGGCTATATAATCTTCTTATAAACTTCATATCTGAAAACAATGCCGTATCCCCTGCATGATATATTCTTACCCCATTAACTTCTAATATTACACCTGCAGGTTCGCCCAAATATACTCCGTCAGGAGAAGAACTTGAATGAAATGCCGGAACAAATAATGCTCTGCCCCATTCATAATCTAACCAAGCACCGAAATTTACACCCCTCGTTTTCGTACCTTTTTGTGTACAATAATTAGCTAATTCAAAAATTGCGGTTATTGTTGCTCTTTTATTTATAGCTATATCAATAGCACTGCCTATATGGTCGCTATGACCATGTGTAATAAATATATCAGTTATATCAGAATCTCTATAATCATATTTTCTAGATGCCTGTAAAAAAGGATCAATCAAAATAGATTGTTTGTGCGTCTTAATTTCGAATGCACTATGTCCTAAATACGTTAAATCAAATGCCATACAAACTCCTTACGTTTTTAATTTATCATAGTTTATTGTAAAATACAAATATGATAAATTACGAAACACTTATGCAAAAATGTTTTGAATTAGCAAAAAACGGACAAGGTTCAGTTTCACCAAATCCGCTTGTTGGTTGCGTTGTACTTGATAAGAATGACAATATAATTTCAACGGGATATCATCATAAATACGGTGAAAATCACGCTGAAAGAGATGCCCTTTTAAAACTAAAAAACGGAGAAGAAGAAGGCGGAACTTTGATTGTAAACCTTGAGCCTTGTTCTCACTTTGGAAAAACACCACCTTGTGTTGATTTAATAATTGAAAGAAAAATTAAAAAAGTTGTTATTGCAATGCAAGACGTTAACCCCATAGTTGCAGGAAACGGAATTAAAAAGCTAAAAGAAAATAATATTGAAGTCATAGAAAATGTTTTAAATGAACAGGCAAAAGATTTAAACGAAATATTTATAAAAAATATGACTAAAAAAGAAATTTTTGTTGCACTAAAAACCGCAACAACTCTTGACGGTAAAATTGCCACCAAAACAGGTTCTTCAAAATGGATAACCTCAGAAAATGCGAGAGAAAGAGGACACAAGCTCAGAAACATTTATGATGCTGTACTAACTAGCTCTTCAACTGTTTTAGCGGATAATCCTAAATTCGATTGTAAAACAAAAATTTTGATAGACAGAAGCCTAAAATGTGATTTTTCTTTGGATTATTTTAAAACAGGAAAAATTTATATAGCGACGACAGTAAAGGATTTACCCGAATCACCTGACAATATTGAATTTATTGAATATACCGATTTAAAAACTTTATTCAAACAACTATTTGAAAAAGGCATAATGTCTGTTTTTGCAGAAGCCGGCGGAACAATAAACGGTTTATTAATAAAAGAAAATTTGGTCGACAAGATTTATCAGTTTATCGCACCAAAAATTACCGGAGATAATACGGCAAAAAGTGCTTTTGACGGTAACAATATAACTGATATAAATGAAAGTAAAAATTTTAAAATTCAATCTGTTGAACAAATAGAACCTGATATTTTAATTACTCTGAAAGCGGTGAATAATGGCTAGAATTGATTTACATATTCACAGCAATTGTTCTGATGGAAGTGATACAATACAAGAACTTTATGAAAAAATCAGAAAATCAGATATTGAAACATTTGCAATAACTGACCACGACACAGTAGAAGGTTGCCGTCAAATGGAACTATATACAAATAATTTCATTCGCGGAGTTGAGTTAACCTGCCAAGCTGATGATATAAAATGTCATATATTGGGCTACGGCTGTGATATAAACAATAAAAAACTCTTAAATTTAATAGAAAAAGGGAAAAAATTACGCAGAATTAAACTTGAAACCAGAGTAAAATATTTAAAAGAACAATGGAACATTGAACTTACAAAAGATGAACTTGATTGGCTGTATTCAAGAACCAGTGTTGTAAAAACCCATTTTGCAAACATCATTGTAAACAGAGGACTTGCGGAAGATACAGTAAGTGCAATGAAAAAATATATTGACGCTTGTAAAACACCTAAAACAAGATTTGAAATAACCGAAGCTGTTGAAGCCTTGAATCATGCCGGCGCCTTAATCGTTTGGGCTCACCCGCTTGGCGGTGAAGGAGAAGAACATTTAACAGAAAAAGATTTTTTACCTAAATTAGAAATTATGAAAAATTATGGTATAAAAGGTTTGGAATGTTACTATTCAAGGTATACAAAACAGGAAGAAAATTTCCTTGTAAATTGTGCTAAAAGAAATAATCTCCTCATTAGCGGCGGTAGTGATTACCACGGAACAAACAAGAAGAATATTTCATTAGCAAAATTAAATTATGAAAACATTCCAATAACTTTTGAAGCGTTAACTATACTTAATGCCTTGGAGGCATTTGACCGTACATAGGCGGTCTGTTGCCATACATACTCCTTGGAGGTTTGTTTCCATACATTCTTGGAGGTTTATTACCGTACATTGGAGGCATTGAACCATACATAGGAGGATGATTACCATAAATACCTTTTGGTGGCTTGTTACCATACATCTTAGGAGGTTTATTACCGTACATTGGAGGCATTGAACCGTACATATTTCCATATGGACTAAGTGGTATATTGCTGTATATTCCCACCGGATGCTTATTATCAGGTGAAGGCGGACCTTCAAACATTTGAATAACCTTTCCGCCATATTGATGATAATTACCATAAAATGGCATGCGATTTTGATAACTATAATCTTCATCTTCTGCAAATACTGATGTCGTAAAAGCTAAGCAAATAAACAAAGACAACACTATTTTCTTCATAACACATCCTTTCTTTATTCACTATTTATAAAACAAGTAATAAAAAAAATTGCCCATTAAATAAATTCTATTTTACATTTTTGGATTTGTACATTCAAGAAAAATCTTGCAATTATTAGCTTTTTATTTTATATATTTTGTATGGATTTTGATAAATTAGCCATTGGCACAGATATTGAAGAAATAGAAAGATTTAGTAATAAAACGTTAGAGCAGGATGAAAAATTTTTGCGTAAAATCTATACGCCTGCCGAACTCGAATACTGCTTCAAAGACAAACAATCTGCATCACATTTATGTGCAAGATATTGCGCAAAAGAAGCTGTGGTAAAAGCTTTATCTCAATTTGAAATCAGTGACGTTTTTTATGGTGATATTGAAATCCTAAATCACGAAAACAACTCGCCTTATTGCATTATTAAAAAATATCCAAATATAGAGATAAAAGTTTCTCTTTCTCATTCAAAAACTTATGCCACTGCAACTGTTTTATGCTTTTATGGAATTAATTAACATATTTTTCCGGAGGTATCATATAATAATAAATGGAATATTCTCTTTTTAATCCAAATGCATTTTTAAGTTCAAATTTATAATTTGTTGGCACAATATTTTTTGTATTATTCGGATGAACATTTAAAAAGTTCACGTATGCCACAACATCCTGTGGATCTCTGAAAATTATAATAGCACCATGTTTTTTTAAATCATCTTTTGTTATCCACGGACTTTCATGATTGTATGTATATAAAATACATTCATAATTTTTATCCATATTATAAACTACTATTGGTAAAGTCCATTCAAGAAATCCGCCTATATATTTTACAGGCACATCATAATGTTCATTCCAATCTCCAACTATATCATTTGTAACTTTTTCAACCGGATATCTGCTCCTGTAATTTTTTTCAAAAGCAAACAATGAACCCATAATCAAAGCAATTATTATCATTATTATATAAGCAAATTTAACAACAAAATTAAACTCGTTTTTTAAAATTTCTTTTACAGGGAAAAAATAAAATAATATTACACCTGTTAAAAATAAAAATTCAAAACCCCATCTTGGTCTTGCTGTTCCGCCGGCTACTATAATCATTATAGTTTGAATTAAATTAGGCAATAACGCAACTAACAACAAAAAACAAGCATCCTGATTGTTTAAAGTTTGATTTATTATAAACTTAGTTTTTTGTTTTAATTTAAGCAGATAAAACATTAAAATAGATCCTGAAACGACAGACAATTGAACTATCAGAAAAATTAATGATGACCCTATACGATTTAAAAAACTTCTATTTTTTAATTCAATTCCAAAATAAGAAAAAGAGAAGAAATCGTATTTAATCAACCATAATAAGTGTGGCAAAAATATTAAAAAAGCTATAATTATTGAAAAATAAACTTTCCAACTTTTAAAAATTTTTCTGTTAAATATAATTGCCCATATAATTATCGGTAAAATAAGCAGTGCAGTCTGATATTTATTTAAAAAGCTCAGTCCTGTCATTATTCCCAATATAATCCAGTCTGACAATTTATTATTTTTTACACTTTTGTATCCGAAATAAGTTATTATTGGTAAAAAACATAACAAAACGACATCTGGATTAAAACCATAATAGCTGGTTATATATCCATACACCCAACAACCTGCCAGTAAAACTACTGATAATATGGACTGTACTTCGTTAAGAAAAAGTCTTGCAGTTTTATAAACAAATATAAAACCTATTGCTATGAATATTTGACTTGTTAAATAAATAAAAAAGTCTTTTTTGAAAATATAAAAAACCACATAAGTTATCCATGCCGCAAGAGGAGGATGTTTATTTGTTCCAAAATCGTGCAAAGATCCCCAATAAATACCTTCAAGTGCATCTGTCGGCATAATAAGTCTTATCAAAGAAACACCTGTATACAAAATTATTTGCACTAACAAAAATAAATAAAAAGTCTTTTGTTCATAGCTTAAATTTTTCACAAAACCATACCTCTTTTACATATTCAGCTAAAAACATTTTAAAACTTTAAAATATTTTTGCAAGATTTAGGCTTTAACGGTTGAAATCCAGTCTTGATTCTTTAAATACCAATCAATAGTCATTTTTATACCTTCTTCGAATGTTACAGAAGGTTTCCATCCGAGTTCAGAAGTAATTTTATCGTTTGAAATTGCATAGCGTCTGTCGTGTCCTAGACGGTCTTTTACATGTTCTATTGAACTTTCGTCTTTTCCCATTGCATTAAGAATTAATTTTGTAATTTCAAGATTTGTTTTTTCGTTATGACCACCGATGTTGTAGACTTCACCGACTTTTCCATTATGTAAAACTGTATCAATAGCTTCGCAATGATCGTAAACATAAAGCCAATCTCTGACATTTAATCCGTCGCCGTAAACAGGTACTTTTTCACCTTTTAATAATTTTGAAATAAAAAACGGAATTAATTTTTCCGGATACTGATATGGTCCGTAGTTGTTTGAACATCTTGTAATTAATACAGGCAGACCGTAGGTTTCAAAATATGCTCTTACCAATAAATCTGCACTTGCCTTGGATGCTGAATACGGAGAATTCGGCTGAATAGGAGATGTTTCATAAAAATATCCCGTTGCTCCAAGTGTTCCGTATACTTCATCTGTTGAAACCTGCAAATAACGCTCAATTCCAATTTCTTTACATGCCTGTAATAAGTTCAATGTACCGTTAACATTTGTTTGAATAAAAATTTCAGGACCTAAAATTGAATTATCAACATGTGATTCTGCTGCAAAATTAACCACATAATCACTTTTTTTAATTAATTCTCTAACAAGCTTTTTATCACAGATATTACCCTTTTCAAAAATATAGTGTGAATTATCTTCAATATCTTTTAGATTTAATAAATTACCGCAATAAGTAAGAGCATCAAGGTTTATGACGTTGTAATCATTATATTTTTTTAAAATATGTCTGACAAAGCAACTCCCTATAAAACCTGCGCCACCTGTTACAAGTATTGTTTTCATCAAAATAAATCCTCTTTGTTTATTTCACTTAATTTTGGTTGTTTTGTATCTTTTTCTGACAAAACAGGTTCAAAATCTATTCCCCAATTAACATTTATTGTTTCATCGTTCCATAAAACACCTCTATCGTAATCAGGTGCGTATTCAGAACTTGTTTTGTAAAGCAATTCAGCTTCATCAGATAAAACAACAAAACCGTGTGCGAAACCATTCGGGATATAAAGCATTTGCTTATTTTCTTCCGATAATTCAACTTTAACATATTTTGCAAATGTTTTTGAATTAAATCTCAAATCAACTGCAACATCGTAAATTCTGCCTTTTGTACATCTGACTAATTTTGCCTGACCATAAGGTTTTGCCTGATAATGCAAACCCCTTAAAACGTGAGCAGAAGATTTTGAATGATTATCCTGCACAAATTCATCAACTATTCCGTTTTCTATGAACACGGATTTTTTATAAGTTTCAGCAAAAAAACCTCTGTTATCTCCATATATTTTAGGTTTTACGAGAATTACATCTTCAATATCCTGTTTAATAAACTCAAACATTATAAAAATCCTCTTCAAACCAATCTAACATAGGCTTTGTTTCGCCAAAGGTAAAACCAAATCCTTTTGCGATAACCTCGTCAGTTAAAAAACTATGGCTTACATTAAATGCCAAAGGCTCCTGAGTATAACCTAATTCTTTATATTTTTCCGACGATACACGACCTGTTTCTTTGTTTAATAAAGCTGAATAATTCAAACCTTCAAAAATACAAAACGGAATTCCGGGAGTATCGTTTTCATTATAGAACATTAGCCCGAAAGAACGACAAATTATACCCCTAAAATCATAGACAGAACAAACATCATCAATTAGAAACGGACAAGTATGCGACAAACGCCCCTCCGTTTTTTTCTGTTCTTCTTTTAAATTTTTTACTCTTTCTTTTATTAATTGCTGTTTATCTTCGGGTAAAGTTTTAAAACCCTCCATCAATAAGTCAAATTCTATTTTTTTATATGGGAATTCAGCATTTTTACAACACTTGGCACATCCTTTTTTACAGGCAATATAATCTTTCTGATGATCAAAAAATTTTGATAGTTTATCATTCAAATATATAAGATACTGAATATAGTTTTTTAATTCTTCA
Organism: bacterium; assembly: GCA_017512405.1. GTDB lineage: Bacteria > Cyanobacteriota > Vampirovibrionia > Gastranaerophilales > Gastranaerophilaceae > UBA6984. The sequence goes on along the minus strand of JAFWGJ010000098.1, from coordinate 5,532 downwards.
CTTATTTCCGGTAATTCGTTTTCCATAATGATAGTATATAATTTTTTAAAGCATTATGTCAATTTATGAATTAATATTGAATAAAAATAGTAGGGATTTGCTTTTAGCAAATCCCGCCAAAATATAATATTAAAACAAACTATTTATTTGCTTTATCTTGTTGAATAATAAGTTTTAATGCCTCAACACCTACTTTTACTGCTGCTGAAGTATCTTCGCTCATTTTTTGGTCTAAGCCTGCTGCTTCTCTTTCTTGGTTCCAAATTACGTGGAAGCAAGAACCGCAGCGACATTTTAGAGCATCTGCTACAACGAACAATGCTGCTGATTCCATTTCAGAAGCCTTAACACCTAAACGTTTCCAAGCTTCCCATTTATTCAATAATTCGTAAGAAACAGGCATTTTCTTAGGGCTGTGTTGACCGTAGAAAGCATCTTTACATTGAACAACACCTGTGTGAGTAGTTTTACCCATTGCCAAAGCTGCTTGTCTTAAAGCAACTGTAATATCAATATTTGCAACTGCCGGATATTCAATAGGAGCATATTCCATTGAAGTGTGTTCAAATCTGATAGCACCTGTTGCAACAACAATATCACCTGATTGAACATTTAAATCAATACCACCACAAGTACCAACACGAATAAATGTATCAGCACCAATATTATGTAATTCTTCCATTGCGATTGAAGCAGACGGACCGCCAATACCTGTTGAGCAGACACTAACTTTTTCACCCAATAAAGTTCCTGTATAAATATTGTATTCTCTGTTTTGTGCTACGTGATGAGCATCATCAAATAATTTTGCGATAGATTCGCATCTGCCTGGATCACCAGGTAACAATACATAACGACCTACATCACCTTCTACGCAGTGAATGTGAAACTGTTTTTCTAATTCTTGCATTTTCTAAACTCCATTTAACTAATGTAATAAACACTTGTGAAACAATTATATCATTACAAATTTTATTTGCAAGAGCATTTATCAGTCATATATTTAGCCGAAAAATATTTTTTTTTACTGCTTTTTAAAATCGAATGTAATATAATTAAATCAACAAATAAAGGAGAGTAAATGAGAGAAGAATTATTGACAGTTATTGAAAAAAACAGCCGTATTGATTTAAAAGAATTAGCAGTTATACTTGGAGTTTCAGAACAAGCAGTTCTGGATGAACTTGCAAACCTCGAAAAAGAAGGCATTATATGCGGATACCATACACTTATCGATTGGGATAAAACATCTGTTGAAAAAGTTAATGCCCTTATCGAAGTTCGAGTTACACCTCAACGAGGACAAGGATTTGACAAAATTGCCGAAAGAATTTATAACTATCCTGAGGTTAAATCTGTTTACTTAATTTCAGGCGGCTACGACCTTTTAGTAACATTGGAAGAAAAATCTCTAAAAGAGATTTCAGGCTTTGTATCGGATAAATTATCCACTCTTGAAAGCGTTTTGAGTACAGCAACTCACTTTATTCTAAAAAAATACAAAGATCACGGAACAATTTTGGATAAAAAACACGAAGATGAAAGAGAACTTATAACTCCATGAGCATACCGATTTCAGAAAAAGTAAAAGAGATTAAACCATCAGGCATTCGTAAATTTTTTGATATAGTAAGCGAAATGAAAGATGCTATATCACTTGGTGTTGGCGAGCCTGATTTTGATACTCCTTGGCATATCAGAGATGAAGGAATTTACGCTTTTGAAAAAGGTAAAACTTTTTACACTTCAAATGCAGGATTAAAACCGCTAAGAGAAGAAATTTCAAACCACATTAAACGTAAACAAAACATCTCTTACGATTCAAATGACGAAATTCTTGTAACCGTCGGAGGTTCTGAAGCCATTGATATAGGATTACGAGCAATGGTTAATGCAGGTGATGAAGTTATTATTCCTCAGCCATCTTATGTTTCTTACGCTCCTTGTGCTGATTTGGCAGGGGCAAAAAACGTTTATATTAACCTGAAAGCTGAAAACAATTTCAAATTAACCGCAGAAGAATTAAAATCTGCAATTACGGATAAAACAAAAATATTAATTCTTCCATACCCAAATAACCCTACCGGTGCGGTTATGGGTAAACCTGACCTTGAAGAAATCGCAAAAATAATAATAGAAAATGATATTTTTGTAATTTCGGATGAAATATACGGCGAATTGACTTATAACGGTCAGCACGTTTCTATTGCAAGTCTTGACGGAATGAAAGAACGTACTCTTTTAATAAACGGGTTTTCAAAAGCTTACGCCATGACAGGCTGGCGTTTGGGCTACGCTTGCGGTCCAAAAGAACTTATCAAACAAATGACAAAAATTCACCAGTACGCAATTATGTGTGCACCTACAATCAGCCAATATGCAGCAATTGAAGCCTTAAAAAACGGTGATAATGATGTTCTGGAAATGAAAATTTCATACAATCAACGCAGAAGATTTTTGCTTAAAGCATTTGAAGATATGGGGTTAGAATGTTTTGAACCAAACGGTGCATTTTATGTCTTCCCTTGCATAAAAGAATTTGGAATGACAAGCGAAGAATTTGCAACAAAATTCCTCGAAGATGAACATGTTGCAGCAGTTCCTGGAACAGCATTCGGAGAAAGCGGAGAAGGTTTTTTAAGAATATCTTATGCCTACTCACTAGATACTCTAAAAGTCGCAATGGAACGCTTAAAAAGATTTGTAGAAAAACTCAGAACTTAAAATTATTCAACTAATTTGTTTAATCTATTGCAGAAAGCATCTGCGCTAAGTTCTTTGCCTGTTATATCTTTTAAAATTTCGTTATCGTCTTTTGAACCGCCATATTTAAACAAGTTTTCGTTTAAGTAATCAGCTGTTTTGTTGTTTTCTGTTAATTTTCCAAATTTGTCAGTTAAGGCATCATACAACTGAGCCTTTATTAATGATGCTCTGAAATAGTTTTGATAATATGCAGGGTGAGATAAGAAGTGCGGAATAGTTGCCCATTCATTTGTAGCCTCGTCTTGCTCACTTCTGCCTTTATATTTAACACCCATATCTTTCCATAACTGTTTCAAATCCTGATCCGGATTTTTGTACATATTACGTTCAAAATCAATAATAGCCATGCTGGAACCGACAAAAGTCGATTCTTCTTTACCTAATGATTTTTCGAATTTTTCGTTAACCTCAGATGGAATTCTGTCTTTTACAAGACCTTCTGTTCTAATCATGTCACCCATCATCATTGCAACAGCTTCTGTCATTGTGCTTGTTGTATCCTGAGCCATGTAAGGTAATTTATCATCTGTTTTTACGGTAAATACTGAATGTCCCAATTCGTGCATTAAAGTATCAACGCTTGAAACATTGTCGGTTAAATTTGCTAAAATTCTTGCATCTTTACCCGCTTCAATCGGGAACGAGAATCCGTGAGTATTTTTATTTTCACGAGGGAATAAATCCAAGGTAATCGGCAATTTTTCTACATCATAGCCCATTCCTTTGTAAGCTTTTTTACAAATATCAACAACATCTTCTTTTGATGTAATGACGTCATTAACTTTCTTTTCAGGGTCTTCACCTGCAAGATAGCCGAAATGATAGCTTCTTAAATCCTCAGGTTTAACGCCAAAAGCTTTTGACAAATCACTTTTAATACCTGCCATAACTTTTTCGTTTGATTTTTTAGTATTTTTAGCTACATCATCCAATAATTTATCAAGTTCTTTTGGCTCAATATCGTAATCCTGAGCAATTTTATAGTCAAAATAGTTGTCGTAACCTTTCTTTTTTGCAAAATTATTTCTCATTTTAACTAATTCAACCAAATCATCCGCAATTAAATCTCCTGATTTAATTTTTGCATCAGCGGCTTTTTTACGGATTTCAGGATCCTTTTCTGATTCCATAATTTTTGAAATTTCAGCCTTTGAAACCGGTTTGCCGTCAATTGTCATTTGGTATGAATTTAATTTTTGAGAAATTTCATTTTCTTTTTCATTCATAGCTTTAAGTTCTTCTTTGAACTCAATGCCGTCACCAAATGCGCTTGTAAGTGTTCTTAATTGTTTTTTCAGGTGCTTTTCGCTTACACCGCCTTTATCATTAATTTCTTTCAACTCAGCATAAATGTCTTTGTTATCATAAAACTCGTTCATTTTATCCTGAGCCGCGTTCATTTTATCCATATTTTCAGAAGTACTGTTAATATAAAAATCCCAACTTGCAGCTTCAGCTCCGCTTGTAACCGCTTTCATGTTATCAGCAAGCTTATCACGAAGTGCAATAAATTTTTGTTCATTATCTTTTATACTGCCCGAAAAGCTAACACTGTCCATAGGCATAGGTTTTGTTTTCGGCATACTGTTTGATACTTTGTTTTGATTAACAGTAAAATTTGAAACAATATTTCTGATATTCATCTTAAATCCTTCCTTTTGAATACTAAAAAGAGCGTATAAATAATATTTATCATTATTTTACTACGCTCTTTTTTAATTGTAAATATTTAAATTATTAAAACAGCTTAAGGATTAAAAGAACTTCTACGACCTTTATGTGAATCAAGTCCTACAATATCTGAACCATAACCTGAATAATCATCATAATCAGCCGGATTGAAATTATTAAAAATATCATCTTCTGATTCATCATCTCCTACAACCTCTTCACCTGGATCCTCTGCTGGTTGTACAGGATGACTATATATAGAATTATCAGCCTTAAAAATAAATTCAACTAATGCAGCTTTGTCTGCCTGTTTTTCTGCAATAGATTTATTGTTTTTAGCTAATTGTTCTGTTGCATATTGTTTAGCATCCTCAACTTTTACCTGACAGTTAGCTAAATCAATTTCTCCATTTTCCAACATTTGTAATACTTGTTCTTGTCTTGTTTTTCCATCTAATGCCTGTTGTTGATCTGCACCCAAAGTATCTCTATAAGCAGTCAATGCAGCATCAGTATTAATACAAGCATCTATTTGTTCTGTATAATCATCAAGAGTTTGTTGAGCGTTATCACGCATTATTTCTGCATTATGTTGTTGTTCAAGTAACTCACCCAAAGTCGTATTACCAATTTGAATTTGATCATCAATAGTTTTCAATTCTTCATATATTTGTTCTTTTTCTTGTTTTAATTCATCTAATTTAGCTTTTTCTGCATCCAATTCTGCTTTCTTGCTATCCATTTCGGCTTTTAATCTGGCTTTTTCAGGATTTTGCTTTTTTGTTGTAGTTTGATTACCGTTAGCATCAGTAACAGTTTCTTCTATTTCTTCTTCTGCATTATTATAAGCTGTTATAGCATTATCATAAGCTGTTTGTTTTCCTGATATTACACTTTCTTGATTACTGATAGCTTCATTTTTCGCTTCATAAGCTGTTTGTTTTTCTGTATGTTGAGCCACTAATTGATTAATATCTTGTTCAACACCTTCCTTGGCTTGAATAGTAACACAAATATCATCATCTGCTAATCCAATTTTATCTCTTACTGAATTTGAAAGACCCTCTAATTCAACCTCAATAGTACCATTGTCCT
>JAFWGJ010000097.1 GCA_017512405.1 bacterium | reverse complement strand
TTCTGCTTGCTGTTGCGAAACAGCTTTTTCTTTTTCGTTTAATGCATCAATAAGCGAGTTTACACTTTCTGTAAGAGTTTCGTAAGATTCTGGATTAAGTCTTTTGATTTTTTTCCCTAAATCACCGTATCTTACTGAATTTAAGGTTTCATTAACTACTCCGATATAGTCATTAAATTTTGTCCAGCGCTTTGTAGTCTCTTTTGAAACTAAGAGTAATAGCAGGAATATTAGTATTACGAAAATATTTATTGCGTACCAAAGCATAAATTTTATACCTTATAATTTTTATGTTTTTATGTTACTATATCAACAATATAAATTCAACAAAATTTTGAGGTTAAAAAATATGAAAAAATTAAGCTTATTGTTATTATTATGTTTCTCTGCTATACAACCTGTATTTGCTGCCGAAAGTATTACTTCAAATATAAAACATGCACTAAAACATTCTGTCGGAAGCAGTTATTTCTCAGTTGTTATTGCTCTGGGTGTTGTTATTTTGCTGATATACATAACCGCAATTATATACGCAAAGTTAAATATATTCGGTCAAGATACAATGAAAAAACAATATATAGGATTGAGTGATTCAAAAGCTTTGGTATTATCTTCAACACCGATAGGAAATAATAAGTCTCTTTTAGTTGTTGAACTTGCAGGTAAAAGAATGTTAATTGGAGTTACAAATGAATCCATTACACTTATAAAAGATTTAGATAACAATATAAATGGTACCTCAGTACCAGATAGTTTGCCTTCTGAACAGGGAGTTAATACTTTAAACGATAAAGATATAGTTAAAGAAAATAAAGAAAAGGAAATTGAAATAAAAAGCAATGTTCCTGATGAAAACGATGATAAAACAAAATATGATTCAGAGGAATTTGGATTATACAAAAAATATTTAGATGATTGATTATGAGAAAAACAGTAAAAATAGCAGATAAAATTGTTGGTGATGGTAATCCTTGTTTTATAACTGCGGAGATAGGCATAAACCATAATGGCAGTGTTAATATAGCAAAGCGTCTTATAGATATTGCACTATTAGCAGGGTGCGACGCTGTAAAATTTCAAAAAAGAACTATTGATGTTGTTTACACACCTGAGGAACTTGCAAAGGAACGACAAAGTGTTTTTGGCAACACAAACGGTGATTTAAAGCGCGGACTTGAATTTGGATATGAACAATATAAAGAAATAGATGAATATTGCAAACAAAAAGGAATTATATGGTATGCATCTTGCTGGGATGAACAAGCAGTAGATTTTATTGAACAATTTAATACTCCTTGTTATAAAATTGCATCTGCTTCATTGACGGACGATAATTTATTAAAGTATGTACGCAAAACAGGTAAACCGATATTTTTGGCTACAGGTATGAGTACTATGGAGCAAATTCAACATGCGGTTGATGTTTTAGGCGAAGACAATCTCATTATTTATCATTGTACTTCTACATACCCAACTGTTAATAATGAAATAAATTTGAAAGTGATTTCAACTCTAAGACAAATATATAATTGTCCAATTGGTTTTTCAGGTCATGAAAAAGGAATTTTGCCTTCAATAATGTCTGCAATATTGGGTGCTAATGCAGTTGAAAGGCATATTACGATAGATAGAACTTTATGGGGATCTGATCAGGCTGCGAGCTTGGAAAGAGAAGGTATTTACAGGGTTGTCAGAGATATACATCAAATAAGTGCCATTATGGGTGATGGTGTTAAAAGAGTATATGATAGTGAAATTCCGATAATTGAAAAATTGAGAAGAAAATAACATGAATATACCTAGAAATATAAAAATGGTAATATCTGATTTTGACGGAATTTTTACGGACAATTCCGTAATTATTAGTGCAGATAAGAGTATATCCAGAAAAGTTAGTTTCAAAGATATTATGGGTGTCTCTTTACTTGTAAAAAACGGTTATAAAGTTGGTTTTATTTCCGGTGAAAAAAATCCTGTAATTGAAATGATAGCTGAAAAATTTAATATAAAAGAAATATTTATGGATGTCAGAACTAAAATAGAGGTTTTGAAAGATATTTTGGAACGCAATAATCTTACACCTCAGGATGTTATTTATGTCGGTGATGATATAAATGATATGGAATGTTTAGAATACGTAACAACAAAAATAACAGTCCCTAATGCAAATAAAAAAATTAAAAATATTAAGGGAATTCAAATAACCTCATCTTGTGGCGGAGATGGTGCGTTTAGAGAAATTGTTGATGAAATAATCTGTTAAAAACTTGTAAAAAAATCATTTGCCGATATAATAAATTTGATAGAATATGAGAAATATAGTTGTACAAAAATTCGGCGGAACTTCTGTCGCTGATACAGATAAGATAAAGAATGTAGCCAATTCCGTTATAAGAGAAAAGAAAAACGGAAATGACGTCGTGGTTGTTGTGTCAGCCATGGGACATACCACTGATTATCTTATGAAAATGGCACGTGATATAAGCGAAACTCCTTCTCACCGGGAATTGGATATGTTATTATCAACCGGTGAGGGTGTTTCAATAGCTTTATTATCAATGGCAATTCAGGCTCAGGGTTATGATGCTGTTAGTATGAATGCAATGCAAATAGGTATTATAACGGAGAATATTCATACAAAAGCAAGAATTGTAGATATAAAAACAGACAAATTGGAAAAATATTTAGATGAAGGAAAAATAATTGTAGTTGCCGGATTCCAAGGCGTAACTCCTGATGGGGAGATTACAACCTTGGGCAGAGGCGGTTCCGATACTTCTGCTGTTGCTGTTGCAGCAGCATTGAATGCGGAAAGATGTGATATATATACAGATGTGGAAGGGGTATATACAACAGACCCAAGAATTGTACCTAATGCATCCAAATTAGATTTTGTAACTTATGATGAAATGCTTGAATTAGCAAATGTAGGAGCAAAAGTTTTGCATCCTCGTTCTGTTGAAACGGCAAAACAATTTAATATGCCTATAAGGGTTAGAAGCAGTTTTAACCTTGATGATATGGGAACTCTTATAAAAGGAGCTGATAATATGGAATTATGTAAACCGGTTACGGGTGTAGCTGTTGATATGTCAAAGGTTAGAATTGTAATATGTGATGTTCCCGATGAACCGGGTGTTGCAGCTAAATTATTTAATACATTGGCCGATGAAAACATTTCTGTCGATACGATTATTCAGTCTTACGGAAGATTAAAAAATAACACAAATGATATTGCCTTTACTATTGCAAAAACTGATTTGCCGAAGGCGATAGAGTTATTTGACAGATTGTCTGATGTTATAGAAAAAGATAGTGTTCATATTGACGAAAACATTGCTTCCGTATCAATTGTCGGCGCAGGAATGGTAGATAGACCCGGTGTTGCGGCTACAATGTTTGATACTTTTGCAAAGTTGAATATTAATATTAAAATGATTACAACCAGTGAAGTAAAAATTAGTTGTTTGGTAGATTCAGCAGTTGCTCAGGATGCTCTAAAAGCACTTCATAAGGCATTTAATTTAGGCTGTGATATAATAGCTAACGTAAAAGGTGATTTACCTGATATTTAAGGAGTAAGTAATAATGGAAAACAAAGAGATATCATTGTGGCGTAAAATTGTCATAGGCATAATTGCATTTGTAGGGTTTGTTACGACAATAAAGCTCGCAATGATTTATTATAATGCTAATTTTTCGGCAGCACCTCATGCAAGTTTTTGTTCTGTTAATGAATTTATAGACTGTGATTCCGTTGCTAAAACAATCGACTCTCAGTTTTTAGGTGTCCCTCTTGCTTATTGGGGAATGTTTTTGTATTTGTTCATAGGACTTATGATGGGTGCAAAAAAATTAGCACAACATAAGTTATTTAAATTTATGGAAGTTTTTAAGAATCCTTATTTCTATATTTCTGCATTAGGTATAATTTCGTTTACGATTTCAATAATTTTACTTTGTATAAGTTTATTCCAAATTAAGAAATTATGTATTTTATGCGCATTTACTTATGTTTTAAATCTTGCAATAGGTTTATTTGCAATGGATTATAGTAAGGGCGGATTTGTAAATATCTTTAAAACATCATTTTTTGATTTTAGAGATGCTTTAAAAATTAAAAAATATTTAATAGCATTTATTTCATTAAGTGTTTTAGCTTGCGGATTTTTGACATTTACGGCTGTAACGAATGTTTTCAGTCCTCATGTTAAAGATATAAGAGCATTAAAAAAATATGTAAAAATGAAAGAAAAGGGTATAAATCCTTATGTTGTAAAAGGAAATGTGCTTGGAAATCCTGAGGGTGATATTAAATTGCATTTCTATTCGGATTTTAGATGTCCGATATGCGCAGTTTACAATATCATAATAAATAAAGTAGTTCAGGATTTTGAAAATGTATATGTAGTTCACCATAATTATCCTTTAGATATGGAATGTAATAAATATATGAAAAGACCGTTCCATTTTGGCTCTTGTGCTTTGGCTAGATATGGATACGCAGCCGAACAACAAGGTCATTATTGGGATTTTGCAAATGAAGTATATTTAACACAGCCGCTTGTTGATTTTGATGTTTGGGCAATAGCTTTAAAATTGGGTATGGACTTAGATAAATTAAAAGCCGATATGATGTCTGCGGATGCAGAGAAAGTTGTTCAAGCTGATATAGATGAAGCTGCTGTTGAATTAAATATAAAAGGTACACCTGCTGTGAAGATAAATGATTCTAAAGAACCTCACATGGGTGCAATGTCAGATATAGCATTAAGGAAATATTTAATAAAAGCAGGCGGTAAATTAAAATCAGATGTTAAATAAAATATTACTCCATGCTTGCTGCGGAATATGTTCATCTTATCCTGTTTTGCATTTGCGTGAAATGGGTTATGAGCCTGTAGTATATTTTTATAATCCGAATATATATCCTGATGAAGAATATCAAAAACGATTAAAAGCAGAACAAACGTTATGTGAATATCATAAATGTGAATTGATAATTGAAGAATATAATCAATCAGAATTTTTCAATGTTGTAAAAGGTCTGGAAAAAGAACCTGAACGTGGTAAACGCTGTGATGTATGTTTCAGACTGCGTTTGGAAAGAACTGCTAAAAAAGCCAAAGAATTAAATATAGAAAATTTTACGACCTCTATTGTAATAAGCCCTCATAAGAATTTTCAAATATTAACAGAAATAGGAGAAAACATAGCAAGGGAATATGATTTGAAATATTTAGCGGTTGATTTTAAAAAGAAAGATGGATTTTTAAAGACAAATAAAATAGCAAACTCTCTTAATTTATATCGTCAAAACTATTGCGGTTGTAAATTCAGTTTGCCAAAATGATAATTATTTAATTACATAGAATTAAGACTCAAATGTAACTAATTGTAAAATTAATTCTATTTGATTATACAAATAGTTATAAAGAATTAAAAATGTGGAATTAAGTTAAATGGATATTGGGATAAGAGAGAGATTGCGTATGAGGAAATTTGTTGCTTTTACACTTGCTGAAACGTTAATTGTAATAGGTATCATTGGTATTGTTTCAGCACTTACATTACCAAACTTAAACAGTTCAACCGGTGAAAAAGAGCGTATTGCAAAGGTTAAGAAGATATATCAAAATTTAAATGATGCTTTTACTCGTGCAGAAGCAGTTTATGGACCTGTTAGCGAATGGTTTGTAAATGATGGCGGTAATGAAAGTAAAATAGCAAAACGTACCGGTGAACGTGTAACAGAATTTATGAAAATATCAAAGGATTGCAAACAAGGAACAAACAAAGGGTGTTTTTCTGCAAGTTCCGGTTACGATGGTGATACCATAGGATACAAAATAATAACAGCTGATGGAACATCAGTATTATTTTATCTTACAGTTGATGGCAATGATACTAAAGGCCATATTGTAGCAGATATTGATGGACCAACAAAAGGCAGTGACGCTTGGGGAAAAGATCATTTCTTGTTTAGTTGGAATGAAGTAGAACAAGAATTAGGTTTTACTCCTGCTTGTCGAAGTTTAGATTTTGCAGGTTTAGTTTCAGATGTATATGCAGGAGGTAAATGCACAGCCGAATGGATTGTAAGATATGACAATGCAGATTATTTACAATTCAAAGATGCAAGCGGAAATTGCAAAAATGGAAATAAAGTTACGGAAACAAATCCAAGATGCAAATAATAATAACTTTATTGAAAGGAGAATTAGTATGGATAACGTGAATAACGCGGATAGTGCTAACAAATTATATGATATAATGAAAATGTCGTTCTATCATTCATTAATTAAAAGAACATTAGCTTTTACGCTTGCTGAAACATTAATCGTAATTGGCGTAATAGGTATTGTGTCGGCACTAACGTTACCAAATTTAAACAATTCAACAGGCGAAAAAGAAAAAGTTGCCAAGGTTAAGAAAATATACCAAAATTTAAATGATGCATTCGGTCGTGCAGAAGCAGTTTATGGACCTTATGATGAATGGTTTATAAATGATTCTCAGCCTTCTGATAAATCAAAACGTGCAGGTGAACGCATAACAGAATTTATCAAAATTTCTAAAAATTGTGGTATGCTGGCAAATCAAGGTTGTGCACCATCTACAAAATTAAAAAATATAAGAGGTGCTCAAACTAGTAGTCTTGTTGATGCTTCTACTGACTATTATAAAGTTATTACCGCTGATGGTACAACTTTGGTTTTTTTGCAGAATACTGAAATATATGTAGATATTGATGGACCAAATAAAGGTCCAAATACCAAAGGTATGGATGTTTTTTCTTTTCAAGTATTAAATGAATCAGGAATATCAACTATAGAGCCATACGGTTCAACACTTAATTTTGAGACTCTTCTTGTAAATTTGTATACAAATGGGGCAAGTTCTACGACATGGATAATAAAATATGACAATGCAGATTATTTACAGTTTACAGATAAAAATGGTACTTGTAAAAATGGTAATGTCGTAACCGAAACAAATCCGACTTGCAAATAGCATATTTTTATTTTCTTCTGTTATAATATTTATAAAAGGGGTTAAATATTATGGAATGCAAAAAAGAAGAAAATAAATTAGGTTGTACTTGTACATACACAAGTTGCCATAATCGTGGTATCTGTTGTGATTGTGTTCGTTCGCACAGAGAAAACGGTGAAATTCCGGGATGCTTTTTTACTGCTGCCGGTGAAGCAACTTATGACCGCTCAATAGCAAACTTCATAAAGGTTATGTCAAAACATGTATAAATATATTGCGGTTGCGTTATTTGTTTTATTTTTAACTTTGCCTTCATTTGCAAGACCTGTAAATGAAGTTTATGGCGGTGTTTCAAACGGTCAAATGATTTATTATTCATTCAAGACAAATAAATGGTATTATCAAAGACCAAAGCATAAAGCAAAGCATATTTTAGATGTAGTACGCTATGAAACCAGAACGCCAGAGGCTTATTCGGAATATGTTTCTTTGAAAGGGCACGTCTATGCACCTGCCGGTTCAAATTATGAATTTTTATACAAAGGCAGATTAATTACGTATCATATTTTTGACGATAAATTTTATGAAATAATTTACCATAAAGAGAACAAAGCTTTTATTGAAATCCCTATGGATGAAGAAGAAATAAAAAAACTTATGGGAAATCCAAAGATAATTCATATTTCAGATTTTGATAACGAACACAAATTAACCGTAACTAAATTACCTTTAAAAAAACAGTATTATTTAATATTGAATGATACAGAAAAATATTTTTACAGATATTCAATAAATACTTCTACAAAAGACAGAATGATTAGAACTTTATTTTTCGTTAAAAAACCGACTACTTTAATTTACAGTCATTACGTGGAAGACAGAGATGATTTTCCTCCTTATGAAATAAAAATAAAAAACG
>JAFWGJ010000014.1 GCA_017512405.1 bacterium | reverse complement strand
TTTTCATTATCTTCCCCTTAGATATTACATGTTTAAACTTCCCAAACTACTTCAATATTATATGCCCCAAAAAAACTTAATGTCAATTCTGCTATACATGTAATATCTATATACATGTAATATACATGTATGATTTTTTGATTTAAAGCTCGTTTATATGAATGAAATTTAAGTTTTTATAATGTAAAAAAATGTAAACATACCGTATAATAATCATGATTATTATTGACTTTTAGGCAAACACCATTAAATAAGAAAAGAGATTAACTCAAAAACAAGTTATTAGTTATAAAGATAGGAGAAGACATTATGGGCATGGCAGCATCACAGGCAAGATATTTAGGTCTTACCGCAAGAAAAACCAACGTAGAATACGAAGGTCAACAAATTAACCAAGCACGTACAGCTCTTGGTAACCAATCCGCAGCATTATGGAATCAAATGTTAGGATTATCAGTTCCTACAGTTCCAAGTATTACGGATTACACAACACTTACTTACTCATTCAGTGATGGTATTAATAATTACACTATTACTGATATGCAATCTGTAGATCAAAAAGAACCGGATGGTACTGAGTACAACAAGTTAGTAACATACAAAACTTTGACAACTGTTTACAAAGGTGTTGAAACATCAAATTCAAATCCTCAGGTACAAAAAATAACTATACCCGCACACACAGAATTGGATCCGGATGTTAAAACTACAATTGAAGGTTTAACATATGACAAAGCCGGAGATGCATTTACCAATGGTGCCGGAGATCCTGTTGCATTAACAAAAATTACAGACGACGCTACTATTGCTAAATATCTCGAAGCAAACGGTTTAGAAGTATTACCGGCAGGTTGTGAGTTGTATAGTTACGATACAGGTGGCGGTAAACTGGGTTATGCTCATTTAAATACATCTGCGGATATTCCTGCAACAGATACAGTATTTAATGGTTTGAAAGATATTCCGGAAGCTAATTCGTATAAACTTGGTAATTCGGAAGCAAAAGTATGTTTACCTGGTAATCCTAATACAAGTTTAGTTGACCAAGAAGCAATTAAACAAATTATTTATGACTTTGGTAAAGCCGGCGGAATTACACAAGAAATGTTTGATGCAGGTGAAATATACAGATACGAAAAAAATGGTAACGTATATTATACAACCAAAGCAGAATTAGATGATTGTTGGAGTAAATCTAAGCACTTAGATCAAGAATATGCAATTTCTTCAAACATGGATTACCAACCTTCATTAACTCATTACTATGCAACAAACATGGATGAAACCATTACATCAACAGATTATGCTTTAATGGATGATGCATCAGGTTCAGGTCGTTTTGCAAACATTAAGTTGAAAAATATGAGTACTAAATTTGACTTAAAGGCTGAAGAAACAACAAATAAACAAGGTTATGATGATGCAATGAATCAGTACTATTATGATTTAAGCAGATACGAAAAACAATTATCTGATATTAACGCAAAAACATCATTAATCCAAGAACAAGACAGAACTCTTGAATTGAGATTAAAACAACTTGAAACAGAGCAGAAAGCTCTTTCAACCGAAATGGAAGCCGTTAAAGGTGTTCTTCAAAAGAACGTGGAATCAACATTCGGAACATTCAAATAATAAGTTTGAGCTTATTAATAGATTTATTAGTGAGCTCGTTAAGAAGATTGCAAGTGTGCTTAAATGCACACTTGCAAGAGGATAGAGTAAGTTTGGTGAAGCACCAAAAACCACGAGGTTAAGGATTATGTCATATAAAAACGATAGTTTACTTGTAATAGCAAATAAATTCGGTACAGCATCAAGTGATGCAAAAGTTCAGTTATATGAAACTTATGACCGATTGAGAGATTTAACCGTATCAGGTTCGGCAAGTTCAGGAACAGGTTTTGAGCTTGCAGGCGGTGCTTTATATAAACTTGCAAGTTTGTTTGCTCCATCATCATTTATGAGTGTGATGGGTGGAACAGATTCATTTAATATCCCGGGTACATCATATTGGTCCCCTGTTACAGGTTCAACTGCTCAGGTAAACGGTACATCTTCTGCATTCGGTATAGGTAATTTGGGTAATTTCTCAGGTTTTCCGAGCGGTGCGGCAGGTCTTTCACTTAGCGGTTTTGCAACAGGCGGTGCAGCTTCTATTACGGATGGTTTACTGTCAGGTTTTGGTAAATCCTCCGGTACCGTTACTGGTGGTGCATCTGCATTAGGCGGTATAGCTGATATTGCAAGTGCAACTGCTTACGGTGTAGGTACAGCTAACGGATACGGACTTGGTATGCAAAATGTTGTAATGCCTTTGGCCGGAATTATTTCCGGTTGGGGTGGTATTATGACAGCAGCAGCTCCTTACTTAGGTGAATATGGTTTACCTGCTATCGTTATGGGTAATTTGATGCAAGGTACTTCCTCAGCAGCATTAGCAGCTTATCAAAATGTTTCTGCTAACATCTTGTCTAACGCCGACACAATCCTATCTAATAAAGTAAGAAACATTGAAACTGTTTGCAAAATGCTTGATACCCAAGGCGAAATTGTTAGAAAAATGTTAAAAGAAGGTATGGATTCAGATTCAAAAGCAATCCAAAACTTGTAATATATGGACACAAGAACTTATTTGAGAATGTTAATATACAAAGTCTTTATAAATAATGCATTTATAAAGACTTTGTTCTGGATTGTAAATTTTTATTACAATTTATACAGAAAAATTCCATCTGCGCTAAAGTTTAAAAAATCTGTGCCGATAAATCACATGGATATGAGAAAAGACATTGTTTTTTTGAGTATCACGGGAGACAGAATAGATTGCACAACATGATTAAGACATGTTACAAACATGCTAAAAAGTAGGCAATAAAAGGTTTAAACATGTTTTTATATATGTGAGGCAAATCTATAAAGTTAAAAAAGGAGGGCTTATGCTCCAATCCGAAGCTTTACAGACTAACTTCAAAAGACTAATGAACTTCTTTGCATTCGCAAGAAATTACTTCGTTAGAAATAACCCTATTCAAGCAATGGGCAATGATATTGTTAACGGCATAAAAGATATGCTGACAATACGTAAAAAACTAAAAATGGCTCAATACAGGGTTAATTACCACAAGTATCAGTTCAATAAAATGGAAGCATTGATTGCAGAAAATAATCAACATAACTTCCTTAAAGGCAAAAACTTAGATCAAACAAGATAAAAAGGATAAACTAAAATGGGCGTATTGACATCATCACTGAGAATGTTCACACTACAATCGCAGAGGTCAGATTTAACTTATAAGATAGATTTAATTTCGCAGGCAAAGGCTAACTTAACAGCTCAGAATGCTCAGCTTATCAATGCGGGTACTGATTTGAGTGCTGACAGTCCTGTTCTTAAACAGTTAGAAGCAAGAAAGGAAAGATTGCACTTGCTTGAAAAGAAACTTGACCAACAATTGTTGCAATATCAAACTCAACTTTCTATGATAGATGCACAAATGAAGCATTGTTCTTCTGATTTCGATTCAAGTGTTAAGAGCATGTAATTAAAGTTTTAAATAGAAAAAAGACCGCATTAGCGGTCTTTTTTATTGCATATTTTTTTATGAAATCCATAATCCTTTGAAATTGTTCTGCCTATTGATTTTATCTTAGCTTCAATACAATTTCTGCATTGGCTTGGTTTATCATTTATACAAATTTTACCGGGGTATATTTCATATTTTCTTCTGTAATCACCTTCTGTTACATTTGGCATTACAACATTCGCACCGGATTGCAGAGCTATAATTCTGCCGTTTGGATTTAATGTTTCCATAGCCGTAGTTGCAGGGATATTTATTGTCGGCATTAATATTCTTGTAAGTGCCATTACTTTCAATGCAAGTTTAAATTTTCCGCCGTTTTCTTTACTTAAAGGTGTATTAGGATTTGGGATAAACGGGCCTATTCCAATCATATCGGCATCAATTTCTTTGAAAAATAAAATATCATTTGCTAATGATTCTGTTGTTTGATTTGGCAGACCTACTAAGCATCCGCTCCCGACTTCATAACCAAGTTCTTTTAAATCTCTAAGGCATTGTATACGATTTTCAAAACTCATGTTAGGGTGCATTTGTTTATAAAGTTCTTTGTCTGTTGTTTCAATTCTTATTAAATACCTGTCTGCGCCGGCTTCTTTATATGCCTTATATTCTTCGTAAGTTTTTTCTCCAATACTCAGGGTTATGGCTAAATCAAAATTTTTAATTTCTTTTATAATTCTGCACATTTTTTCAATTGAAAAGCTTGCATCTTCTCCGGATTGTAAAACAACAGTTTTGTAGCCATATTGGCTTGCTTTTTTTGCGAAATCAATAATTTCTTCTTCCGTGAGTCGATACCTTTCAAGTGCGGAGTTTTCTTTTCTTAATCCGCAATATTTACAAGAACATTTACAAATATTAGAAAATTCAATTAGTCCTCTTAAATGAACTTCATCCCCTAAAAATTTTTTTCTTATGTTATTTGCTACAAAAAACAAATCTTTATCGAAGTCACTATTTGAAAGGATTTCAACCAATTCCTTTTTTGTGAGGTTATGTGTTAAATTTGCTTTTTCTAGAATATTATCCATGACGTACCTGAAAATATTTTATCATGGAATGTTAACAACTTTACAAGCAATCTTTTCTTGGTATAATTTAACTGGTAAAGTAAAGGTGAAAATTATGAAGATTGAATTAGAAAAAGAGCAAAACAATATTGTTAAAATGAACATTGAATTTCCTGCAAAAGATGCGGTTGAAGCATATAACAGAGCATCAGCAAGGATTTCTCAACATATAAATATTCCGGGTTTCAGACGCGGAAAAGCGCCAAGAAGTGTTGTTGAACAGCATGTAGGTGCAGAAAGAATTAAATATGAGGCTTTGGAAAGCTTATTGCCAAAAGTTTTTCAACAGGCAATAAAAGAGAATGATTTGGATGTTATTTCTCAACCTGCTGTTGAATCATATGATTTTAATATTGGTGAAGATTTAAAAATTATTGCTAAGGTAGAAGTAAGACCTGAATTTGAATTGAAAAATTATAAAGGTTTAACAGTTGACGTTGAAGAATATGTTATACCTGATGATGCTTATGAAAAATCTTTACAAAATATGTTAGAAAGAGCAGTTACATACGAAGTTGTAGTTGATAGACCATCAAAAGAAGATGATTTGGTTAAATTCGATTTTGAAGGTTTTATGGAAAACGGTGAAAAAATTGAACATGGTGAGGGAAAGAATTATACTCTTGATCTTGCAAATTCAAGATTTATTCCTGGTTTCGCGGAACAACTTGTCGGACATAATGTAGATGAAGAATTTGATATTAATGTAACATTCCCTGCGGATTATCACGAAGAAAAATTGGCAGGTGCTCCTGCAATTTTTAAAATAAAAATACATGAAATTAAACAAAAAGTTAAACCGGAATTAAATGAAGAATTCGCAAAACGTGTAGGTTTTGATTCTGTTGAAGCGTTAGAAAAGGATATTAAAGATTTCTTGCAAAAGGATAAAGAAGAGCGTGATAAACGTGCGGCAGAAGTTGCGGTTTTTGAAAAAATTCTTGAAACTGTTGAAATAGATATTCAACCGTCAATGATAGAACGCGAAAAAAGTTTGTTGTTGAATGAATATAAACAACGTCTTGCTCAACAAGGTTTTACTTATGAACAAGCTGTTGAACAACAAGGTGAAGAAAGTATTTTAAAATCAAATGAAGAAGATGCGATAAAAAGAATT
>JAFWGJ010000096.1 GCA_017512405.1 bacterium | reverse complement strand
TTAATGTAATTTTTAAAAATTTTTTCACTTTATTTTACCTTATTCTTTACTCTTGAAAAAACTTCCGTATCAATTTCATCATAACTGTTTTCAAAAAAATACGCACAAGATGCGACCATTGATGCATTGTCGGTACAATACTTCATCTCAGGTGCGTGAACTTTTATTCCATCCTGCTCAAGTTCAAACATTTTCTTTCTAATTTCACTGTTTGCAGCAACACCACCTGCAATAACAGCTTGATTATAACCTGTTTCATTCAACGCCATTTTTACTTTTTTAATTAAAGTTGAACTTACGCATTCCTGAAATGACGCACAAATATCATTAATTGGCAAATCTTTACCATCAAAAGATTTTACTAACCTTAAAACTGCCGTCTTCAAACCGCTAAAACTAAAATTATACCCATCAACTTTACCCTCAGGAAGTTTATAAGCATTTGGATTACCATCTTTTGCAAGTTTATCCAAAGTGGCCCCACCTGGATATGGCAAACCCATAAGCCTTGCGACTTTATCATAAGCTTCACCGACTGCATCATCAATAGTTTCGCCCATAATTTCCACATCAGAATGTGATTTTACGTTCAAAATTTGAGTATGTCCTCCGCTCACAAGAAGTGCAATAAAAGGAGGTTTTATATCAGTATTCAGATAATTTGCACTAATATGACCATACAAATGATTAATACCGATAAATGGTTTATCGTAAATAAGTGCAAGAGTTTTTGCCGCATTTAACCCTACAAGCAAACAACCAACAAGTCCAGGTCCCGCAGTTCCTGCAAAAGCATCTATTTGTTCGGGTTTAAGATTTGCCTGTTCAAAAGCTTGTGCAATTACAGGATTTATAGTCTCTAAATGTTCTCTTGCCGCTATTTCAGGAATAACTCCGCCGTATTTTGCGTGAGTTTTGATTTGTGAAGCAACAACATTTGAAAGTACTTCTCGTCCTTTTTTAACAATAGCGCAGGCCGTTTCATCACAGCTTGATTCAATAGCCATAATTATGTTATCGTATCCCTCGCCAATATTAACTTCATTACTTGTAAACAGACTTCTTTTTATCATATTTGTATTATAATACAAATATGAATTTTATAGATAAAGCAAAAATCAGAGTAATTTCAGGACGCGGCGGTAACGGTGCTGTTGCTTGGCGTCGTGAAAAATTTGTAGATAAAGGCGGTCCTGCCGGTGGCGATGGCGGCAGAGGCGGAGACGTTTATCTTGTTGCAGATGAAGGTTTATCTACGTTGCTTGATTTTAAATATAAATCAGTTTTTAAAGCCCAAAGCGGAGAAAACGGCGGAATAAAAAATCGTTTTGGCAAAGGCGGAGAAGATTTAAAAATAAAAGTACCTGCAGGTACAGTTGTTAAAGATTTAAAAACAGGTAAAATTATAGGCGACTTAGTTTCAGACGGTCAAGAATTGCTTGTAGCAAAAGGCGGTCGTGGAGGTCGAGGCAACGCAAGATTTTGTACTCCTCAAAAAAGAGCTCCTCAATTTTGCGAACCGGGCGAACCTCCTATTGAAAGAGAATTATCCCTTGAATTAAAACTTATTGCTGATGTCGGCTTACTTGGTATGCCAAATGCAGGAAAATCAACATTTATTAGTGCTATAAGTTCTGCAAGGCCTAAGATTGCTGATTATCCGTTTACAACACTTGTTCCTAATTTGGGAGTTGTAAGAAAGCCAACTGGCGACGGTTATGTTGTAGCTGATATTCCCGGACTTATTGAAGGCGCTTCTGAAGGTGTCGGCTTGGGATTTGAATTTTTAAGACACGCTGAAAGATGTCGTTTTTTGGTACATATCGTCGATTTAACACAAGAAAATCCGATGGAAAATTATAACAAAATTAATAACGAATTGGCAAAATATTCCGAAAGACTTGCTAATTTATATCAAATCGTGGCTTTAAACAAAATAGATGCTGTTGATGAAGAAACAAAAGAAAAATATTTTGAAGAATTTAAAGATAAAGCTGATGATTTATTTTTAATTTCTGCTGCAACACATGAAAATATTGAACCACTGACATATTTAATGGCTCAGAAAGTTGATGAAATTGAAAAACCTGTATCAGATGTTGTTGTCGAAGAAGACACAGGAGCTTACGACAACGACGATAGTTCTTATGAAATAATAAAAGCGGCAAAAGATACTTATATTGTTTCAGGCGGAAAAATAAAACGCTTAACCGGAGTAACTGACGACAGAAACAGACAGCAGATTTTGAGATTACAGAATATATTAAAAGGAATGGGCGTATTTGACGAATTACGTCTAAAAGGAATCAAAGACGGCGACACAGTAATTATCGGCCATCTTGAATTTGAATTTTACGACGATGAATATTAAAAAGAATGCGGATTTTCAAAGAAAATCCGCATTCTTTTATTAAAAATTTAATTATACAACCCCTTGAGCCTTCATAGCCTCTGCAAGTTTTGTGAAAGCTGCAATGTTTGCACCTGCAACATAATTATTACCAAAACCATATTCAGTTGCTGCATCTTGGCAAGATTTAAAAATATTTGTCATAATGCAGTCAAGTTTTTTATCAACTTCTTCAAAAGTCAAATAATATCTCATACTGTTTTGGCTCATTTCAATTGCAGAAGTTGCAACACCACCAGCATTTGCAGCTTTTGCAGGTCCTACAAGAACACAATTCTTCAAGAAATATTCTGTTGCATCTTTTGTACAAGGCATATTTGCGCCCTCACCAACTGCAATTACACCATTTTCAACAAGTTTTTTAGCTGAATTTAGTGTAACTTCATTTTGAGTTGCACAAGGAAGTGCAATATCAGTTTTAATAGTCCAAATTGGAGAATCATCAGAAGTTCTTTCCATATACTTAGCATTTTTATGAACATCTAAATATTCTTTAATTCTGCCTCTTTTTACTTCTTTAATTTCTTTGATTAAGTCTAAATCAATACCGTTTTCATCATAAATACAACCGTTAGAATCACTCATTGCAACAACATTTCCGCCCATTTCTTTAACTTTTTGGCAAGCATAAATTGCAACATTACCCGAACCGGAAATAGTAACAGTTTTACCTTTAAATGATTGGTTACCGTTTGCTTTTAGCATTTCTCTCATAAAATATGAAAGCCCAAAGCCGGTTGCTTCTGTTCTTGCCAAAGAACCGCCGTATGAAAGACCTTTACCTGTTAAAACTCCGCCTTCATAAGCATTTCTTATACGTTTGAATTGACCAAACATATAGCCGATTTCTCTTGCACCTGTTCCGATATCACCTGCTGGAACATCAATGTCCTGACCGATATGGCGTTGTAATTCCGTCATAAATGCCTGGCAGAATGCCATAATTTCTCTGTCAGATTTACCCTTAGGGTCAAAGTCAGAACCGCCTTTACCGCCACCTATCGGTAAACCGGTTAAAGCATTTTTAAATATCTGTTCAAAACCTAAAAATTTCATAATACTTTGATTTACTGTCGGGTGAAGTCTTAAACCGCCTTTATATGGTCCGATTAAAGAGCTATATTGAACACGAAATGCTCTGTTCACTTGAACTTGACCTTTATCATCAACCCAAGAAACCCTAAAAGTGATAATTCTCTCAGGTTCAACCATTCTTTCCAATATACCTAATTGTTCAAACTCTTTATGTTTCTCAACAACAGGTTCAATTGAAGTCAAAACTTCTTCTACTGCCTGTAAATATTCAGGTTCATTCGGATTTTTCTTTTTTGTTTCTTCTAAAACTTTTGCCACATAGCTATTCATAAATTCCTCCTTCGTTTATAATTTTATTATATATCAAGAGAAATTTAACTTTATATAATATTAATATTAACCCAGAATAGCTTTTAAATCCTCGTCCGGAGTAGAAATCGGCTTAATCTTAAATTTATTTATTAACATTCTCATAATATTTGGCGATACAAAAGCCGGCATTCCAGGGCCAAGACGAATATTTTGTATACCCAAATACAATAATGTCAACAATATACTCACACTTTTTTGCTCGTACCAAGATATAACAAAAGATACAGGAAGATTGGCAATACTGCAATCAAGTCTTTTTGCAAGTTCCCTTACTATTTTTATAGCTGAATATGTATCATTACATTGCCCCATGTCCATAATATGCGGAATATCCTCTATTTTTTCCGTAAAAATATCATTAAAACGATATTTACCACATGCGTACGTCAAAATTAATGAATTTTGCGGTATTTTTCGTACAAATTCCGTATAATAATTCCTGCCTGATTTTGCTCCATCACAACCGCCTACGATAAAAATATGTTTTATTTTTCCGTTATTTAACAAATCAACTATTTTATCTGCCAGTGATATAACCGTATTATGTCCATAGCCAACAGCTAATACGCAACCGCCATTTAAACCCGTCCTATGCTGAAACGTTTTATATCCACCGAGTTCTATGGCTCTATTTATTATATGAGTAAAATCTTTGTCATTACCAATATGCTTTACTCTTGGAAACGAAACGGCAGAAGTAGTAAAAGTTCGGTCTGCATAACTATCTAAAACCGGCATCATACAATTTGTTGTGAACAATATAGGAGCCGGAATATTCTCAAATTCTTTTTGTTGATTTTGCCAAGCTGTACCGAAATTACCCTTTAAATGTTTATACTTTTTTAATTCAGGATAAGCGTGACAAGGCAGCATCTCTCCATGAGTATAAATATTTATGCCTTTATCTTTTGTTTGTTCCAAAAGAAGCGACATATCCATTAAATCATGACCTGAAATAACTATAAACGGGCCGGCTTCGATATCTGTTGTAACCATTGTAGGCACAGGATGTCCGTATGTTGCAGTATTAGCCCTATCCAAAAGTTCTAAAGCTTTTAAATTAACTTCTCCTGTTTTTAAAACCAATGCTCCTAATTCGTTCAAACTCATATTTTTAGAAATTGCCTGCAAAGCCTCATAGAAAAAACTGTCCACAACTTCACTTTTATGATTAAATCTTCTTGCATGATATGCAAATGCCGCCATTCCTTTTATACCGAATAATATAATCGATTTTAAACTTCGTGTATCATCATTTTCATTCCATAATGTTTTTATATCGAAGGAATTTTCTGTATAATAAGCATTTTTTATGATATCAAGATATTTTTGAAGTGATATATCATCAAAATTAACGTTTGTTATTGTCATAAAAAGTCCGTTCACTATAAGCTGAGTATGCTTTTCATTACGTTCAGCCCCATTTGCCAAATCAATCAAAGCACTGACAATTTTATCCTGAATTTGCGCAGTTGTTTCGGTTTTTCCGCAAACACCAATATCTTGACAATACTTATTACACTTTGTTTGTTCACATTGATAACAAAACATTAATATCTCCTTTTTTATTAAATTAAAATAATCTTTTAATTTTGTCTTTATACATAACGGTATATTTAAAATAGTCCTATTTGTTCTACCCTGATTACCGATTTATAAAGAATTTAAAATTATAAAATCAAAGTGTTATGAATGTTGTAAACATACTGCTCAAAGCATTAGGGGAAAATATAAACCTTAAACATGACAAATGGATTGAAAAATATCTATTTTGTGCGGGTAATAAAAAATGGCTTGCCGGAATTGTTCCGTCGGAAGTTTTAAATCGTTCGGTAAAAGATACTGTAAATACACTGGTAACAATAAATGAAAGTTTAGAATTTTATAATAAATTTCCGAATAATATTAAAACGCCGGACTATGGTCATAACTGGGGAAGACGGGCTAACTACATTGAAATAAATAATCGTGCAATCGCTGAAATGCACAAAAACAAAACTAAAAATGGCATATTAAGTACAATAAAAATCCTGCCTGCAATTCCTCCATCAGCTAAAAGCTGGGCAAATTGCATTATACTTTCACAAATTTTTCCTAATATCTATGGAGACGGACACGTTAAATTGCCTTACGAAGAAAATTCTATTTACGGAATCAAATTAAATGCCGGATATAGCAAGAATATTATTGATTTTGACATTACGGATAAAATTTCGCCCGAACAGCAATTTGAAGCTTTTAACAAACTTGCTTATATTCATGGGTTAAAAACAGGTTTTAGAACCGTTATATCAGCAGACCAAATAAAAATACTAAACAAAAATGGTGAAGAAGAAATTTTCAAATGGGACAACCCGCAACACGAAGAAACCTTCATAAATGAGCATGTTAAGCTGATTAAGCTTGGGTTTGAAGCTATTTTTGTAGATTCAGCCAAACATATAGGCGGTTACGATATGCAGAATTACGCAGGTGTAGGCGCTTTACCCGAATATCATCAAATGCAGTACATTATCAACGAAATAAGAAAACGTTCTGAATGCATGACTGTGAGTATTGCAGGAGAAAAAACAACCGAAGATTTTCCCAGATACGAAAATTTAGGATTTACAACAGGTACAGCATACATTTCAGCAGAAAATATAGATGAAATAAAAAAGTGGTCGCACGATTTAAAATATCATACAAATTACGCTCCCGGAATTGAGGTCTCAAATGATAATGACGAAGGCGGAAGAAGTTACGAAAATCGTTTACACAGAATACACAACATACTTTTTGGCTATGAATTTCCAAGCGATAAACTTCCGAGTTTTATGCAAATGGAAGACCTGTTTCCTCTTCGATATGACACAAACACTCATCATTTAATGATGTCTAACCCGTCATACTCAAAAGACGGAACTCCTAAAAGTCATTGGGAGCATTTATTTGCAAAAGACGACGGTAGAAATTATAACTTAGAAGCAGCAAAATTATTCAGTTATGCAATAAATTTATAAAAGAAAGGAAAGAAAAATGAGTTTTAACGCATTAAAAGAAAAAAGTACTCCACTTGAAAAACAACTTAGGAATTGGCATGAAATAACTAAAAAACCTTTTAATAAAACCGAAGCAGACTGCTACACAAGAACACGACAAATCTTAATGAACGGTATTGAAATTGAAGCTTGGAATTTCAAACATAATTTTTCAAGAACGACAACAGATAATGAAGTTCAAGAATTTCTTGCAGTTTCAAAACGAATAGAAGATGCACAACAAACTACCGTTAACTGGCTTACACCGGCTGACCAATCTGTTCTTGAAACAACATTAGGCTATGAACAGGTTGCAGTTGAAATGACAGCTTGGATGGCTCAAAATGAACCTGATGAATATGTAAAAGAAACTTTTGATTTCGGCTTATTAGAAGATTTCGACCATCTTTACAGATACAGTCAATGGGCATATATGGAACATGGTATCAGCCCTAACGATATAGTTCAAGGAAATACAGATGTAATCTTAGGTCGTCCGACACAATATCACCATAATTGCAACATTGTAAGACTTAGAAAGCCTTATGATAAAGCAACTGCCTCACCTCAAACAAAGGTTAATATATATACACTGGTTTCAGGTGAACAACAAACTCATAATTTTTATGCAGAACACGGCATGCAGTACGGAAGCCAATGCATAAGAGAAACCTACGCTGAAATTAAAGATGTTGAAGAAGAACACGTTACAATGTACGAATCACTGATAGACCCTACTGAATCTTGGTACGAAAAACTTTTATTACACGAATTTACGGAAGTTTGTACCTACTATACCTGTATGGTCGATGAAGTTGATGACAGATTAAAGAAAATTTGGGAAATGTTCCTTGATTTTGAAATAGGTCATTTAAAAATAGCGGCTGAAATTTTTGAAAAACGTGAAAAACGTGACGCAGAAGAAGTTATAGGAACAGATATTGTAATTCCATGCCGTTTTAAATCACAAAAAGAATATGTAAAAAAAGTGCTTATGTCTGAAATTCAAAAACGCGTTACAGGTAATAAAGGTTATGCTGATATTAAAGATTTACCGGAAGATTGGGCAAGTTATGCAATTCAGAAAAAAGCAAACGAAGAAGGTTCTCCAACAGAAAATGTGATTAATATTATTACTGCGGCAAAAGGCAGAGATTTGGTTATTGCAGATGAGGAACTTAAAAGCAATCAAGCAAAATTATTAGAAAAAGGACTTGAAAAAGTACAAGCTCCCGACACCGTTACTGTTGAAGAAACCAAAAAAATGATGAAAGAAGAAGAAATTATCCACGAATGTTAATTATAAAAAGAGCAATGACAAATATTGTCATTGCTCTTTTTGGGATATTACTTTGGAAAGTTTATTTTAAATAATGATTTTTGCCAACACCGAATGCATTCTTAGCAACATCACAAGCACCATAAGCAGCCAAACCGATAGCAGAAGCTTTTGATACTTTACCTTTTGTTAAAATAGTTGCAGCTGTTAAAACTAATGGTACTGCATTTGAAACTAATGATTCGCCAAGACCTTTAACATAGCCTTTTACTGAATTAAATCCGTTTCTTGCACCGTTAAACAATTTTCCGTGCATTTCAGCATTAAATCTTGCATCTTGGATTTTACTCATTAATGCACTTGGTCTGTCTAATGATTTAGAGTCCATATAAGCATCAATTCCGCTTGCACCGATAGCATCTCTTTTATATTCACATGCTCTCATTTGACCCAGCTTGTGAGCGTCATAAGCAATTGCTGCTAAACCTGCATAACCTGTTGTCTTTGCTAATACTGAACCGATTGTCATTTTTTTATTTTCCTTTTTACTTATTAATTACTGATTACTTATTTGTTTTTATTACTGAGGCATTCTTAAAAGAACTTTATTTGCTATATCTGCCTCTTGACTGTTTGCTTTCTTAGAAATTCCTTTTAATAACTGATTTGTAAATTCATCACCCGTTACTATGTTTGCTTCTAATGCTGCTAATGATAAACTTCTGATTCCTAATTCCGGATCCTGCAACATCTTATTTGTTAAAGCTGTTAATGCCGGATTATCTTTTCTTTCAGGATCTTCCTGCAATCTTGCTATTACATCTTGTCCTGCCATTAATCTTAATTTTGTATCTTGTGAATTTAAATAGCTTTCTAAGTTTCTTACGTAATGGTCAGTCAATTCCATTTTTGGTCTGTCATTTGTTGTATTCTTTGCTATTTTTTCAAGTGCTGCAACAAGTTCTTTTGGTACTGCTACTTCTTGTTTTATTGGATTTGATTGAGCTGATATTGTTTCCTGTTTTGTTTCATTTACTGTTTCTATCGGAGTTTGTTCTATTTCTTTTATTTCAGGTTGTTTTTCAAATTTTGCTGCTTCTGTATCTGCTGATGATTTGCCATTCATTTCTTCATTTGCTTTGTTAATATTTGCCAT
The DNA here is from genome assembly GCA_017512405.1 of bacterium. Classification (GTDB taxonomy): domain Bacteria; phylum Cyanobacteriota; class Vampirovibrionia; order Gastranaerophilales; family Gastranaerophilaceae; genus UBA6984. The sequence continues at coordinate 5,345 of JAFWGJ010000096.1, read as the reverse complement.
TTGTTTAGCTAACGCAGCTTGATTTAATTTCATGATTGCAGGAGTTGCAAATGTATTCAAATAATATGCCTGAGGATAGCAACCATTGTTCAATACCATTGTTGGCGACATAGTTGGCATTGTCATATGACCAACACTTGGAGAACTAATTGATATACTTACACCCTGACAACCTTTTGGCTGTACGTATTGAGATACGTTTTGCATTTACTTATTAACCTTACCTAATTTATAAACCTTACCTACATTTATATAAAGTCTAAAACCATGTAAAAATTGCCTTTTTAGACAAATTATTAAGAAATATTAAGAAAGATTTTTTATAAACAAATTTGCTATAATTATTTTATGGATAAAAATGATTTTGAACTTCCAAAAAGGTTGTGCTTTAATTGCGGAAAATGCAACGGTAACAAGCCCAAATCAGCATTTTCGGAAATTCCTGACGGATGCGGATATTATGGCTGGCTTTTTTATAAACAGGAAGAACATAAACAAAAAGTTCGAAAAATTGATGAAGAATTAGTTTTGATAAATGTAAAAATCAAAAATGCAAAAGGTAATGCAAAAAAGCAAAAATATGAAAAAGCAAGAGAAAAAATTCTTGCAAAAATTGAAGAATTAAGTTCTTTTGGTCCCGTAAATTTTTAAAATAAAATCAGATTTTTATAATAAAAAAATCTGATTTTATTTATAAATTTTTACAATAATTAATATACTTCTGATTCTTTTTTAGTTTGTCCGTAAAAATCTGCCCACATTAAATAATTTAAAACGGCGCACATTGACAGCCACAAAATTACAAAAAAGTTTGTCATCTGCATGCCTGCTAAGATAACAATTACATAAGCAGGAAGAACTACCATAATCAAAATAAATAAAATATTTTGAACTATAAAAAATGCGGTATTAACAATGAAAGTTTTTAGTGCCGTCATAACTTTTATGGGATTATACGCATCCCAAATTTTTCCTGTATCCAGAAATTGAGTAACACTTGAAAAAAACAAAGATGAAATTATTAATGCATATATTGAATTAATAATTTTCAATACAATAGGTGATTGTTGAACATCAGAAAAATAATTAGTAAGCACATAAAAATAACCGATACTTAAACCAATACACACAGCGAAAATGGGAATTGCCGCTAAAATTGTCAAACCCAACGTTATAAACATTCTAATCGGCATTAAAAAAGATGGTAAAAGCATTGGTTCAGCATTACATGAACGCCTTATGGTTTCAAAAAAGACGGCAGCAAATACAACACCGAAAATTAAATTTAACGAATTATAAAATACCGTATTACCACTCAATTTAGCATAAACACACAACAATGTCGGAATAGTTAAAATAAATATTTTAATTATTGCATATTTATCTCCTGCAACATTTCTGAATGTATCAATAATATTAATCATAAAAACTCCTAGAATTGATTTAAAAATCTTTCATCATTACTGAAAAATAATCTTATATCGTCAATTGCATATTTAAGCATAGCAAGTCTTTCAACACCCATACCAAATGCAAAACCTGTATATACCTCAGGATCGATGTTTGAATCTTTTAAAACATTAACATCAACCATGCCGGCACCTAAAATTTCTAACCAGCCGGTACCTGAGCATGTCCTACAGCCTTTGCCTTTGCACATAATACATTCAACATCGATTTCAACAGAAGGTTCCGTAAATGGAAAGAAACTGCTTCTAAATCTTGTAGGTCTTGATGCTCCGAAATAAAGTCTTAAAAATTCATTCATAACACCTTTTAAATCGGCCATAGTAACATTTTTATCAATATACAAGCCTTCTATTTGATGAAAGAAATTATTTTTACGCGAATTAATATTTTCATTTCTGTAAACTCTGCCCGGAGCAATAATTCTGATAGGAGGTTTTGTATCGGCCATTGTACGTACCTGAGCTCCTGAAGTTTGGCTTCTTAACAAAACGTGCGGAGCAACCGTCGTATAAAAAGTATCTTGCATATCTTTTGCAGGGTGGTCTTGCGGAAAGTTTAACATATCAAAATTGAAATACTCGGTTTCAACTTCTGGTGAATGTTTATCCGGAGCAACTGAAAAACCTAATGTATGGAATATATCCGTTATTTCATTTATAGTTTGTGTTATCGGATGAACATGCCCCATTTGAACATATTTACCTGATAAAGTTACGTCTATTTTTTCTTTTTTTAATTTTTCGTCTAATTCTTTTTTATAAAATTCGTCATATTTTGCTTTTACTTCTGTTTCAAGATTATTTGCCACTTCGTTTGCAAAAGCACCTACAATTCTTTTATCCTCATCAGAAAGGTCTTTTAAATTTTTCTTTATGGAATTTAATTCACCTTTTCTGCTTAGATATTTAAGTTTTACGTCTTCAATATCAGATATTGAATTTGCTTTTTGTAAGTCAGCTTTTGCCGCATCATAGATTTTTTGTAATTGTTCTTTCATATATTAGTTCCCTTTTCTTTACATAACAGGATTATTTAATTTTTCATAACCTACTGAAGTCTTTTCTCCGTGCCCTGTATAAATGATTACATCATCATTAAACATTTTCAGTACACGATTTACACTGTTTTTAATTTGTTCGTAGCTTCCGCCCGGCAAATCAGTCCTTCCTACACTACCTAAAAATATTGTATCACCGGAAAATAATTTATCATCAATAAAATAACAAACACCGCCTTTTGTATGTCCCGGAGATGAAATTATTTTTATTTTTTCTTTTCCAAACATTAATTCATCATTTTCTGAAATATATTTATCAATATGCGGAACTTCAACACGTCCAAAACCACCTATAAATCTATCTAAAAACGTTTCAATTTCTTCAATTAATTCCTTATCATTAATTGGTGCAATAATTTCAGTTTGCGGATACTCTTTATGAAAATCATTTATTCCCATAATATGGTCAAAATGTCCATGCGTAATTAAAATATAATTTAAATTTGCTCCATAACTTTGAAGTATATTTTTGATTTCAGGTATATATTGTGAACAATCGATTAAAACTGCCTGTTTTGATTCTTCATCGATGAGCAAATAATTATTATTTTCAAGCATTCCGGTAACGAAAGTCTTTAAAATCATTGTTCCTCTCTCACTAAATCAAAAATGTTTTTGCAAATTCCAAATAATTTCTTTGCATCATCAAGCGAAAGCATGTTATCCGCATCGCAAAGAGCTTTTTGCGGTTCGGGATGTACTTCAAAAAACAAAGCATTCACTCCGGCCGCAACAGCAGCTTTTGCAAGGACAGGAACCCATCTTCTGTCGCCACCTGTTGCACATCCGTTTGTTCCCGGCATTTGAACACTATGCGTAGCATCAAATACAACAGGATAACCTATCAGTTGCATAATCGGTATTGAACGCATATCCGTTACAAGATTGTTATAGCCAAAAGAAACACCCCTTTCGGTAAATAAAACTTTTTCATTTCCTGATTCCGTAACTTTTTTAGCAAGAGCTTCCATTTGTTGAGGCGCAAGAAATTGACCTTTCTTTATATTGATAATTTTTCCTGTTTTTGCGGCAGCAACAATTAAATCAGTCTGCCTGCACAAAAATGCAGGTATTTGAATTATATCTGCAACTTCGGCTACTTTTTGAGCATCTTGTGGCAAATGTAAATCCGTTACTATCGGCAAATCAAATTCTTGTTTAATTTTACCAAGATATTCAAGTCCTTTATCTATTCCTAATCCTCTATAACCATCTATTGTGGAACGATTTGCTTTATCATAAGAGGCTTTAAATACATAATTTATCTTTAAATCAGCTGTAACTTGTTTTAAAGTTTCTGCAACCTTAGCCATACAATCGTAATTTTCAATGGCACAAGGACCTGCAAGAATTGTTAACTTATCTCCGCCTATTTCAAAATTTTTTAACTTTATCTTTTTTACTTCAATCATAAAAATTACACACTTAATTTATTGATATGTTCTTTATACTGTAACAAACAAGTAGCAAGCTGGTCAGGACAACTTGTAGGCTTTCCGTTACAGCTAATACCCTTTAATTTAGCTATAACTTCATCTATTTGCATCCCCTTAATTAAATTTTTTATACCCTGCAAATTACCATTGCAGCCGCCTAAAAAATCAGAATTTTGAATTATACCGTTTTCGTCAATTTCAACTCTCATCAGCTGACAACATGTTCCGTAAGTTTGATATTCAATAACTTGATTTGCCACTTTTTAGCTCCTTATCGCAAGTATTATATATCAAGAATAACAAGAAATCAATTTAAGAATTAATGCATAATTTATTTGACAATGGTCTATATAGATACTAAAATGAACATATAAGACTAAGAAATCATGGAGTATATATGGAAACAACTGCAGAAAAAGAATATGAAAAGTTCATGCAAGAAAAAAAATATGCAGAAGCAATAAATGCACTTAATGATATGCCAGAAACTACTGATGTATGCTTAAAAAAGGGCAATATATATTATGAAATGGGACAATATGAAAATGCAATAGATACCTATTCAAGAGCTATTGAATTGGATGAGAATAATGCAAAAGCATATAACAACAGAGGAAACGCCAAGGGTAATCTTGCAATGTTTGACGAAGCGACAGAAGATTATAATAAGGCTATTGCACTTGATTCGCAATATACAGAAGCATATTATAATATGGGTTATTTGCTGTACAGTCAGAAAAAATATGCTGAATCCATTTCGTACTATAACAAATCTATTGAATTAGATTCAGAAAATTACAAGGCATACAACAACAGAGGAAATGCTAAAAACTTTTTAAAATTATATGATGAAGCTGTTTCAGATTTTGATAATGCTTTAAAGATTAATCCTACTCATAATTCATTTTTTAACAGAGGTTTGGCAAAAGAAAATTTACACGATTTGCAGGGTGCCATTTCGGATTATAATGAAGCTCTCGTATTAAAACCAAATGATATTCAGACAATATTACAATTAGGATATGCAAAATACAAAAATAATGACCTTGAAGAAGCTATCCAAGATTTTAATAAAGTCCTGAATGCAGATGAAAACAATGTTGAAGCTCTTGTAAGTTTAGGTATTGTTTATCATAAATTAAACAATGATAACGAAGCCGTAGTATGCTACACAAAAGCCATACTAACTAACAATGGTTATGCCGATGCATACATAAACAGAAGCATTGCCGCATGTGCATTATATAATTACAAAACATATGAAAACGATTTACTAAAAATGTTTACGTTTGATATATTCAGAAATGACTATATTTCAACATATAATGAAATAAAAGAAATTTTGTCAACAAGAGAAGACCAAAAATCAAATGAATTTTTGG
>JAFWGJ010000095.1 GCA_017512405.1 bacterium | reverse complement strand
TACAAAACCTGTAAGCGAAGGTTCAAGTTTCGGTATGACAAAGGTTAATTCAAAAGAAGAACTTCAAGAAGCATACAATGAAGCCTCTAAATTTAATGATGATGTCTTAATTGAAGAATTTATAGACGGTTATTTTGTAACAGTCGGTGTTTTGGAAAACGAAGGTAAAGTTTTTGCGACAGAAATTCTTGAAATACGTACAAAAACAGAATGGTATGACTTTGATGCAAAATATACAAAAGGTTTATCCGAGTTTATATTGCCCGCTAATCTTGACAAAGCAACAACTGATTTTATAAAAGAATTGGCTGTAAAATCACATATAACCGCAGGTTGCAGCGGAGTTTCCAGAGTTGATTTTATGATAAAAGATAACAAACCGTACTTTTTAGAAGTAAACACAAGTCCGGGAATGACTGATACCAGTGATTTACCGGCGCAGTCAAAAGTTATGGGAATAAATTATGATAACCTTGTATTGCTGATTTTAAACAGTGCAGGATTGAATAAGTAATGAAAGAAAATCAAGAACAAGAAAATGAAGAACTTGAATATGATGAAGCGTATTACACATCACGTATAAAACGCGATAAACAAGAACGTGGAATAAGACGTTCCAATCTATGGATGCGCCGTTTTAAAGTCTTGTTACGTTTTTTAATGGTTTTATTTTTAATTTTTCTTTGCTATAAGCTAATTAGAATGCATCAATGGTACTTTTCACCTCGCGCATTTGATTCATCAAAAAGTCCTTATTTGGAGATATTAAATAACAAAATTGTTCCTGATTACTATATAGTAGCTGCCCTAAGAAAAAACGAAGTTCCAAAAGTACCAATTTATATGTTTAATACAGATGGAATAAAAAACAACATTATGCAGCTTGACCCTATTGAAAATGTTTATATCAGACGTTTTTGGTTTCCGGCAAGACTACAAATAATAATTCAGGAACGAATCCCTATAATAACTATTGCGCCTGATGAAAATGTTGAACCGATAGCATTTTTTACAAAAGGCGGTAAACTTATCGGACGTGATTTTTTACCTCTTGATAAATCCTTTAAAACTATAAAAGTTTTAACTTACGGTACACAGGGAGATGATTACAGACATTGGGACAAACAACGTGTTGAAATGATTGAAAAAGTTGCCAAAACAGTTAAAAATGTTTCAAAAGATCCGTTGGAATATATTGATTTAAGAAATCCAAAAGATGTATACTTAAATATTGGCGGATTACAAATAAGAATCGGAGAGTTTGACGACACTTGCATTGAAAGAATAAAACGTATACCTTCAATTATGCCTCAGGTTAAAACATTAGATAAAAAGATTAAATATATAGACTTACGCTGGAAAAATGCAAGTTACATAAAACTTGATGAATAACGGAGAAAAATATGAAAATTTCTTTAGCTCAAATAAAATATAAATATGCAAATTTTAATTTTAATTATGAGAATATTATAAAAAACAATGATGAATCGGCAGATTTAATAATTTACCCTGAAATAGAAACTAATTCCGCTATAGACTTTGACAGTAATTATCAAAAAGCCAAAGCGAGCTTTTATAAAAAATTAAGTGAATATTTTATCGATAAAACAGTACTTGTCGGTTCAATACTTATAAAAAAAGGCAAAATATACAATTTAAAAAATGCTTATTTTGATTTAAACGGTAAAAAAATATATGTCAGTGATGAATACAAAGACAATATTGATTGTGACTTATATATTCTGTCTAAAAACAGATATTATACAATAAATTCTAAAGATTTTGCCGAAAACATTGAAGCAAAACACGATTTTATATATATGAATTCAATAATGCTTGACGGTGAAAATGTATATTACGGACAAAGCTTTGCCAAAAATTCAAAAAATGAACTTGTAGCAAATTTACCAATACTTGAAGAAAAAGTTGAAACAATTAACTTTGCAAAGAAACAAACACCTATAAAAATAAAAACCGAAGAAGAAATTTTTAAAATTACAACATTTGCGATGAAAGAATATTGCGAAAACACAGGTTTTAAAAAAGTTATTCTCGGACTTTCCGGAGGAATAGATTCAGCACTTGTTGCAGTACTTGCAAAAGAAGCTATGGGAGCTGAAAATGTTTATACGATAATGCTTCCTAGTAAATATTCTAGTGAAGGAAGTATAAAAGATTCTCTTAAACTTGTTAAAAATTTAGGTATAAATACAGAAGAGATTTCAATATCACCTATGTTTGATTGTTTTATGGAAAATATTGCCAAAGAAGATAAACAAGATTTGGCACAAGAAAATTTGCAATCAAGATTAAGAGGGTTAATTCTGATGTTTTTCTCTAACCGAGAAAATTGCTTATTACTTTCAACAGGTAACAAATCAGAAGTAGCTTGCGGTTACGGAACTTTATACGGAGATATGTGCGGCGGACTGAATGTTATAGCTGATTTAACAAAAACAAATGTATATAAACTTGCAAACTGGATTAACAAAAATAAAGAAATAATTCCGCAAGAAATTATTGAAAAAGCGCCGTCAGCTGAATTAAGGCCAAATCAAAAAGACAGCGATTCACTACCTGAATACGATATTTTGGATAAAATAATAGAAGATTATATTGAAAATCAACTACCTTATGATGAATTAATATCAAAATATGAAAAAAGCACTGTTGATAAAACAATAAAACTTATTTACAGGGCTCAATTTAAAAGAAACCAAGCCTGTCAGGGCATAAGATTAACGGAAAATGCATTTTGCTCAAATATAAAATTACCTGTTATTCAAGCCATATACTAAACATTTTGTTAAAAAAGTTTGATATTTTGTTATGGTAGTATTACAATTATTTCACAATAAGATAAAAGGACTCAATTTATATGAAAATACATATGCAGGTAATGATAGCTGTCGGTTTGGGTTTAAAACGAAACTGGCATATATTCTTCGGTATAATAGCCGGAGTTTTCGCGGGGATATTACTTCACGGACATCAAAATTCAATGATATTTAATGCCCTAACATTTGTTGGTCAAGCATTTATAAGATTAATACAAATGGTAGTAATACCGTTGGTTGTATCAGCCGTCATCATTGGTATAGCAAGTATAGGTGATAACAAACAGCTCGGAAAATTCGGTATGAAAATGGTTGTATATTACGGTATAATTACCGTAATTGCAGTATCAATAGGATTATCTCTTTCTCTTCTAATTCAGCCGGGACAAGGCGTTCAACAATATATAGATGCTCAGGCAGCAGGTGAAATTCAGCAACAAGTTGCGGCCACAATTGAAAATCAAAGAGAAAACATTTTAAATATTATAATTGAATTTTTACCTAAAAATCCGTTTTCTGCCCTTGCTATGGGTGATATGGTTCAAATCCTTGTATTTACGTTATTATTTGCAATAGCTCTTTCAAGAATAGGCGAAATAAGTCGTCCTGTAATATCATTCTTTGAATCAATATTCGCAGCAACAATGAAAGTTACAGACTGGCTGATGTATTTTGCAGCTCCCGGAGTATTTGCATTAACCGCAACTTCAATAGCAAGTTTCGGTTTAGACATATTTTCAAGTATTTCTAAGTATCTGCTTGTTATAGCAATTGGTTTAGCTATACAGTTTTTTGTAGTATATCCGCTATTTTTAAGAATTTTTTCAAAAGTACCTGTATTTATGCTATATGCGGCAATGACTGAGGCCATGATGGTTGCATTTGGTACTGCAAGTTCTTCCGCAACTTTACCTTTAACGATTGCATGCTGCGAAAAACGTGGTATTTCACACAAAATAGTAAGTTTCGTTCTGCCATTGGGAGCCACATTAAATATGGACGGTACGGCAATGACACAAATTATTGCGGTATTATTCTTAGCCCAAGCTTATGGCGTTGATTTATCTTTATTTATGCTATTACAAATATTTATATTAACTATCATTGCTTCCAGCACTTGTGCTGGAATTCCGGGTACAGGATTAATAACTGTTGTTTTAGTTCTTAACGGTATGGGATTAACTCCTGAACAATTGATTTCAGGTTTTGCACTTCTTTACACAATGGACAGAATAACAGATATGTTGTGCACAATGCTAAATGTTACATCTGATGCAGTAGTAGCAGCAACTATTGCAGATAATGAAAACGAAATTAACTACGACTTACTAAATAATCCTGATAATTATAATGAAGTCATTTAATAAAGAAAAAGGTAAACTTGGCGAAGATTTAGCCTGTAAATTCCTTGAACAAAACGGTTATAAAATAATTGACAGAAACAAAACTTTTTCTAAATTCTGCGAAATTGATATTATTGCATTATTTAAGAATACTCTTGTTTTTGTTGAAGTAAAAACTCGTAAAAATAATAAATTCGGTTCACCTTTGGAAGCTG
>JAFWGJ010000094.1 GCA_017512405.1 bacterium | reverse complement strand
CGTTTCTATTATATATAATGCTTCATCCGTAACAAATTTTAGAATAATTTGTTGAGGATAATTTATTTCAAAGTTATCACTATAAAGAAAATATACCGATATATATTTTTCACCAATTGCATCTTTATTAACCGTAATTTCATTCAGATTATTATCTAAATCCGTGTATGTTACCAATATTCTTTTTATTTTTCCGGTGTTAAACATGCTCCATCTAACCATTTCGCAACCGGTTTTTTGCTGGTATTTATTTTTGATATATTCTTTATGTTCTTTATCTTTATCAAGCATAATTGATTAATCCTTTGGTAAAATTTATGTATGAATAATCAAAGATAAAAACAAGATTATAAAAAGTATTGACACAAAAAACACATGTTTTATCTTCAATAGATTGATTGGACAAGCCATGCCAACGGCGTAATCAGCCGATAAAAACTCCATAATTATTTCTAATTGATGCATGGTTGTAACTCTTCAATTTGTGATAATTATTATATTATTATACATTCTACTTTTAAATAATATTATTGTCAATAATTTTGTTAGTTATCAGTATATTTAAAGATTACCTGTTTGTGCTATTGTGTATATCAACATTTTATTAAATAAGCATATTGTTATTAATGATATGAGGTATAAATTATGAAAAATTTTATTGTCAGGTATTGTGGATTTTTTATTAATGTTGCAGCTTTAATCACTATTATAGGATTAATTATTTCTACTGTTAAAGTTACTTTTTATCAAGGATTTATGGCAGGGGTGAGCGTATTTTGGGCAGGTATTGTAAGTTTTATTTTTGTATATTTCTTGATTTACCTTGTTATGTCAATAAACGATAATTTGGCTGATTTAAACGAAAAATTAGACAATAAATATTAATAAACAAAAGGACTGAAATTTCAGTCCTTTTGTTCTTTATAATAATATGTAAGTTCTGTATTTAAGTCTAATGGTAAAGTATTATTCTTAAATATTCCTAATTTTAATCCCATTTTTGCAAGGCGGTACATTATGCTTACTCCTAAAACTCCAAAACCGTACTTGCATGAACGAATAAAATTTATGGAGGAAGCTTCTTTAAAGTATTTTGTCGGACATGAAATTTCCCCTATATTGTATTTATTTATAAACAATAAAGCTATAATTTCGTTATCAAATATAAAATCATCATTACAGCTTTCAAGCGGTAACTTTTCAAGAACTTCTTTTGTAAAACCTCTAAAACCTGTATGATATTCTGATAATTTTTCCTGTAAAAAGAAATTTTCAAAACAAGTTAAAAATTTGTTTGCAACATATTTGTAAAAAGGCATTCCGCCTTTTAATGCTGAACGTCCGAGCATACGTGATGCAAATACCGCATCATATTGTTCAAATGCCATCATTGATGCCATTGCAGGTATTAATTTCGGTGTATACTGATAATCGGGATGCAGCATTATAACTATATCAGCTCCTGCTTTTAGAGCTGCTTTATAACACGATTTTTGATTCGCTCCGTAACCTTTATTCTCTTTATGAACAATTGTTGTTATTTTTAAAGACTTAGACAGTTCCTTGGTATTATCCATGGAACTGTCATCTACTAAAATCACTTCATCAACAAATTCACGATATATCTCATCATAAGTTTGTTTTAGAGTTTGTTCCGCATTATATGCGGGCATTATCACAACGATTTTTTTACCGTTTAACATTATTCTTCTGAAATAGCCTCTACAACAACTATTTCATCTTCTTCATTCTCTTCTTCTATTGAATCTGTTCTAATAGATGCTTTATTAGATGATAATGATTTATCTTTTACTTTTTTTACCTGTCTCAATAATTTGTCAGAAAGCAAGTCTATACTTGCATACATTGATTCAGCTGTTTCTTCTAAATGTAATTTAACTTTATCTAAGCTGCATCTTACTTCTGCAATATGTTTTTCTGCCGCAGCCGGATTTTTTATTACTGATAAAATTACCTCTATGCTTTGTATCTGGTCATAGTGTGTTGCTACTTTACCTATTTTTTCTTTCACGTATGCTTTTATTGCATCTGTTATCTCTATGTTTCTTCCGTTTACGTGTATACGCATTTATACGCCTCCAAAATTAATACAACTAATGTTAGGATACATGAAAAAAAATATAAAATCAATTACAGAGTTAAGTAATGTAATATTCTAATCTGATATAATTTGTTGCAATTCTACGTCAGGAGTTCCTAAAACTCGTACTAATTCCAAAACAGAAGCTTTCATTTGACACTTTTGTGATGAGCCGGAGAAGAAATCTTTGTAAAAACAACCTTCGCAATTGCAACCTCTTTTATAACAATCTAATGCTGTAGGTGTCCATCTTCTTACTGCTACCGCACGCCCCATATCACGACTTCTAAACACTTATTATGTCCTCCAAGATTTTTAATTCTATTTTTTTTGATTGATTATGAATTGTTTGTCAGGCTTTGAACTATGTCATGCCTATCTACTACCCCAAAAGCAATTATTACTTGCTATAATTACATTGTAAAATTTAAAATCTTTTTTGCAAGAGGATTTTAGCCATATTTTCACATTTCGCAACATATAACTTAATCATGCATGGTAGCTGAATTTCAACGATATCAACAACCATGACTTTTACACTATGACATGATTTCCGCCAAGAAAATCATGAAAACCCATGAGCAGTGCATGTTTACATGATTTGAAAAATAGTTAAGAAATGTAAATAATTTCTGATTTCCATGCCTTTTTAGTACTTTTTGGCATGCCTTTTTAATAATTTTTCTTGAACTTATCTTATATTTACGCTATGCTTTTCTTGTCGATATGTAAATAGCAAAGGAAGATTATTTTGGATAACGGATTTATTGAAGATGGGTTTATTATAAACCTTAGTAATGCTAGTAGTGCTGCGGAAGTTATTTATGAATTGAGTTCAATTCTTGAAATGCCGGAAGCACAAGGTAAGAAAATATGTTTAAAGTTAGAAAAAATTGATTTAACACAATCTCAGCTTTTAAGTATAAAAGCTTTGATTGAATCTATGGATTCCACATTGGAATTTGTTGATACTAAGTCTGATGCAACAAAAGAAGTTGCACAAGCTTTGGAAATAACAATTTCAGAGTTGAAAAACGAAATGGAAATTCCGCAAATTCAACCATCTGAGGAAGAATTACAACAGTTTACAGCTAAGCCGGATTTATTTGATGAGAATGTGAATGATTTTGCATTTCAGGAACTTGCGCAAGAAGAAGGGTTGATGAAACCTGACGATATGAAGCCTTATGCAACTATGGATGAAGATGAAACTCCTGATTTAGATTTAGAAGATGATGATGAAGATGTAGAAAAACTTCCAACTTTGTACGTAAATCAAACTTTACGATCAGGACAAACTGTTTCATCTGAGGGTAATATTGTTATTATTGGTGATGCAAATCCTGGAAGTGAAATTATAGCAAGAGGGGATGTTACTGTTTGGGGTGTTTTGGGTGGTATTGCTCATGCAGGTTCAAAGGGTAATGTTAATGCTTGCATTAGAGCTTTAAAAATGAACGCAATTCAATTGAGAATAGCAAATTTATATGCAAGACGTGTTAATACAGAAAATATTCCGTTTGTTCAAAAATCTTCTTCATTTATTCCTGAAGAAGCAAGAGTTGACGGTAAATCAATAGTTATAAAAACTACATACGAAAGTAAGGAGAAATAATGACAGGAAGAGTTTTAGTAATTACCTCAGGTAAAGGTGGTGTTGGGAAAACAACAACTACGGCTAATATTGGTACAGCATTAGCTAAGGCAGGTAACAAAGTTGTTTTAATTGATACAGATTTAGGTTTAAGAAATCTGGATTTATTATTAGGTTTAGAAAACAGAATTGTTTATACAATTGTTGATGTTGTTGAAGAACGCTGCAAACTTAAACAAGCTCTTGTTAAGGATAAGAAAAATCCTAATTTATGCCTGTTTGCAGCTGCTCAAACAAGAGATAAAACAGCTATTACAGGCGAACAATTGAAATCAATTTGCGAAGAGTTAAAAGAGGAAAATGATTTTATTATTATTGACTGTCCTGCTGGTATTGAGCAAGGTTTTGAAAATGCAACGGCAGGAGCCAGTGAAGCTATTGTTGTAGCAACTCCTGAAATGTCTGCTGTTCGTGATGCAGATAGAATTATCGGGCTTTTAGAAGCAAAAGAACATATTGAAAAATATAACCTATTATTAAACAGAGTTCGTCCTAATTTGATTAAGACTAATGATATGATGAGTGTTGAAGATGTCGTTGAAATATTATCTTGCGAATTAATTGGTATAATTCCTGAAGATACAGGTATTATCACTTCAACAAACAAAGGTGAACCTATTGTTAATGATGAAAAATCTCTTGCCGGTCAAGCATATCATAATGTTGCTAAAAGAATTATGGGACAAGAAGTTGAGTTTCTTGATATTGACGAACCGCAAGATTTTATCTCAAAAGTTAAAGCATTTTTCTTAAATTTATTTAAGAAGGAGGCTTAATCTATGAAAGAAATATTTGCAGATTTTTATAATAAGATTGTGGATTTTTTCTCTAAAACTGAGGAAAAGGATAAAACAAAAGAAGTTGCAAGAAATCGTTTAAAACTTGTTTTAATGCAAGATAGAACAAATTTAAATCCTCGTCTTTTGGAACGTTTAAGAGGTGAGATGATAGATTTGCTTTCTAAATATGTTGTTATGGATAAAGAATTATTAGAATTAAACTTTACTCCGGAAGACGATCAGCTTGCATTAATGCTTTCTATTCCTGTTATAAGAGCAAAAAATGAAGAAGAAATTGAAGCTGCTCTTAAGGCTGAGGATGAAGAAAAAGAACGTCTTGCCAAACTTGCTAAGGAAGCAGAAGAAGACGGTGATGACGAAGACGATGATGATGAAGAAGACACAGAAGGTGAGGAAACTTCTGAAAAGGATGAAAACCAAGAAGAAGTAAACGATGATAATTCTGAAATAACCGAAGCTTCTGAGGAACAACCAAAGCCTAAGAAAAAGAAAAAGAAGAAAAAGAAAAGAGTTTCAGAAAATGAAACTTCCGAAACAGAAGAAAATAATAATAGTGAAGAAAACGAGCAACAAGAAAGTTCTGAAACTCCTGAACAATCTGAAAATCAAGAACAAGAAAATACCGAGCAAGAAGAGGTAAAAGAAGAAGAAAATAAATCTGAAACTAAGGAAGAAGAACAAAAAGAAGACAATTCAAATGAATAATAACGAAAAATGGCTTTGATAGAAACAAAGCCATTTTAATGTAATGCAAAATTTTAATGATATTATTAAAATTTGTAAAAAAAAAGTTAAAAGAACTAAAGTTTGATTATTTTGTGTCGAAGTACTCTTTGTGTTGTTTATATAGGAGGTGCATTATGCCTGATAATTTAAATACGCAAAATAATAATAATATCAAAGATATGAGTAAAGTATATTTCCAAGCAATGCAGGCTGCAAATGTTGCGAATGGAGGAAATGGTAATATTTCTGTTGATGATATAATGGCAACAGAAAGTATATTTAACACTCCTGAGGCTGCTAATATTTTTAGAGAGGCGATTACACAATATGCTGATGCTGAAGGTATTTTAACAGAAGATAAGTTTGCAGCATTCAACAATGATGTTGCAGAAATGGTACATATTGAAGATAGGCATATTGTAGATGGGCAGTTAACAAAGGGAGAAGTTAAAACTGATTTGATTAATCAGCTTGATGGTAGTGTAGATACTGCACAAATAGAGAAATTGATTGACAAATATGTTGGCGATGATGGCATTTTCGATGTTGCAGAATATACAAAGTTAAAAAATGACCCTGAATTTAAAGCCATTTTAGAAAAACATAATATACAGCTTGGTACAGGTGAATATCGCAGAAAAAATGAGCAAACGCAAAACCCAGGTAGTTTTAATTATCAAAGTGCTTTTACAAATTTTAATTTTGGAAATTTTAATTTTGTAAATATGTTTTCCGGTTTTAATTTTGCATCATTTATTAGTAGTTTTATGTCAATTTTTAAATTTTAGAAATTATTTTCTATTACCGACGTAGAAACTTGAATTTATATTTGCTCTTAGAATAGTTTTACCTGCTTCAACGGGCGCTGATTCTTCAACCGCCTGATCTGCTGTTGCTCCTAGTGCTCTTGATTTCATTGCATAATTTACAACAGGGTAGTTGGTTGATTCTGAACAGCTTGTGTTTAGGGTTTTAAGTGTTAAAACCTGCAAACCCAAAGGTTTTAAACTCGCGTTAGCTCTGTTTTTTGCTTTATTTGTAAGTTCTCCTAAAAGAGCATTACATTCATTTTCGTAGCTTGTTGTTTTAAATATAAGGTTGTCTACCCTAGTTACACCCTTTGTAGATGCTGCATTTACAAATTTTGCTACCACATTAATATCTTTAACATATACAACTACTGAATTATATACCGTATAATCTCTTAATGTTTTTTTACCCTTTGTGCTGTAATCATAATTTGGTCTTACGCTGTAATTAGAAGTTTTAATGTAATCGCCTCTTGTAGCATTAAGCATTGATTTTAACGTATTATACAAATTTTCGGAATTTTCTTTATTTTGTGCAATTGCTTTTTGAACATCTGCATTTTGAGTTTCCACTGCAAAAGTCAGTTGGAAAGCGTCCGGTGAGATTTCTTTTGTACCGGAAAGATTTATGTCTATAACACCATTATCTATGGCACAAACAAAACCTGCACTTAAAATAATTGCAAGTAAAACTGCAACGGTAATAAAATACTTTTTCATAATAAATCCTTTCTTTTTAGCTAATAATAAAATAAAAGAAAGGATTTATCAATTAGTCTTTAAATAATTTTTTTCTTGATTGCATTACTATAACTACTTTATGATTGCTGAACATATAGATTGAAAAGGCAACGATTGCCCATAATAAAATGCCTTGCAATAAATTAATTTCAGGTAATGCAATTGACGGTGCAAAAGCGTTCCACAAGGTCATTGCCAAATAACCCGGAAACCCTATAAATCCGCAAACCAAGCATACGACAATAAACAAGAATAAAATTAAACCGCGAAATCCGTTCACGTCAATTATTCTGAAATGCTTGTTCATAAATTTTTCTAACCTCTTCCTTAAAGCCTCCTGCGACTTCACGTCGGAGGTGCTTATTCTTCTGTGTTTATCATTTTGAGGAATTCTTCTTCGCTCAATATTGTTATGCCTAATTCTTGAGCTTTTGTAAGTTTTGAGCCCGCACTTTCACCTGCAACTACAAAATCCGTTTTCTTTGTTACAGAGGAAGATGTTTTTCCACCAAGTTGTTTTATTTTTTCACTTGCCTCACTTCTTCCCATTGTTGAAAGTGTACCTGTCAAAACAAACGTTTTGGAATTCAACACAGTTGATTGTACTACTATTTTATGTGTAGGGTGTACCCCCAAAAGGTTGAGATTTTTTAGTAATTCTATATTATACGGTTGGGCAAAAAATTCTTTTACCGAATGAGCTATTTTGTCGCCTATGCCGTCAATTTGTGCAATTTCTTCCACATTTGCATTTTGTATTGCTTCTAAAGATTGAAAATGGTTAGCCAGTAAGTCTGCTGTTTCTTTGCCGACATGTCTTATGGAAAGAGCTGTTAAAAACTTCGTTAAAGGTCTTTCTTTGCTTTGTTGAATTGAATTATACATATTAAAAGCTGATTTTTCTTTAACCAAATCTAATTGCATAAAATCTTGCTGTGTCAGAGCATAGAAATCAGCAGGAGTTTTTACCATATTTTTTTCATATAACTGGTCAATAACATTTGGACCTATAAAATCAATATCCATAGCTTCTTTCGAAACCCAGTATTCAAGACGTGATTTTGCCTGAGCCGGACAGTTGAAAGTATTTGGGCAGTATAAATTTACTTCACCTTCGGGTACGACAAGTTCAGTTCCGCAAGACGGACAAACAGTAGGTGCCTCGTATACAGGTAAACTGTCATGTTCTTCACTGTCAACATGTTTTATTACTTTTGGTATAATTTCAGCGGCTTTTTTAATTAAAACAGTATCCCCAATCCTTACATCAAGTCTTTTAATTTCGTCAAAATTATGCAAGCTTGCTCTTGAAACTGTACTTCCTGCAAGCAATACAGGCTCTAATACTGCAACGGGTGTTATTGCACCTGTTTTACCCACGTTTGTTGTTTCTATGTCAAGTAATTTTGTATTGACTTCTTCTGGCGGAAATTTGAATGCAGTTGCCCATTTAGGGGCACGGGCAGTAAAACCTAATTCATTTTGATATCCAAAACTGTTTACTTTGATTACAACACCGTCAGTTGCATAATCAAGTTCAAAACGTTTTGTTTCCCACTCTTTGCAGTATTCAATTGCTTCTTCAATATTTTTTACAGGTCTTATGTTTTCATTAATTTTAAATCCTAAATCTTTTAAAAACATTAAACTTTCATAATGTGTTTTAGGTGCATTTTCTATGCCCTCTAAAATAGGCGTATAGACAAAAATTGATAAATCTCTTTTTGCAGTAATGGTAGGATCTAGTTGGCGAATTGAACCGCTTGCCGCATTACGAGGGTTTGCAAAAATTTTATCGCCTTTTTGTAAATTTTCTTCGTTTAATTTTTCAAAAGAAGTTTTTGGCATATATATTTCGCCTCTCACTTCCAGATTATATGGCTTTGAAATTTTATGAGGAATAGCTTTAACTGTTTTTAAATTTTCGGTTATATCTTCACCAAAAATGCCGTTGCCGCGCGTAACACCTTGAGTAAATACTCCTTGATTATATGTAAGAGCAATAGCAAGCCCGTCAATTTTGAGTTCGCAGACTAAATCAACATTTCCAACTTCTTTCTGTACTCTTTCGTACCATTTTTTTAATTCTTCGTGATTGTTTGAATTATCAAGACTGTAAAGTCTGTATTTGTGTTTAACTTCTTTAAAAGAGGATTGAATTTTTGTTGAACCGACTTTTTGGGTAGGGCTGTCAGGAGTAATAAAAAGCGGGTATTGAGCCTCAAGGGATTTTAATTCTCTAAATAGCTCATCATATTCAAAATCTGAAAGTGTAGGATTATCTTCAATATAATAAAGATAATTCGCACGATTGATAGTATCCCTTAAATATTTTATTCTGTCCGCAACCATAAAAATATCCCTTTTAATATATATGTTTATTTTAGCATATATTTTTTAAACGGAATATTTATTCATAAATAAATTTTGTGTTACCTAAGTTCATTGGTTTAAGCATTTTTTCAATTTCTTTTGAGTTAACTATCCAGTTAATTTTTCCGTCAGAAAATTTCAAAAAATGGTAAGTCGACGCCATTGTAGCAACTTTTGAAGCATCTATGAGGTTTAGCATCGAAATGTCAACAGTCATATTTGCAGACTTACTTTTTCGGATAGCAGATTTAATATTGTCTAAAATCTTATTTGGATTTTTTTCAATAAAAGGTGTTTGAACTCTTGCTTGTAACATAATTATCTCTCGTACATTAATGTAATCGTTCAAAACATTACAAAAATTTGAAGTTTTGTATTAAATTAATACTTTTGTATGAGATTATTGTATAATATATTTAATCGGAGAAAATCATGGAAACGCTTAATCTTACAGATACTGCAAAAAATGTTTTAGACATAGAGGCTCAATCAATATTAAGAATAAAAGATAATTTGGATGAAAAAGAATTTAATAATGCGATAGATGCAATATATAACTGCAAGGGCAGAGTTATTGTAACAGGCATGGGCAAATCAGGTCATATAGGCAAAAAGATTGCTGCGACTTTTTCATCAACAGGTACTCCGTCATATTTTTTACATCCTGCTGAAAGTACTCATGGTGATTCAGGTATTATTACAAAAGATGATGTAATTATAGCTATATCAAATAGCGGTGAATCACAAGAATTATTGAATTTACTACCGCTTTTAAAACGCTTCGGTTTAACAATAATTGCAATGACAGCAAATCGTAATTCAACGTTGGGCAGCGCTTGTGATATTTTTCTTGATGTATCAGTAGAAAAAGAAGCTTGTCCTTTGGGTAAAGCTCCGACAGCTTCTACAACAGTTACCTTGGCTGTCGGTGATGCTCTTGCAATGTGTTTGCTCGAAAAAAGAGGTTTTACAGAAGAAGATTTTTTGATTTTTCATCCGTCCGGAGCATTAGGCAAAGGATTTACATACAGAGTTGCCGATTTAATGAAAAAAGAAAATCTGCCTCTCGCAAAAGAAGAAGAAATGTTTGTGGATGTTATTGAAACAATATCGGAACACAAACTTGGCCTTGCGTTAATAACAAATGAGCAGGGTTTATTGTCAGGTATTTTAACTGATGGTGATATCAGACGAAATTTAATAAAATACAAAAATGTAAGCGATTTGAAAGTCATTGATGCAATGACAAAATCTCCAAAAACTGTAAAAGCCGATTCCTATGCTGCAAGTGCATTGCATTTAATGGAAAAATATTCAATTACTGCTCTTCCGATTACAGATGAAGAAGGAAAACCTGTTGGAATAGTTCATATCCACGATTTGTTGAAAGCAGGTGTTGCATAATGGATTTAAGAGAAAAAGCTGCAAAAATAAAGCTGCTTGCTTTTGATGTTGACGGTGTGATGACAACAGGCGAAGTTACTTACGATGAAAATGGCGTTGAATACAAATCTTTTAATGTAAAAGACGGTCATGGACTTGTAAGAGTTCAAAATGCAGGATTTATAACCGCAATAATCACTGCAAGAAATAACGGAACCGTAAAGCACAGAGCCGAAAATTTACATATAACCGAATTATATCAAGGTCAGAAATATAAACTTCCCGCTTTGGAAGAAATTATGAAAAAATACAATTTAACCTTTGAACAAGTTGCATATATGGGTGATGATTTACCGGATATTTGCATTCTTGAAAAAGTTGGGTTAAAATGCTGTCCTAATGATGCAGTCGACGAGGTAAAAAATATTTGTAATTTTATTTCATCAAAAGATGGCGGAAAAGGTGCAGTAAGAGAGTTAACAGACTTTGTTCTGGATGCTCAGGGAATAGAAAAAGAATATATAGTATCAGAAGGAAAATAAAAAGGAGTTCAAAATGTACGAAGTAAGTGCACAAGTAGAATTTTCAGCAGCTCACCATTTATTAGCTTATGATGGCGGGAAATGTGAAGCTCAGCATGGTCATAACTGGAATGTAGAAGTTATGGTAAGAGGTGATATTCTGGATAAAAGTAATATTTTAGTTGATTTTAAGGCTTTGAAAAGAGATTTAAGATTAATTCTTTCAGAATTAGATCACAAAGATTTAAATGAATTACCTGATTTCAAAGACGAAAGTCCAAGCAGTGAATTTATTGCAAATTATATTTATTACAAGATGAAAGAAAAATACGTAGAATTATATAGAGTATCTGTTTGGGAAACTCAGGGCTCTTGTGCTACATACTACGAGGCTGAATAATGGAAATTATAGAAGCAATAATTTTAGGCATTGTTCAAGGATTAAGTGAATTTTTGCCAATATCAAGTTCTGCTCATATTGTATTTATGTCAAATATTTATTCTATATTGAGCGGAACAACGCTTCCTATGGATACTTCAAAACAGGCATTTTTAAGTATAATGCTTCATTTCGGTACGTTAGTTGCAATATTTATATATTTCAGAAAAGAAATTATAGATATTGTCAAAGCCTTTTTTAAAGCTGTTTATAAAAAGAATTTTTCAGATACAAATGCAATGATGGGTGTATATATAATTATCGGAACTGTTTTTACTGTTGCGATTGCATATCCGCTGAAAGATATTACCGAAAAATTACTTGTATATCCGCAAATAGTTGCAGTTTTATTGATTTTTACCGGTATAATTTTATTTTTCAGTGAATAGCGACTGCTAATCGAACAAACTTATTCCAAAACTTTACGGAATATACGGTACTATTCATTCTTCCAGTACTTGCAATGCTAATG
>JAFWGJ010000093.1 GCA_017512405.1 bacterium | reverse complement strand
CAAAAGGTACTGTTTTAAACGGTACTGAACTTGTACTGCAAATTCAAAATCCTATAATAACATACCTTCAACTTGCAAAATTATGTTTAAATAAAATTTCACCCAAAGTGGTAGCTCTAACGGGAAGTTCGGGTAAAACAACCACAAAAGAAATGTTAACAAGTGTTTGCAAGCAAGAATTCAGAACATTTTCAACACCATTAAATCACAATAATGAAGTAGGTTTTTGTCAAACAATTCTTTCAATGCCAAAAGATACACAAATTTTAATTCTTGAAATGGGTATGAGAGGTTTAGGAGAAATTGAATTACTCTCTAAATATTCAAATCCTGATATTACAATAATTACAAATGTTGGAACATCACATATCGGACGTCTTGGAAGCAGAGAAAATATTGCAAAAGCAAAATGCGAAATTTGCAAATATCAAAAATCTAACGGAACATTCATAGCACATGACAGCGATTTAATAAGAAAAACCGTTGAATTTAACGGAGAAAAAATATTTTTTTCAATTAAAGACGTTGAATTTACAGAAAAACAAATTGGAAAGACCAAATTTTCATATAAAAATGAAGAATATGAGTTAAACATTGAAGGAGATTATAATGTTGAAAATGCTCTTGCAGTGATTGAAGCAGGTCTTAAATTAGGAATGGAGCCAGAAAAGATTAATGACGGATTAAAGATTTATTCACCAATTGAAAAACGCTGGCAGATAGAAGAAGTCAACGGTTACAAAATAATAAACGATGCCTATAATGCGAACCCTGATTCCATGAAGGCTGCGTTATCAACTGTATTGGAACTTTACCCTAATTCAATTTTGATACTGGGTAATATGGGTGAATTAGGACATGACGAAATTTTTTACCACAAACAAATAGGTGAATTTATTAAAGAAAAGCTTAATGAAAATAATCATGTTAAAATAATTACAGTTGGAAATTTAGCGGAAGAAATTGCTAATACAGTAAAAGAAAAAGGTATTGAAACAATGTCATTTAATGAAAATAATCAAGCTGTAATATATATAAAAGATAATATAAAAAAAGGCAGTACTTTATTTTTTAAAGCTTCTCGTTCAATGAAATTTGAAGAAATCATTGACGGAATAAAAGGAGAAAACTTATGATAATGGCGACAATTGCATTTATTTTAGGTTTAATCTTATGTCTTCTGTTTGGTGTTCCGTATATTGATTTTTTAAAGAAAAGGACAATTGGTCAGTATGTATTGGACTTGGCACCAGAAACTCATAAGAAAAAGCAAGGTACACCAACAACGGGTGGTGTATTTATAATAAGTGCAATTATATTAGCCTCAGTAATTGTACTTGCATTGGCTCAGCAATTGAATTCATTTGGTTTTATTATTTTAATAACCCTGTTTTTCTACACTCTTGCAGGCTTTCAAGACGATTACCTTAAATTGAAAGGTCACGAAAATCAGGGATTAACTCCGAGAGGAAAACTTATACGCCAAATAGTAATTGCACTTTTGCCTGCAATATTTATACCGCTTTATGGAGAACACTTTACAAGAATTTCATTTGCATATCATTACGTAGATTTAATGTGGTTTTATCCGATATTTGCAGTTTTCATAATAATTGGAGCATCAAATGCTTTTAATTTGACGGACGGACTTGACGGTTTGGCATCAAGCTGCGGTATTCCCGTATTTTTAGCTTGTGCCATAATATCCGGAATTAACGGTTATACTGCCGTTTCGATAATTTCAGCAGCAACAGCGGGTGCCTTGGTTGGATTTTTAAAATATAACAAAGCAAAAGCACAAGTATTTATGGGAGATACAGGTTCGCTTGCACTGGGCGGATTATTGGGAACTCTTGCCGTTATGGGTAAATTTGAATTATTGCTTGTTATTATGGCAATGATTTTTATTTGCGAAACATTGTCCGTTATAATTCAAGTTACAAGTTTTAAGTTAACCGGCAAGAGGGTATTCAAAATGGCTCCTATTCACCATCATTTTGAGCTTTTAGGTTGGAGCGAAAATAAAATTGTTATAGTATTTGCGACAGTTTCAACAATATTTTCAATAATGTCAATAGTGTTATTTTACCTGTATTTTAAAGGATTAATATAATGAAAAAAAATTGGTTTGAGAAAAAAGTTTTAATATTGGGTTTATCAAAAAGCGGAATAGCCGCAGCGAAGTATTTGAGCGGTAAATGCGCCAATGTTTATATAACAGAAAGCAGAGAAGAAAAACCCGAAGATAAAGAACTTCTGGATGAATTAAAAAATTTAGATATTCAAATAGAAATGGGCGGTCATACTGACGAATTTATCAATGACAGCTATCTTGCCGTAACAAGCCCGGGAATACCCCCTAAAAGCGACATTTTTAAACGTTTAAAAGAAAAAAATATTCCGGTAATATCAGAAATTGAACTAGCCTATTCTGAAACCGGAAAACCATTTATTGCAATAACAGGAACGAATGGTAAAACTACTACGGTTGCTCTCACTGCTCATATTTTAAGTGAAGAATATAAAGCAGAACCTTGCGGTAATTATGGTGTACCACCTTGTGATTTGTTAAATAATAATGAATTAGACTATTTTGTTTGTGAAGTAAGCTCATTCCAGCTTGAAACAAGTAACTCTTTCCAACCTCAAATTGCTTGCTGGACTAATTTTACTCCTGATCATATTGATTGGCACGACGGATTGGAAAATTATTTCAATGCAAAAGCAAAAATCTTTAAATTTCCGCAACTACCTGCATTTGCAATCTTTAACGGAAGTGATGAAAAGTTATTGGAATTTTCTAAAAATTGTAAATCAAATGTATTTTTATTTGACAAAAAAGTTGACGATAATTGCTGCTATATAGAAGATGGGAAAATTTTCTTTACAAGAAAAGGTAAAACCGAAGAAATAATTTCACTTGAAGAATGTCCGCTAATTGGTCATCATAACTATCAAAATGTAATGTGTTCAATAATTGTAGCGAAAATTGAAGGTATTTCAAATGAAAACATAAAAAAAGCAATTATGTCATTTAAAGTTCCGGAACACAGACTTGAATATGTTGCAAAAATTGGAAATACAGAATTTTACAACGATTCAAAAGCAACAAACCCTGAATCCGCAATTGTTGCAATAAACTCATTTAATGATAAAAATGTTGTTTTAATTGCAGGCGGCAGAGATAAAAACACCGATTTAAAAGAATTTTGTCAAGCAGTTAAAAACCATATTAAAACAGTTATTTTAATCGGTGAAGCGGGTAAACGTTTTGAAGAAAATTTAAAACAAAACGAATTTGAAAATATAATTTTTGAAGAAACTCTTCAAAGTGCAATAGATAAGGGATTATCCTTTAATCCTGATGTTGTATTGTTATCACCGGCTTGTGCAAGTTTTGATATGTTCAGCGGTTACGAAGAACGAGGAAAAGTTTTTAAAGAATATGTCCTATCAAAAGTATAATCCTAAGCAAGAAGTTCCATATACTCCTAAACAAAGTGTAATTTTAACTCCACCTGACAAAACTGTTATGGTGGTGGTAGCGTTTTTGGTGACTATTGGTATAATTTCGATTTTTTCAGCAAGTGCCCCTAAGTGCATGGAACTTGGTCAGAACCCAGCTCACTATGCTTTATTTCAAATATTTTTTCTTATCATCGGAATTATTGGTATGAAATTTTTTATAAATTACGATTATAAAAATTTGATTTTATGGACGATGCCAATCACAATAGCAGTAGTTGTTGCATTGATTTTGGTAGCTTTTACACCGTTAGGTGTTACAGTTAATGAATCCCGACGCTGGTTAAATTTGGGATTTACGAATTTACAGCCGTCGGAATTTGCAAAATTTGCAGTAGTATTACTCATGGCAAGCGCATTTTACAAAAACAGCAAAATTTTTGAAAACACAAAATGGGTTTATTTTATACCCGTGTTGATTATGGTTGCATTAATCTACAAACAGCCGAATTTAAGTATGGTTGTATTGCTTGGAATGACATCCTTAATTATTTGGCTTAGTGCCGGTGGTCCGTTAAAACTTATTGTAACACTTGGTGCAGCAGGATTAGCATTTGCAGTTACTATGATTACAACAGCTTTAAACGGTTTGGCGGTTTTTATTAAACCATATCAATTAACACGTATTACAACTTGGCTAAATCCGGAACAATATGCACTCACCTCCGGTTATCAGATTATACAAGCATTAACGGCATTTGCAGCGGGAAGTTTTTGGGGAGTCGGATTTGGAAATTCAAAACAAAAATTGTATTGGCTTCCTGAATCCCATACTGACTTTATATTTGCAGTAATTGGCGAAGAATTGGGCTGGCTTGGATGTATTCTTGTTATCGGACTTTTTTGGACTTTAATTCATAGAGGTCTAATAATAGCATCGCGCTGCCCTGATATGTACGGGAAACTTCTTGCAGTCGGCATAACTTTTTCAATCGGGTTTCAAGCATTTTTGAATATATCGGTAGCAACATCATTTTTACCTGCAACCGGTGTGCCTTTACCATTTATAAGTTATGGAGGTTCTTCATTAATGGTATCATTGTGGATGGTTGGGGTTTTACTAAATATTTCTAAAAAACGAGTTAAAAAAATAAGGGTAAATTCTAATGTCAGATTCTTGTAACAAAAAATACACCTATTTTATAACAGGAGGAGGCACAGGCGGACATATTTATCCGGCAATTGCTGTTGCTGAGGCTCTAAGAAAAGAAGAAAGCACAAAAGATATATATTATATTGGTAATCCTGATAATATGGAATATCAAATAGTTAAAAAAGCTCGATTTAAATTTTTACCGATTAAAGTTACAGGTATGCCAAGAAAAGTAAGTTTTTCTTTTATAAAATGGGGAATACAACTTGAACTTGCAAATTGGAAAGCGCTGTATTACTTATGGAGATTTAAACCTGATGCAATTTTAGGAACAGGAGGTTATGTTTCTGCCCCAGCACTATTTGCATCAAATATTGTCAAAACTCCTTATATGATTCACGATTGTGATGCACAACCTGGAATTGTGTCAAAATTTGTAGCACCTATGGCAAAAGCTGTTTCTGTTGCCTTTGAAGATTCTGTTAAAAACATAAAAAACGACAATATTTATGTAAATGGAAATCCCATAAGAGAAACTTTTTCAACACTAACAAAGGAAGATGCACGAAAAATTTTGAAAATTGAAAACAAAACTACCATCTGTATTATGGGAGGTTCACAAGGTGCAAAATCAATAGATGATGCAGCAATTGGATGTTTGAAACAAATCTTTGACAAATATGATGTGCAAATAATTTTTCAAACTGGTGCAAAGCACTACGATTACACGCTTTCAAAACTAAAAGAAATATATCCTGATTATGAATTAAACAAAAACTTAATTGTAAGACCGTTCTTTGATAATATGGTAGAAGTATTAAAATCAACTGACATAGCTGTTTCAAGAGCAGGCTCTTTAAGTTTATCAGAAATCTGTGCTTGTTCTATTGCCTCCATTTTAGTTCCATATCCCTATGCAGCTGCGGATCATCAAAGAAAAAATGCCAAATCACTCTTAAATAAAAATGCATGCCTGTATTTGGAAGACGATGAAACAAATTCGGAAAATTTATTTGCAAAAATTGACGAATTACTTTCAAACACTGAAAAATTGTCGACAATTCAACAAAATGCAGGTAATTTAGCCAAACTTGATGCAACAAAAAATATTGTGGAACAATTAAAAAAAGTGGCGGCAAATGAGTAATTACCAAGAAGCAATAGATTTATTAACCTCACAAGGAAAATTTTATATTAATTTGGGACTTGATAGAATCACAGCAATACTTGATATACTTGCATCCCCGCAGGATAAGTTAAAATGTATTCACGTTGCGGGAACCAACGGTAAAGGTTCTGTCTGCTCAATTATAAGCACTATTTTAACAGAAGCCGGATATAAAACAGGACTTTTTACCAGTCCGCATCTTTTCAGATACACGGAAAGAATTAAAATTAACAATAAAGAAATAGACGAAAATGTTTTTGCCCAAAAGATATTTAAAATAAATAAACTTGCGGAAGAAAACAATATTCATCTGACGGAATTTGAAATACTAACTGCTGTAATGTTTGAATATTTTGCCGAAAATAATGTTGATTATGCAGTTATAGAAGTAGGTTTGGGCGGGAAATACGATTCAACAAATATTATTAAAAATCCCCTTTGTTCAATTATTACCTCAATTGATTTTGACCATACAGAAAGGCTGGGTAAAACAATAGAAGAAATAGCAGAACAAAAATGCGGAATAATAAAACCTGATTGCCCGGTTATTACAAGCAAAACAAATAAAGGTTTTGATGTTATAAAAGCAAAATCAAGCAATAATCAATTAATTGTTGCTGAAAATTTTGAAAATTATGAATTAAACCTAAAAGGTAGTTATCAAAAAGAAAATCTGAATTTAGCACTAACTGCAATTAAAACTACCCTGCATAATATTGATGAAACAACTATCAAAAAAGCTTTAAAACATGTAGTTCATCACGGAAGATTTGAATATTTTGAAGATAAAAAGGTGTTAATTGACGGAGCACATAATCCAAACGGGATAAAAGCATTAAGAGAAAATTTAGATATTTATTTTAAAAATCAAAATTTACGTTTTATTTTTGGTTGTTTGAGAAATAAAGATTACCCTCAAATGATAAATTTGTTATTCAAAGATGGTGATGAAATATACTTTAATCATTTTAATCACGGAAACTCCGCTACTTATGAAGAATTATCCTCCGTTTGCAAATATTCTTCAAAAGAATATAAAGGTAAATTACCGATTTTTGACGGAATAACCGTTATTTGCGGTTCACTGTATATGATAAATGAAGTATTAAAGGATTTTAATATAAATTATTTATAAAGGTATAGCATAAAAATCTTGATTATGTATAATATAACCAGAATAGAGGAATATTATCATGCAAGAAATTTTAGAAAAAAAACAAATAAAAAACATTGATTTTAACTGTGATTTAGCACAAAGTTTCGGTGTATACAAAAACGATGCGGAATATGAATTACTGGACTACATAAGTTCAGTAAACATTTCTTGCGGCTTTCATGCCGGCGATCCAATAGTAATAAAAAGAGCTTTAACCGAAGCAAAAGAACATAATATTGTTATAGGTGCTCATATTGGTTTTAATGATATTCAAGGTTTCGGATACAGAGAAACACAACTTTCTGAAGAAGAAATTGAAGCCCTTGTAATATATCAAGTAGGGGCAATTATGTCATTTGCAAAAACTTATGGATTGGAAATAGAACACGTAAGACCACATGGTGCAATGTATAAACAAGCTGCAACAGATTTTACATTTGCATGCGCAATTGCAAAAGCAATTAAAAAATGTTCTTCTTGGCTTGTATATTATGGTGCATCCGGTGATATTACTCAAAAAGTCGCAGAACACGCAGATATTACGGTTGCTGAGGAAATTTTCCTTGACAAATCATACAATTCTGACGGTACAATTGACTTTTCAGCAAAGGATAATTCAAATCTTGAATATAATATTGAAAGATTAAAACATCTGTTATCAACAAGTGAAATTGATAACAACATTGGCGGAAAAACAATAGTTAACGCAGATACAATACACTTTACAAATAAATATGAAAATTCTCTTGAAATAATAAAAAATGCAAGAGAAATAATCACACCTGAACCTGTAAATTACATAAAAGTAAAGAATTCAGGCTGGGTATAATAAATTAAAATAAAAGGCACGAAATATGAATAAGATTAGGAATACAATAAGAGATCAAATAAAAGAAGCCGGTTGGCTGTTACCCGGATTAGAAGTAAAAAGATGGTTTGCTTTAATATTTTTAGGCTCATTATTTATAACAATAGGCTTAATGATATTGTTTAATCTCAGACCGGTTTATTTCATAATGGAATTTATAAGAAAAATAGCTATTATGGTTAATACAAACATATTATCTGTAATAATAATACTGTTTGGCGGATATTTATTTTTTAAAGGATGGCAAAAAACAAATCTATCTATATTAGATATTCACAATGAAAGAGAAAAAAGCACTCTTTTAGAAACTTTATACATGCGCAGAAAATTAAACAGAGGACCCAAAATTGTTGCCGTTGGCGGAGGTACCGGTCTTTCAATGCTATTAAAGGGAATTAAAAAAATTACAAATAACATAACTGCTGTTGTAACAGTAGGAGATGATGGCGGAAGCTCAGGCAGATTAAGAGAAGAAATGGGTGTACTGCCTCCCGGTGATATAAGAAACTGTATAGCAGCATTGGCTGATGACGAAGACTTAGTAACTACATTGTTTCAATACCGTTTTAAATCCGGTGAAGGTTTGGAAGGTCATAGTTTTGGTAACTTATTTATCACTGCATTATGCGCAATTACAGGTAATATGGTAAGCGCAATACAAGCATCTTCGAATGTATTATCAATAAGAGGCCGCGTTTTACCGTCAACTCTTGATGATATGCGTTTAGCAGCTGAATTTGAAGACGGAACTGTTGTTCATGGTGAATCAGAAATACCAGAGGCACATAAAAAAATTAAGAGATTATTTATAGAACCTGAAAATTGCAAAGCATTAGAATCAGTTATTGCAGCAATAAAAGATGCAGATTTAATTATTCTTGGTCCCGGAAGTTTATATACAAGTGTTATTCCTAATTTATTAATAAAAGAAATTTCAGAAGAAATAACAAAATCAAACGCAAAAAAAATATATGTATGCAATATTATGACTCAACCCGGAGAAAGCGACAATTATTCAGTTTCAGACCATTTGAATGCTCTATACAAACACGCAGGAAGCGATAAATTAGTGGATGCAGTACTTGTAAATAACAGTCTGCCTGAAAATATATCCGAAAAATATGCTCAATGCGGACAATTTCCGGTTGAATTAGATAAACAAAATATAAATGTTGATATTGTAGAAAAGAAATTAATCGAAGAGAATAAAAACGGTCTTGTAAGACATAGTTCATACAGAGTTGCAAGAGCGGTTTACTATTGGTTCAGAAAAACACAAAAAGAAGATAAGAAAAAACAAAATAAATAAGGAGAATATAGTTTTGCATAAGTTTATAAAATTTTCATTCAATTCAGTCATCAATTATTTCAAATTAATGCAAAT
>JAFWGJ010000092.1 GCA_017512405.1 bacterium | reverse complement strand
TAATACAGAGAAATATAAATAGCATTTATTATAAAAAGGAGTATAAGGAGATAATGTCAGAGTATTTGACTAAAGAAGAAATAAAACAATGGAGAAGTTCGTTAGAAAAGATTACACTGGAAGAATATGCTGCAAGATTAGGGAAACAAATAGAAGAAACAAAAAAAACAAATGATATTGTTGATATAGTTTTAAAAGGTAAACCATATACCTCATATTCTGATATGTCATTGACAAAAACTGAAAGAATTGCATCTATTGCTGAACGTTCTATTGAAAAAGAACATGAAATAGTATCAGAAGCACGTCTTGTTGAACCTACAAAAAAGGTTAAAAAGGAAACTCCAAAACAAGAACCAAAACCTGTTGAAAAAGCAGTGAAAGAGGTTTCAGTTCAACCGGAAAAACCTATTATTGAAATTTCTGAAACTGAAACATCATTACAAGAAGATGTTCAAATTGTATTTAAGAAAGCTCTTACTGATAGAGAACAAATGGTATTTGATTTCTTCTTGAAAAACAGAAACAAAGTGGTTTATGCAAAAGATTTAGCAACATTATTGAGTTTGCCAAGAGATTATGTATATAAATACATTAAAAATCTTAGAGCAAAAATAGATGGTGAAAATCTTAAAAACGCTGATTCCGGCGGATTTGTACTTAATGTTTAGTTATGAAAAAAATAACACAAAATTTATCGGAACTTATACATAAAACGCAGGCTTTTTATTCAACGGATTTTTCCGCAGATTATGAAATGCCTGCGGATTTATTAGAAATGTTAATAGAAAATGAAGATACAAAAGAGCACGTTTTTTATGGAGTAATTTTTTTACAAAAAAAAGATGACAATTCTTTTGTTATTATTGACGGATTAAAAAGACTTATTTCATTATCTCTTTTACTGCATGCCATTTGTGAATGCTATAAACTGACCAATAAAAAAAACGAACATGCTATTGCATTAATAAAAAAGAGATATTTATTTAATGATTTTGGTACAAAAATACAGTTAAACGGTTACGAAAAAAATATCTATGAAAAAATAGTAAATTACGGAAAAATGACTCCCGAAGAGAAAGAACATCCTATGTTTAAAACTCTTCACTTATTTTGGGCAAAAATAAAAATGAATAATATTTCAGCGATTCAACTTTTTGACCAAATAAAGCATATTCAAGTAATCACATACATATTTGAAAATTCAAATATTGATAATCTTGAATTATATCAATGCTTAAATTGTAATAACCCTAACCTTAATCAAATACGACTTATTTCAAGCTTTATTAAAAATAATAGCGAAAAAGGCTATGAATTATGGCAGGATATTTTAAATCTATTTAAAAATGCGGATATGGAAAGAAAATTTAAGTATTTTCTTTTTGACTTTTTATCAATACAAAAAAACGGTATCATTCCAAAAGATAATGAAATTTTTATAAGTTTTAAAAAATATTATCTAAAGATGATAAATTCGGGGCTATCTCCGGAAAATTTATTATCCTCAATGAAAATTACAGCAGGCTACTATATAAAAATATCAACTGCCAATTTTGAAAATGAAGAAATTAAAACACGTATACAAGCAATAAAAAACAGTAATATGTATGAAACATTCCCGTATTTACTGGAAGTTACGGAAGATTATGAAAATAAAAGAATAACATCCGAAACATTCTGCCAATTATTAGATAATGTAATATTATTTATTGCCGAACAACGAAGCGGTAATTACGAAAGTATTATAAATTTTGCCAATTTAAGCCAAGAAATTAATCTTAAAATGGAAAAAGACGCCGTTAATAAAATTTCGCAAAAAAAAAACCACTTAAAATAAGTGGTTCGGAATTTTTTTTGTAATTCCTCGTGTGTAGAAGGTTAGTGTGTGGTAGGTTAGTGTGTAGTGTGTGTGTTAAAAAAAACTTACTTTGAATTAACTCTCGTTTAATTCCTCTCGTATTTATATAAAGTATTTTTTTTACGGTCGATTTCAAGCATGGTAAAATTTGTTACATATCTTTACACAAAGAAAAAGTTTACCAGCGGATTTCTGTATGGCATCTATGCCGGATAGCGAGGAAATTGAGCCGACCAGTGCAAAGCACGTAGGCGAAACTTTCCGAGCGTGGAAGAAATCCAAGACTTTTACATAAAAAAAAAGTTTGCCAAACTTATTGGCAAACATTAAATAAACACGAGGATATTAAGAGAGAGAGTATAAAATCTTTTTAGAATTGTTTAGCAGGATATAAACTTACTGCTTTTTTAGAATTCAAGAATTGTAATCTTGACATTAAGTCATTGTTACCTGAAATTTGTTCTTTTGCTTGAATCATCATTGATTCTCTGATAGCAGATGTATACATGCTGTTTTGTAAAGCCATTGAATCAGAAACTCTTCTGCGAGGAGCTTTTACTGTTGCATTTGAAGAAATAGCTTTTGCACCTGCTTGAGCTTCTGTTGCACTTGTTGAAGCTGCTGCTTGTGTTGCTTGTGTTGTTAATAAACCTGCTGCAAAAGGATTTGCTGATGATGTTACTGATTTTCTTGCATCTGACATTACATCATTTTGAACTGATGATTTGTAAAGATCCATATTTATTGAATTTGAAGTAGGTTTTACTTCATTTGTTGATGCTTGTTGAGGTTGAACTGATTTTGAAGCTGCACGTTCAAAAATTGCTTTTGTTACTGAATCAATTGCTTTTCTATCTATTTTTTGAGAAATAAAATTTGTTGTTGATGTTAAACCGTTTGTCATTTCTTTTAATATCCTTATACTTATTAAAGTTTATTTTTGTTAAAAAATTGCTTTTTTTATTAAGATTATTTTAACATTTGTTAATAAAATAGCGCGGCCTTTAAAAGCCGCGCTATTACTGGTTTTCATCACTTGCAAAATTATTAATCTTCACAATTGCATTTTGGCTTGCAGCAATATTTTTTAGCATGTTTTAATCTGTATTTCATTTCGCGTTTAATTTTTCTGTATTCTGATTTTTGTTCACATCTTAATATTGACTTAAACTCTTTATCCATGCATTTTAATTTGGCTTTTAATTCTTTAAAATCTTCTTTTAAAAGTTGTTCATTGTTTTTTACGGCATCTTTATCAAGGCATGACCTTCCCAAAGTTTTACATAAAGACTTGTGGTCTGATTTTATTTTATCGTGAATGCATTCCAAATCAGATTCATATTTGTTTTCTATATCCATTGCCTGATCACGTTGGCATGAATCCAAATTCAATCTGCAATATAATTCTTCTCTTTTTTGATCTCTGCAATCAGAAAAACTTTCTTTTGCCATTCTTGCGCACTCTGCACAATCAGGCTTATTACATTGTTTTTCGCATTTTGGTTTCTTTACGCAACCGCAATCATCTTTTTGAACAGGGCAACCACAATCAGCAAAAGCCGAAGTTGCTGATAATGACATTGTCAGAGCTAATGCCAATAATAATTTTTTCATAATTTCTCCTTTTGATTAACAAAATATTTTTTACTTTACTTTCTTATTTTATTTATCAAAAGAATTTTTCCTATATCCAAGTGGACAAAATTGTTA
Source organism: bacterium (assembly GCA_017512405.1). Classification (GTDB taxonomy): domain Bacteria; phylum Cyanobacteriota; class Vampirovibrionia; order Gastranaerophilales; family Gastranaerophilaceae; genus UBA6984. The sequence continues at coordinate 7,807 of JAFWGJ010000092.1, read as the reverse complement.
TACCTAACGAGATTATTTTATAAGGTATCATAAAACTATTCATTATAAATGCTTGTATCATTATTTAAAATAATCAAAATATTTTCTCCTTTTTTGGTTCTATAATGCAATCCAGGAGTAATAAAGCCGGTAAGTAGACCTACACTACAACCAATTGGGGTACCTATTGCAATACCTCTACCTATTACAGTTGCAGCAGGAATAAAAGCAAAGCCTATACCTGCACCGGTTCCAACCGCACCCAAACCAAATGTCCAACCCATAATTTTAGCAAATGTCATCCATGGACCTTCTTTTAAGGTGCCGTCTTTAGTGAACGGATCAGCATCAATAGTATATGTACGTCCGCTTGGAACTGTTAATTGTCTGAATTTCATGGATACTCTTGCATTTTTATTAAACCATTTTGGTTTTTGAATATGCGTTACTTCTGCCGTTAAAGTTGAACCTTGCGGTATAACAAGTGTACTCTCTTCCGTATATACACCGTCTTTAAATACAAATTTTACAATATCACCGGCATTTGATTTTTTTGACCAATATCGTTCGTCAAACGAAATTTGCAGTACGTTATTTTTTAAAATAATTTTTCTTAAATTTGTTACCGTAACACCATTACAAGGTGCTTTATCTGAAACGTTTAAGTGCTCATTACGTAACACTTTTTCCTTTGGTGTACTTTTATATTGAGTTTTTACCAAATTAAGTTTTTTAGATAATTTGTATAATAAAACGGCTGCCTCAGCTCTTGTCAGGTCATAATTCGGAGATAAAACCGTTTCATCCGGATAATTTACATATAAACCATATTTTATCGCTTTTGCATAAACATATTTTGCCCATTGTGGTATATCTTCGTAATCGCTAAACTTATCAAGAATATCTAAATCAGTTGAAATATCCTTTGTTATATGACTCATAATTGATGTAACTTCTGCTCGTGAAAGAATTTTATTAGGTTTAAATGTGTTATCGGGATAACCGTATACAAGTCCCAATTGTTGCGAACGAAGAACATCCGAATAATAAGCATCGGTTATTTTTATATCCTTAAATTGATTTTTAATTCTGACATCCAAATTATCGTTTGAAAGAACTTTTAATAAAGAATGAACAAATTCAATACGAGTAACGGAATTATCAGGATAAAAGTAACCGTTTTTATCAGCCCGCATAATTTCATTTTCAACTACATAATTAATTTCTTTTGACGCCCAATAATTTGAATCTATATCGCTTAAATTAAGCATAGCTGCAATCGCAGGTAAAAAATTTAAAAATATCATTAAAACAGATAAACAACTTGCTGCAAATTTTTTCATAATTCTACCTCACTCCGATTAATGTATGCTATTATGACATATTAAATTATTTTTTTCAAATTTAATGCGGAATGTAAACAAAAAAAAGAGGGTGCCTGTTATACCCTCTTGTACTTGAATTTACTCTAAAAAATTTAAATTTTGCCACGGTAAACAAGGCAATATATATTTGCCTGTTTACCGTAATTTTCTGCAAACTAACTCTACCATACGGAACCATTCCATTCCGAGTAATTACTATGATGAAACTAATCTTATAGCTTCTTGTAACAATTCTTTTTGTGATGAAATCAATTTATTTGCAAGCTCCATTTGAACTTTGGCTTGTTGATAGTTAGCAATATTATCTTTAAAGCCTACATTTGATAATTCTAACAAGCCTGAACGAATTTCACCGCGGCCTAAAACAGGACGTCCTGATTCTTCTGTTTCTACAAATTGACCGTCTTTGATTTCATATAAACCGTTTTTATTGTGAAAGCTCATTGTTGCAATTTTATACAAAGGAACTTTCTTTTTACCGCCATCTGCTTTACCGTATAAAGTACCGTCGTTTTTTATTTCGTAAACGTCGTATTTACCAAAATATTTAACGTTATTTGGATCAATACACAATTTAATATTTGTTGTAGGAACATCTAAAGCACCGCCTTTTGTAATTGTTTCTTCATAAAGGTCAGCACTTAGCGATTTTGTGCCTGCCATAATTTCGCCTTTGTCGTTCAAAATATAACCTTGAACAGTGAAACCGTCTTTATTTTTATAAACACCTTCAGCGTCAAAATCAAATTCACCGTGTCTTGTATAAATTACTTTACCTTCGTTTGTACGTGTTACGAAGAATCCTTCACCTTCTAAAAAGAGGTTTGCATTTGCCGTACCAGGTGTTGATTTACCTTGTCCGAAATTTTTGTCACATCTATCTAGAACGGCACCGCCTAAGAAAGTCTTAAAATTGACTTTATTTTCCTTAAAACCGGGTGTATACATGTTTGTCATGTTGGTTGTAAGGGCGTTCATCCATTCTGTTGTCGTTTTTTGCGTATTAAGCGCTGTTACAAATGAATCATTCATATCCGTTCTCCTTTTTATTTCCTCTATTATGTTTTTCTCTCTCTTCGTTGCTTTCTTTCTTGTTTTGACGGTATGACAAACTGTCATATTCTATACCTTCATCGGCAAATTTTTGTTTTAATAACGGTATATTTGCTTTTAAATATTGTTCCACAGCTTCATCTCCAGGAATAAAGTCTGCTGAAATCTGACCATTTTTACCAACTCTTAAAATTACCGAAACATCCTTGTCAAAATCTATATGGAAAGGTTTATTTGTTTCTTGTGATTCTTTTAATGCATTTAATAATGTTTTTGAAACCTGAGCTGATTGTGCTGTTTCCACATCTTTTAACACATTATTATTAATCTGCTCTGCACTCTTTGTTCCTTCAATAACTTGTTGATTTGTTTCTATTAAATTATTGAAGAATTTTGCATCTGCTTCTGTCATTTTTATAGCTTTTTCACTTGCTGCTTTTTTTGCATTTTCTGCTTTTTTTGCAGTACTGCTTTTTGAAGTTTTCGCAGATTCGGTTGAAAGGTTAGCATCTATGAATTTAACAATATCAGATGTTTTAGTCGTATTTAATGAATTATTCAAATCTGTTAAAGGATTTACCACTTCCATTTTTATTACTTTAATATTCTCTGCCGGTAATGGTTTCATTTCAACAGGTTTTATATTAACTTCTTCTGCGATATCTTTTATTTTACCAACTTTTTCAGGTTCTTTAACCGCTTCCGGTTTGATAGCATCTGATATCTTACTTATAACAGCTTTATCAGATTTTTTGTCAAATTTTTCGTTAATTTTACTGTTATTTATAAGATTTTCAACAAATTCAACTTTTTCAGGTTTTTCAAAATTTTTAAATTCCTGAATTACTTCATCCTCAATAATTTGTTCAGATTTAGCTTCCGCAACTTTTGGTTGTTCGATTTTTTCAAATTTTTGTGGTTTTATTTCATCATTTTTAAATTCTTTTACTTGTGCAACTTTCGTTTGTTCTGATTTCTCAATTGCTTGAGGCTTATTTTCTTCGTTTTTGAATTCTTTTACTTGTGCAATTTCAGGTTGCTCGAACTTTTCTATTGCTTGTAGTTTGATTTCTTCGTTTTTGAGTTCTTTTACTTGTGCAATTTCAGGTTGCTCAAACTTTTCTATTGCCTGTGGTTTGATTTCTTCGTTTTTGAATTCTTTTACTTGTGCAATTTCAGGTTGCTCAAACTTTTCTATTGCTTGTGGTTTGATTTCTTCGTTTTTGAATTCTTTTACTTGTGCAATTTCAGGTTGCTCGAACTTTTCTATTGCCTGAGGTTTGATTTCTTCACTTTCAAATTCTTTTATCTGTACAATCTCAGGTTGTTCAATTTCTTCTAATTTTAAATCTTCAAATTTTTCTAAATTTTCAGGTTTACCTATAATTTCTTCAATTTTATTTTGTTCAGGTAAAATTAATTCATTCTCAATAGCTTCTGCAAGTTCCAGTTCCTTAGAATTTACAAAATTAGTATTATTAATTTCAGGTTTTGAACTAAACTTATCAAAATCTTTTATTTCAGAATTTACCTCTTTATTTTCTTCTTCGATTTGATTATCAGATTTTTTTGCTACTGAAACTTGTGCTTTATTCAAATCATTTTTTACTGAGTTTTTAACTTCAACATTTTGTTTATTATTCATAAGCACAATTTCATCAACAAGTTCCTTTTCCGCAGCTTTATGTAATGCTTGTCGTTCTTGAATTGTCAATTTTTCATTTTTTATTGTTTTTGCAAAACTACTTTGCGGTTGAGATATAAATTCTAAATTTTTACTGTTTGAATCAGCAGATTTTGCGGAAGATTTATTTTCGGCAACATTTTTTGAAGCATTTTCAGCCGGAAGTTTTGGCATATCAAACATTTCATCAATAAAAGTTTTTCCGTTTTCAGCAACTTTTGGAGACATTCTAATATTAGAAGTCATTGTTTCATCTATTCGGGTATTTTTAAGTTGTGTTGCTTTAATATCCATTGTTATCTTCCTCTAACTCTTTTTGGTATTGTTCCAAAATTTCCTGTTCTTCTCTTGTTTCTCTTGTCTGTTGAAAATATCTTTGAACGCCTAATTCTGACATATTTTTCAATTCTATTGCCTTTTGTTCGGCTATGTAAGCATCCTTGTTTTTTTCCTTATGTTTTTCAAGTACTTTTACTGCCTGTTCGAGTTCCACAAGTTTTTGAACTTCCTGCTGTACTATTTGAGCTTTTTCCTGTCTTACAATTTCCAACTGTTCGCCTTTTTCCCAAAGATGGTGTAAATATGTATCATAAGCTTCCATCATTGTGTAATCAGCTTGGCGTTGTGCTTGTTTTGTAACAGCTATTTCCTCGTTGTTTCTTTGAATATCCGCCTCAGCTTCATATAAGGCTTGCTGAGCTTTTTGAAGTACAAGCAATTGTTCTTCTTTTTTGCGAATTCTAAAATCAAGTACTTTTTGCAGTCTGTAAACAAAAGGCATAATTACACTCTCACAAGTCTATTATCGTGCATTTTACCATTTATTTACTCATCTGTTTGCATTATTTATTTAATGATGTTTTTTACTAAGTCAACATGACAAAATAAAAAATCTCACAAATGTGAGATTTTTTATTTAGAATTATATATAATTCAATAACGTTGCTTGCATAGACTGCGACATAATTGAATAAGATGCCTGCATTGATTGATACAAAGAATACCAATCGGAAATAGCACTCGATAAATCCGTATCTTGTAAATTAGAACGTAATTCAGTTAAATTTATTGTATCATTTCCATAAGTTGCAAGCATATCATCAAATACTTCACCCATTGCACCGACTCTTGTTCTGTTTCCGGTTACAACGCTTATATTGTCATCAAGTTCACCCATTGCTGCCTGAACATTATCAAAATCAACATTTTCAGCGTCCTGCATTGCAGCTTTTAATTTATACAAGGCACCAAACATGCCAGAGCTGTTTGCATCATCAAAAGTTATAACGCCTTCTGAATCTGTGGTAAATGCAGCTTCTCCAAAAACATCCATACCGATAAAACTTATATCCTGAACTTTGTTTTCACCAATAAGAGTTGAACGTTTTTCATCATTTCCGTCATATTTCAGACCTTCTGCGCTTTGGGTATATGGAGAAGTTGTGGTTCTTGTACCTGAAAATAAATAACTGTCATTATATTTTGTATTTGCAAGTTTTGTTATATTGTCAATAATTGCATCTAACTCACTTTGATAAGCTTTTACACTATCTACACTCGTTGCACCGTTTGAAACAAGCATTGCAACATCGTGAGCTTTTGCCAATTGATCATTAATAGACTTTAACGTATTATCTACAACTGATAATTCTGAATCTGCAGATTTTATATTTGATACATATGTATTTATATCCTCTAATTGTTTATTCGCCTTTATTATACTTCCGGCAGCAACAGGATCATCCGTCATTGAACCAACTTTAATACCTGACGAAATTTGATTTGATAATTTATTAAATTTCGACTGCGTATTATTTATTTGGTTGCTAAAAGCTTTATTTAACTGGTATGTTGAAACTCTTCCTATTGACATAAATCACCTCTTTCATATACAAAATCCTTTTTGCTTATTTAAACAGGTTTATTTTCCCAGTTCTAACAGCGTATCATATACTTGAACGCAAGTTGCAAATACTCTTGCTGATGCATTATATGCTTGCTGATATATTAACATATTTGTCAGCTCTTCGTCAAGGTTTACACCTGTTTCTGCTAGAATTTGTCCTTGTATTCCATCTGCAACAGATGCTTGAATATCCGCTTCATTTTGTTTTGTTCCGGCATCAAGTGCCGCTTTTGTTGATAAAGATCTTATATAATCATTCAATGTTAAATAACCCAAAGACGGAACCTTTGTTGATTGCGACATATAAAATTCAAGAGCATTATCACCGTTACCAACGGATCTTTCCCAGTCTGTAACAGATGTATCAACTCTTGCTGCTGCAACCAAATCCGGATCATTATAAACTGTATCATTTATTTTGATATTTGTTGCGGTAAAAGTTCCGCTGCCATCACTTGTTGTAAATAAGTCTTCAGTTGATAATACCAAACGGTCTGTTGCTCTGTTATACGATGCAGCTGCAATATCACCTGAGCTGAATTTTTGAATACCGTTCATTACTGTTGCAAATGCTTCTGCCAATGTATTTATACCTGTTAAAGCATTATCCACCGCTGATGCACCTGCTAACGTACCGCCTAATTTACCGCCTTTCAAATCAGGTGTTACATCTTTAACCGTTCCATCTTCATTCGTAAATTTAATACTTCCGCTTGCGTCAATACTAAATTCACCCATTAAACTGCTGCTTAATAGTATATCATTATTGCCTAAAAATACACTTGCAGTACCTGACTCATTAATAGCTGTTCTTACATTTGCCAAACCTGCTATATCTGCAAGCAACTGGTCACGTTGAGATTTTAGACTTGCATCAGCAGGATTTTCTGATATTTGCCTATTTACGGTTTCTAATGTTTTCAAATCATCATTTAATTGACTTACATAAGTTCCGGCTTGTGATGCATTCGCAGATTCCTGAGTGCCGTCACCAACTTTTGAACTCTTTAAATTCTGTATGTTTGTATAAGCTAAATTAAATTTATCCGCAACTGTTTTTGCTTTTTCAACAAAATTAATTCTTAAACTGTAATCAGTAGGATTTTGACTTAATGCATTAGCTGAATTAAAGAATTCATTAAAAGTATCTCCAAGACCACTGCCTGCAAGCTCATCCATAAGATTTGCTATTTGAGCGGCTGTATCAGCCTCAGCAGCTAAACCATCTGCATTTGATAATTGAGAACGATAATAATTATTCATATAATCATTAGCAGCAGTTGATATTCCCGCAACTTTTACACCACAAAGTGATGCTATTTGAGCATCTACACTGTTATTACCGTTAACAGGCGTTCTCACCTCAGCAAAATTAACACGTTGTCTAACGTAGCCTTCCGTGTTCATATTTGCAATGTTGTGTGATACAACATTTAACGCTGATTGGTTTGCTTTTAATCCCGTTAGGGAAATATTCATTGCTTTACTAATGGTCATCTTAAACTCCTTTTAAGCGTCTTCCACTATGGAACCTATGCTTAGTTCACTATTATCGATATTCTTTCCATGCCTGTCGTAATTGTCCTTTTGCGGCATTGCGGCACTCATTATTATATCTAACATTTTATCTGACATTGTCAGACTATGTTGTATTAATTCCACATTTGTTCTATCTATTAACGCAATTTTGTCTGCAACTTCACGTATCTTAACTTTTTGTTTTTCAAATTCCTCCTCAAAACCAGGCATTTCTTCTTTTGCGAGCTCTATCAATTCTGTTATTTTTACACTTTCAATACC
>JAFWGJ010000091.1 GCA_017512405.1 bacterium | reverse complement strand
GTCAAGAGCTCCTGTAATAAGTATAATGGGACACGTTGACCACGGTAAAACAACATTATTAGACAGCATTAGAGCATCAAAACACAAAATAGTAAACACTGAGGTTGGCGGTATAACACAGTCAATAGGTGCATATACGATTTATTTAAACAACAACAAAAAAGTTGTATTTCTTGATACTCCGGGTCACGAAGCCTTCACGGAAATGCGTGCAAGAGGAGCAAAAGCAACAGATATTGCAATTTTGGTTGTAGCTGCTGATGATGGTATTATGCCTCAAACAATAGAAGCAATCAACCACGCTAAGGCAGCAGAAATACCTATTATTGTTGCAGTAAACAAGATTGATAAAGCAGGGGCAGATCCTGACAGAATATTAACTCAATTGACCGAACACGGTCTTGTACCTGAGGCATGGGGTGGCGACACAATTACATGCCAAGTTTCAGCATTACAAAGACAAGGTATAGATGAATTACTTGAATACATTTTACTTGTTGCCGATATGCAGGATTTAAAAGCAAATCCAAATGCATCTGCATCAGGTGTTGTAATTGAAGCAAATCTTGATAAAGGAAAAGGTCCTGTTGCTACATTATTAGTTCAAAACGGAACCTTAAAAGTAGGTAACTGCGTTGTTGTTGGAACAGCCTGCGGACGAGTAAGAGCATTATTGTCAGATTCAGGCGAAAAGATAACAGAAGCAGAACCATCAACACCTGTGGAAATTCTTGGTTTAACAGAAGTTCCACAAGCCGGAGATGCATTTGAAGTCGTAGCAAATGAAAAAGAAATGAAAGCTATTATTGACAAACGTAAAGAAACAGAACGCACTAAGCGTTTAGACGAAATGTTACCGGCACACATAAGAAAAGAAGCTGTTTCTGGTGAAGATAACATTCCTCAATTAAACTTAATTATCAAAGCAAATACACACGGCGCAGCAGAAGCAGTATCACAAGCAATAGCACAAATGGAATCTGATGAAATTGCGACAAAAATTATCCACGTTGGTGTAGGTGATATATCAGAAGCTGACGTCATGCTTGCTTCCGCATCAAAAGCACTGATTTTAGGTTTTACCGTTAAAGAGGATTCAAATGCACTTTCAGCTGCCGAAAGAGAACACGTAACAATAAAAAAATACGACATTATATACCAAATTCTTGAAGATATGGAAAAAACAATGTTATCATTGCTTGAACCTGAAATCAAAGAAGTTGCACTTGGTAAAGCTGAAATCAGACAGGTATTTACAATTGGTAAAACAACAAAAATCGCCGGCTGCTATGTCCTTGAAGGTAAAATTCTTAGAAATAAAACCGCAGTTCTTGTACGCAACGGACAGGAAATATTCAGAGGTGCTATTGACCAGTTAAAACGTTTTAAAGATGACGTTAAAGAAGTTGCACAAGGTTTTGAATGCGGTATTTCTTTTGCAAAATTCAATGATATACAAGAAGGCGATATTATTGAAGTATCAACCACAGAAGAAGTTGAACGTTCCAGTTTGTAATTAATAGGTGACATATGAGCAGTAGTTTACGCAATGAAAGAGTAAGAAAAGAATTAATGCGTGAAATCTCTGAAATTCTAAGAAAAGAAATAAGAGGTTTGGAAGGAGTTGTTTCAATTACTGATGTCGAAGTAAGCCACGATAACTCTTTTGCAAAAGTATTTTACAGTGTATTCGGCTCAGAGGAACAAAAAGAAAAATCAGTAAATATTATCAATCAAAATGTATCAAAAATAAGATATGAAGTAGGTAAGAGAATAAGATTGCGACTCACACCTGAACTAAGATTTATTCAAGATAACTCAATTGAAAGAGGATCAAGAGTTAATGAAATTTTAGAAAAAATTTCTCGCGGAGAAGTTTAATTGTTTGGTTTTTTAAATGTATATAAGCCGGTAGGTAAAACATCACATGATGTTGTTGCCTATTTTAGAAAATTACTAAAAATAAAACAAATAGGACATACAGGAACCCTGGACCCATTTGCAGAAGGAGTTTTACCTATTTGTATAGGTAAAGCTACAAGATTAATTGAATACTTACCTGACAATAAAGAGTATACTGCATATATTCAATTTGGAAAAAGTACTGAAACATACGATACAGAAGGTAAAATTGTATTTGAAAGCAATAAAAAAATTACAAAAGAGGATTTACAAAAAGAGCTTAAAAACTTTGAAGGTGAAATAACTCAATTACCGCCTATATACTCAGCAATAAAATTAAATGGTAAAAAATTATATGAATACGCAAGAGAAGGTAAAAATATTGAAATACAGCCAAGAAAAGTAACAATCCATAAAATTAAATTAACAGAATTTAATTATAAAACTCAAACAGCTCAAATAGATATAGAATGCTCAAAAGGAACATACATCCGCTCAATAGCAAATGATTTGGGAAATAATCTTGAACGCGGAGGCTATTTGTACAGATTAATAAGGACAAAATCAGGTAAATTTGAAATACAAAATTCGACAGAAATGAATAAATTTACAGATAAAGATTTTACACAAAATAAATTAATCAACCCGATAGATATGCTAAATATACCAATATACACCCTTTCGACAGAAGAAATTGAAAAAGTTATACATGGACAAAATTTGCTTAACAAAAGTATGAAAAGTGATGATTTAATTATTTTGGTTTATAATAATAGAATAAAAGCTATCGCAAATGTAAATGATAACATTATTAATGTAAATAAGGTATTTAACGATGATTAAAAAATTAGCAATTTTGTTTTTATGTTTATTCACGTTTTCATTAAATGTTAATGCATCTGAGATTTCATCGATGTGCGCTCAACCGCATGATTTATCATGGACAGGAACAAAAATACTAACTAATGTTACCGGCATGACATTTTTATCACAAGCAATAGCAAACTCAATAGTAAAAAAAGAATTAAGAAAATCAATGGGGTCAAAAGATTTCAAAGTAAAAATGAAATCTTTTAGTGCAAAAGACTTAGCTGACGGTCGCTTTAAGTCATTAGACATAAACGGTAAAAATCTTAATTTAGATGGAATATACTTATCTGAATTTTCAGCATCAACTATATGCGATTTTAATTACGTAAAAGCAACAACAAAAACTGTTAGTTTTAAAGAAAATTTTGGCATGAATTATTCAATGAAATTAACGGAAGCAGACCTAAAAAAAACAATTTTGTCAGAAAATTATATAAAATTACTTAAATCAATAAATTTAAAAATGGGTGATATTAATCTTCTTGAATTGAAAAACGTAGACGTAAACTTAAAAGATGATAAATTTTTATTTGCTTTAAATTTACAAAATACGGTTTTTAATTACAGTATACCATTCAATATAAATGCAGCCGCAAAAATGAAAGTTCAGAACGGACAAATACAAGCCTCTGAAATAACAATGCTAAATAAAAATAAAACGGTAAATTTAACACAAATTACAAACATAATTAATATGATAAATCCGCTTAAATTTACAGCTAATATACTTGATAACAGTAATGCACAAGTTGCAATCAAAACTTTGGATATAAAAGGTGATAAATTAACCCTTGACGGAACATTATTTATTCCGAAGAATACCGAGGAAAGTAGAAAATAGGAGTAAGTAATGAATAATTTTATAAAAATAGGATTAATAATTGTTATAATACTTGCCGGAATATATGTTAAAATGGCATTTTTTGGAAGTCCTGATGTGATTGAAGATAACAAACAAATATCAGAAGAAACATCAACCGAAAAAAATAATGAACAGCCGCAAAAAGAAGATAAACTGGAATATCAAACAATAAACGTATTCTTTATTGCTCATAATTCCGCCGGAGAAGAAGTATACAGAGCAGTAAAAAGAGATTATCTTCCCGAATATGGTTCGCAATTGAAATTTGCTGTAAAATCACTGATAAACGGTCCAAGTGAAAAAGAAAAAAAAGCTGGAGTATATACAGAAATACCCGCAGGTACACGCTTAATATCAATAACTGAGACACCTTCAAGAGTAGTTATTAACTTAACCTCAGAATTTGAAAACGGTGGCGGTACAGACGGAATATACAAACGATTATTTCAATTAATAAAAACAGTAAAACTAAATTCAAATTTACCGCTATATTTACAACTTGACGGGAAACAAGTTGATGTTATAGGCGGAGAAGGGGTTATGATAAATCAGCCTTTAAGCGAGGAGTTTGCAAATGAATAAAGATTTAGACTATTATTTAAACCTTAATTGGACATTAATAGAAGGTACCGATTTAGATTTTAACGGTAACCCATATCACTACATAGAAATAAAAGAAATACCAAGTTTTGCATTTTGTGCAAAAACGATAGAAAAAGCTAGGGAAAATTATAAACATCAATTGAAATTACAACTAATGCTTATGCTTGAAGACGGAGATGACATTCCTGAACCCGGAGAAGATGAAGATGATATTGACTGGGAAAGTATGTGTCCCGGCGGTTAATAGCGTTTTATGAAAAGATTTTTTGAAAAATTTACATCACACACAATATTGATATTAATTTCATTACTATCAATATTCCCGTTTATATGGTTAATATCAACCTCACTAAAAGGTGCCGGTGAAAACATTTTTGCATACCCGCCAACAATAATACCAACAGATTTTACACTTCAAAATTACATTGGAGTTTGGAAAAAAGTTGATTTTATGGCTTATTTTTGGAATAGCATGATTGTTGCCGGTGCAACAGTAATTTTAAATTTAATACTTTCGTCACTTGCAGCGTACCCGCTTGCAAGAATGAATTTTGCAGGTAAAAAAATCACATTTTTTGCAATACTTGCAACAATCATGATACCGTTTCAGGCAATAATGCTACCGGTTTATCTCATAACTATAAAATTAAATATGATGGATACTGTAAATAATTTCATGGGTTATTTAGGTTTAGTAATGCCGTTTGCAGTTAGTGCATTCGGTATATTTTTAATGCGTCAGGCCTTTTTGGCAATTCCAAAAGAAATGGAAGAAGCAGCAATTGTAGATGGGTGTAACGTTTTCCAAGTTTTTTGGAAAGTTATTCTTCCTATGGTAAAACCTTCTTTGGCAGTTCTTGCAATATTTACATTTATAGGTTCTTGGGGTGAATTTTTATGGCCAAGTATTGTGCTAACAAAAGAATCCATGTACACATTACCTGTTGGTGTAAATAATTTACAAGGAATGTTTAGCTCAAATTGGAGATTTATAGCTGCCGGTTCAATATTATCTACAATTCCGATTTTAATTTTCTTTCTTGCAATGCAAAAATATTTCATCTCCGGTGAAAATGAAGGTGCCGTAAAAGGTTAAATTATTTCTATAAACCGGTAAAACATGTTCAAATACTGAATTACCATGGTGTAAGCATAGCTTATATCATGGTCCTTTCTGAATTTCAGAGTATACAGCATAGCTTAACAAAACTTAACAAAACGCTAAAAACATGGCAATTATTGAATTATAAAATACTTTATATAAATGTAAGGTTAAAGGTTTAATTC
>JAFWGJ010000090.1 GCA_017512405.1 bacterium | reverse complement strand
TCTTTCTTGTTTCTATTATTCAATTTATATCAAATTAGTCACAAGAAGTGTTTGTTGTGAAATCAAGTGTTTTATTTGTATTAGATAAACATTTACCAGTAGTATCTGCTTTTTTGTAATCTAAGTTAGCATTGTATACTACCCAAGCTGTACAAGCATTAGAACCGGTAGCTGTTGTTGGAGCACCTTTTTGGGTACAAGCTTCTTTGAATTTAAATTTAGTATCATCAGCTGTACCTACAGGATAAATACCTTTCTTTGTAATGTAATATGTGAATAAATCAAGACCGTGTTTTGATTTACCTTTGCTAGGACCATCTACATCAACAAGGATAGTACCGCAAATTTCTTTTAAATCTTGTGAAACATTAGAACCGGCAGTAGCTGTACAAGTTGCATTATCAACAAATATACCAACAGATGCACCATCAGCAAGTATAACTCTATATACACTAGAACTTGTACCGTTTAATGAACCTATACTAGTTGAACCATCTGACTTTATTAAGTTTGCATCAGCTGAGAAACAACCGGAAACAGTCGTGTCACAATTTTTTGTTAATTTCATAGAACCAAACAAACGTTTACCTAAATCATTTGTTGTTAAATTTGCACCCCAAGAATCAAATTCTTCGTATGTTGCAATCATTCTACCAAAAGCATCTTCCAATGCGGTGTGATTTTTTCTTACTTTTGCAACAACATCTTTATCATTCGTACTGTTTGATAAAGACGGAATAGTTAATGCAGCTACAACTCCGATAACACCCATTACAATAAGAGTTTCTGCAAGAGTGAAAGCTTTTTGTTTCAATGTTTTGTTCATAATCGTTTACCTCTTTTATTTACTACTAAACCTATTTTATAATAGTCCATTCTATAATATCAGGATAATATTGTCAATAGTTTTTTTATTTTCAAGATAACATAAATTTATAATACCACAGAACTATATAAAATTAACACATAAGTATTAATCCTTATGCATATCGTTACAAAATTTTACACAGGAGCTGTGAAATTTACGTATATTATTCTTCTACTTTTGTTTTATCATACAAGAAAACTGCTGTACAACCCGGAATATTCTCGGTCATTATTTTTTTACATTTTGAAGGTTCATTAGTTTTAAATTTTGTATCGTCTTCTATACCGGCAGGATAAATGCCGTCTCTTGTTATGTAAAACAAAAATAAATCTACTCCATACAGATTTTTATTATTACCTTTTTTTGTAGAAAATATATCAGTCATTGCTGTTCCGCAAACTTGTTTTAATGCTGAATTAGCTTTTTCGCTATTGTCTGTTACATTTATATCACAACTTGAACTTTCTATTTGAAAAGCGTAAGAAAATCCGTCGTCTGTCATTAATTTAGCAACGTTTCCTGATGTACAAACATCCAGTAAATTTTTTGCGGTTGTATATATTTTAGGACATCCGGGAATACAATCGTTTATTGTTGTTAAATCTGTTGCGGTACTGCAATTCTTTGCGACACGCATGCTATTTCCTATTGTGTAACCGAATGATTCGGAATTAATTGTCCCCCAGTCTATAATCGGACCGAATTTAGTTGCAGTATTTTCATAAGCATTAGCTAATATAGAATAAGCTCTTTGAAGTTTTACAATTCTTTCTTTTCCTTTTGTGTCAGGGATTAGTACCATAATCGTTATTGCTGCAACAACACCTATTATTACAAGCGCAATAAGTGTTTCTGCAAGTGAAAATGCCCTGTTGAATTTATGATACATGACTATCCCTTTCTTATTTATCAAATTCTAACATTTACAAATCTTTCAGTCAATAAAAAAGAGAAATTTAAATTTCTCTTTTTTATTATTTAATTATTCAATCATTTAATATTTAATTGTTTTTATTTTATTCCAATCATTTTTTCATACCAACTGAATGATTCGATTTCAATACCGTTAAACGTTGTTTTAAGACATTGATTTCTTAAATACGCTTCAAATTCATCTTCAAGGGATTCTTCTTTTGTTTGCTTTTTTGCTTCTGATGATGTCATTTTTGCTCCTTATCTATAAAGCCGTACGATTATAGAAAGCCCCTGAATAAATATTTTTGCGTTTATTTTAAATAAAATTTACACTTATTAACACATAGTTATCCACAGGAAACGTTTAACTATGTGTGCAAATAATATTGATATAATACTGAAAAAATAATCATAGATTATTTTTAATCCGCTTTGGGCAATTATCCATCCTAAAAGAATTGTATTTGACGTTTTACTGAGACTACCCAAAAGAAGTGTATACAGTATCCCGATAAAGTGAATAGTAATAACAGCAACAAATGCCGCTTGAAGAATATTTTTTACTGAAAAACCGTTTTTCAAAATAGATGCGGCAAAAAATACTGCCGGTATATAAGCAAGAATATAACCGAAATTATAATCTAAAACATATTTTGGGCCCCCGCCCAAAGCAAATACAGGATATACAAATAATCCTATTGCGATATATACAAATACAGCGATAACACCGAATAATTTTCCCAATAAAGTTGCGATGAATACCAAAACAGGTATTTGCGGTATGTAGCGGTAATATTTAAAAAAGTGTTGTTTTGCTTCGCTGGCAGATATTCCGTCACCTATATAATTCATAAAATCCGCAGGTATAATAAAGTGAGTGAATGAAAACTGAGTGAATGTTGCAATAATTAGTAACAGAACACAAAGACAAGTTAATACTATCGTACCAAGAGTCATTCTTACAGGCTCTCCGTTGTATTTGAAAACATTTTCTCTTTTTAGCGGTTCTGTTTGTTCCTGTTTCATAATATCGTTATTTCTTTTTGAAGTTTTAAAATATTTTCGTTGAATTTTTCTTTAAATTTATCCCAAAAAATATTTTCTGTCCACATTATAAGTGCATCTTCGTTATTATTTTGATAATATCCTTTTCTGGTTCCCAGAGATTTGAAAGAATATTTTTCATATAGTTTTATTGCTGGTGTATTGCTAACTCTTACTTCCAAAGTAAGATATTTCACCATGTTTTTGTAGCATGTTTCAAATATTTTTGCTAAAAGAGCTTCACCTATTTTTTTGCCTCTATATTCAGGTGAAACTGCTATGTTTGTGATATGTGCTTCATCCAGAACTATCCAGCTTCCTGCATATCCTAAAAGCTTATTGTTTATATCAAAAGCACAAAAATATTTTGCCAAATTATTAGACAATTCCGCATAGAATGAATCTTTTGACCAATGATGCTCTCCGTATGACATTTTTTCAATATCAATTATTCCGTCAATATCATTTTTTGTCATAGGATTTATTTTTATTGAAAAATTTTCCATAATCTGATTTTACAGTAAAAAAGTTCTTATGTAAAACTCGATATTTTTTAGTTATAATTGTCTTATGATTGATTATTCAAAATTGTTTGATTTGTTTAGAAATACATATGCTTTACCTGCGTATTATTCAAAATATGGTAAGGCATTAGTTCCTTTAAGATATTTTTTTGAACTTACTTACCGTTGTAATTTGCAATGTCCTTATTGTTACGTCGGAGCTGACAGGAATAAGCAGGAACTTTCGACAGAAGATTGGTTTAACGTAATTGAGCAAATACCATTTTATTCAATAGTTACGCTTGTGGGCGGTGAGCCCTTAATAAGGTCGGATTTTATTCCTATTTTGGAAAAAGTTTGTAAAAAAACATTGGGTAAGGTTAATGTTGTTTCAAACGGAATACTTTTAAATGATGAAATTATCAAAGCTTTTATTAAGAATAAGATGGTACTTTTTTCGGTATCTCTAGATGGTTATGGCTCAAATCATGATTTAAACAGAGGTAAAGAAGGAATTTTTGACAAGGTTATTAGTAATCTTGATAATCTT
>JAFWGJ010000089.1 GCA_017512405.1 bacterium | reverse complement strand
TAGCCCAGCTGGCTCGTTGAATCTTTTACGATTTGGCGAGAACGAGAGTAAAAGTTCAACATAAGTTAAATTTACGCTCTATCCAGCGAAGAACACAAAATAAAATCGAATATAAGCGCGTGTAGCCCAGCTGGATAGAGCGTTTGGCTACGAACCAAAAGGTCGGGGGTTCGAATCCCTCCACGCGTGATTAGTATAAAAGAGTCCACAATGGGCTCTTTTTTCTTGTAGGGTACTCACCCCCGACGGTTGTGTTTTAATGGTCCCCATATGGTTTAACAGGACATTTCATTTGAACTCTTAAATTGATTATTTGGCAAAGTTTAGTGTGTGTTTAGGTTTGGGCGGTCGGAAAAAATCTTTTTATGCGTTACCAAATGGGACGAAATGTCACTTTATTTGCTCTTATTGTCCGGCAAAAGTCCGGGGAAATGAATTTTGCATGACAAGTCATAGCCTGCATTCCCCCGATTTTACGAAATTGCACGGATAAAGTGATTATTGGACATTTGAAGGAAAGTGTGAGTAAATCAAAAATTATTCTGCATGAAATTTACCTTTCAGGATTTTTATAAAAGGTCGGTAATTTTTTCTCAAAGGTAGGATACTGAAAAAATAAATTCAAAGACACAAAACAACATAATACTCGGAAATGGTGTTCCAATGTGGTTTGAAACGAGTTAATCTGTGTGTACGATGAATGAAACATATATTGATATCAAACGCATAGCAGAAATAAAGGGACTTAAAAGTACCCGCTCAATCAGAATTGCTATTCAAAAGGGTAGATATATAGCAAGAGAAGTCAAAGTTAACGGCGGAGCCTCTTATGAAATATTATATTCATCATTAGAACCTGAAATACAAGAAAGACTTGAAGATGAGGAAATTAAATCAACAGCGTTAATTCCTGTTGAAAATAAAACAAATTTTATATCCGAAAATGCAAAAATGAATGCTCTTGCAAGAGTGGATATTGTAACAGCATTGATGAATATAAGATCAAAATATCCTACTAAAAAAGAAGCGGATGATGTGTTTTTAGATTTATATAATAGCGGATTATATTTACCGCAAATATTTAAGTTTGTCGGAACAATATCAATCGGGACTTTACACCGATGGGTTAAGGCTTATGAAAATTATGGTACAAAGGGGCTGCTTCCTCAGAGAAAAACAAATCAACTTGGGGAATATAATTCTAAACTCAATGGCAAAATGAAAAAGGTATTCCTGACATATCTTTTACACCCGAATAAATTTAGTATCGGAAAATCTATAAGTTTAACAAAGCATATTTTAGAAAAACGCGGATATGAGGATATTCCGTGCAACCTGACATTCAGAAGATTTGCGGAACATTTTAAAAAGCAGAATTATTCAAAATGGGTAATTATGAGAGAGGGAGAAAAAGCATACCACGATAAAGTCGAACCGTATATTGAAAGAGATATTTCAAAGTTAGAAGTTGGGGATGTTTTAATAGCCGATGGGCATGTGCTCAACTTTCAAGTAATAAATCCATTCACCGGCAGACCGACCAGAGCTACTTTGGTCGGTTTTTTAGACTGGAAATCTACCGCACTTGTCGGATATGAAATTATGATGACTGAAAATACTCAATGCATAGCATCGGCACTACGTAACGCAATCTTAAATCTCGGAGTTATACCGAAAGTCGTTTATCAGGATAACGGAAAAGCATTTAAGGCAAAATATTTTCAGCACGTTGATTTTGACGAATCCGGCTTTAACGGAGTTTATGCAAGTTTAGGAATAAAATCAGTTTTTGCAAAACCGTATAATGCAAGAGCAAAGGTTATTGAGCGGTTTTTCAAAGAGTTTCAGGAAGAATTTGAAAAAATGATGATATCGTATTGTGGTTCAAGCATTGAAAATAAACCTGCTTGGATGAAACGGGGTGAAAAGTTGCACCGAGAACTTCACCGTAAAATGACAGGAAATTATATTCCGACAGTTCAGGAAGTTATTAAATATATTGACTGTTGGATTGATTACCATAATTCAAAACCCTGTCCGAATGATAGTCAAATAACGATTAAACAATGTTTAAATACAGTTCAAAAACAAGATATTGATAAAAACATTCTGAACGATTTAATGATGAAAACCGAAGTCAGGACAATAAATAGAGGCGAAATTACATTTTTAGGACTTCATTACAGAAACGATTTTTTAATAGATTTAAGGGAAAAAGTTTTTATTCGGTATTCGCTTTTTGATTTAACAAAAGTGTACGTGTATTCGGTTAAGGGGGAATTTTTATGCATAGCCAAACAAGTCAAAAAGGTGCATCCTATGGCAAATCATCTTGGAACAGTTAAGGATATGGAAGAATTTAAGCAGCAGATTCAAAAACAAAAACGGCAGTTTAATAAAGCGAAAAAAGAATTTCTGAAATATTTTCCTGCTGAAAAAGCAGAAGTTTTAGAAATAGAACCTGAAAAAAAAGTTATTGAAATTGAACCGCATAAAACTATTCGTGAACGCAAAATGACCGAACGTGAAACACAGATGAATATTCCGATATTTTCATCAAATTATGAAAAATACGAATGGTTAATGGCACACGGCTGCACAAATCAGGAACAGAGGAAATGGCTTGCTGACTATATTAGAAGTGATGAATACATAAATTTATATGGAGATTAACTTATGAACAAAAAATTTGTAAAAACAAAAAATGTCAAAGAATTTGTAGGATTTATGGAAGAATTAAAATCGCTTCCTCCAAATATACCTAAAATTGCTCTTGTATACGGCGATTACGGACTCGGGAAATCCGAAACAATTAAATGGTGGACATTTAAAAACGAATGCGTGTATGTTAGAGCAACAAAAGGAATGTCTGTTCGGTGGCTGCTTTCTGAAATATCAGAAGAACTTGGCGAGGAACCATATTGGCATTCGCAGGAAACCTTTAATATGATTGAAAATAAACTGAGGCAGAATCCTAAAACCATAATTATTGATGAGGTTGATTACCTTGTAAACAATAATGTAATTGAAATTTTGCGGGATTTACATGATAGAACAGGCTGCCCTATGGTGCTTGTCGGAATGGCAAATATTGATAAAAAATTATCCCGATATCCGCATTTGAAAGATAGGATTTATAAGGCATACAAATTTGAAAGTTATGATTTACAAGATATAAAGCAGATTATATCTGAGCTATCGGAAATTCCGATTACTCCTGAAGGACTTGAATATCTTGCTACAAGACATAACCAATTCCGTCAGATAGTGAAATTGGTAAATAAGGTCGAAAAACTCGCTAAAACCAATGAAATTACTGAACTTAACGAAGAAAAATTAAGGAGTATCTTAAATGACCGAGCGAATATTACAACTCTGCAAACGGCTAAACAAGTTTACGCTTGATGAAATAGTAACAATTTCAGAAATTCCAGCGAATAAATTATTGCCAATTTTAAATGAATTAATTGTTGAAAATAAACTATATCTTGAAAATAATGTTTATTATTTTAAGAAGAAACAGAACATTTTCAACCAATATCCGATTTTTAAATATTATCCGAAAACCACAATTGATATACTTTTAAGATGTTTTTGCGAATCTGTTGTAACAACAAAAGTTTCTCATATTTTATCAATCGGCGAACCGCAGGTGCAAAAATTTTATACGATTTTTAGGACAATTATTTATAACTGGCAGAAAAAATTGTTAGATAATTTTTATTCTAACGACCCTCAAAACGCACGACACCGTGTATTTTTCGATAAAGAAGTTTATTTATATTTTTACGATGGACAAGTTTTTATTTCAAAAAATCTATTGAGAAGTAAAAAAGATAAGACCTTAACCGGACAAGATAAAGCTGATTTTACAACGATTTATTGTTACATTTCACGCAACCTTACCCATAATCAGAATGTGCATAATTTGGAATTGAAAATTGCGGAAATAATCTGGCGCAAAGGCAAAGATTTCAAAAGTATGTATGCGGATTTATATAATCTTATAAATTGAATTTTTTAAAACACCATTAAAACGGCTTTAAAAATAAGTTTGAATTTTGCTTATCATTCGGACACAAATACTTTAAATTTTCGCAGTTGCAATCGATTAATGTGTATGAACGAAAGGAAAACATTATGGTCGAAAAAGATTATATGCTTTATGGCACAAAGATTTTGAATTTAAAAACACAAGAAATAGGTTTACTGATTTGTTTATGGGAAAACAAATATGCCGATAAAACAGTAGATTTCGCCACCTGTGTGGATAAGACCGGCAAGCGATACAATATTGAACTTGATAATGTAAGAGGATTTGAAGATGATTTTGAAAAATAAATTAACCCGTGAAACATTAGATATTCCGTATTCTGAATTCAGGAAGAAGTTCGCAAAAGAAATTCAGGATGCATTTGATAGCTACCGACAAACACAGTTAAATAAATATTCTTACAACTTTAAAGACGATAATTCTCTAGAATTCAATTTTTACTTTGAACTTCATTGGAATTTTAATCATTTTGGAATGTCAAATTGGTACATAGAAAAAATTTGAAATTACAACAATTTAAACTTATTTTTTTCACTCTCTAAGATACCTTCATTACGAAGTTTACTTAATTCTGCTGACATTGCACTTCTCTCTACACCTAAATAATCGGCAAGTGCTTGTCTGTCGAAAGAGATAGTAAATTCTTTTGAATTATTTTTTATAGATTCCATATTTAGAAATATAAGTAATTTTTCTCTTGTTGTTCTCTGTGACATACATTCGATTTTTTCTGTCAGATTAACATTTTTATTTGAAATTATGTAGAGCAGGTTTTTTACAAGTTGCTTATGAAATGAACAGCCGTTATTACAAGGGGTAGATAATTTCTCGGAATCTAAAAACAAAATTTTACTATCCTCAATTGCTTCTATATTTGTTGAGGATACTTTATCTACATATGCAAATGCTTCCCCGAAAATTTGATTTGGTTTAATTTCAGATATTATAGTCTTATTTCCTAAATAATCATACAAAACAATTCGCAACCTACCTTCAATAAGCAACCCGAATTTTTCAATTTTTTCTCCTTCAGATAAAACTAATTCATCTTTTTGGTACTTTTTAATTACTCCTCTCAAACACCCAAGCATAGATGACAATTCTTCAACAGTTATGCCATTTAATAATTCACTATCTTTTATTTTTTCTAATTCATTTAGCACATTTCACCTATTATGTTGGAAATCCAACAGACTTATGTATAAAAATAGTATAAACTTAAAATGTTATCAAGGGGGTAAATGTAATAAAATAATTGAACCTCCAAACCTAAAAGTAAATAAAAAAAAGGAGAAATTATTATGTCAATGTTTTGTTTTCAATGTGAGCAGACAGCAAAAGGGCAGGGTTGTACAATTTGTGGTGTCTGTGGGAAAAAAGAAGATACTGCAAATCTTCAAGATGAAGTTATCAGTTCTTTAATTGAACTATCTAAAACTAAGCCAAATGATGAAACTACACTAAAGATCATAGAAGGTCTTTTTACAACAATTACAAATGCTAATTTTGATAATGAGTCTTTAAAAACTATGATAAATAATCCGAAATATGACATGAATGATATTTGGAATGATAATGTTGATGTCAGAAGTTTAAAATCACTGATTTTATTCGGTTTAAAAGGTATGGCTGCTTATGCTCATCATGCGTGGGTGCTTGGATATAAAAATGAAACTGTTAATAACTTTTTCTATGAAGGTTTATCAGCATTAGAGAAAGATTTATCCGTAGATGAACTAATTGCTCTTGTTTTAAAAACAGGGGAGGTTAATTTCAAATGTATGGAAATGCTTGATAAAGCAAATACTGAAACTTATGGAAACCCTGAACCTACAACTGTTACAAAAAATATTGAGGCAAAACCGTTTATAGTTATAACAGGACACGATTTGCACGATTTAAAAATGCTATTAGAGCAAACAGAAGGTAAGGGAATAAATATTTATACCCATGGAGAAATGTTACCTGCTCATGCGTATCCTGAATTGAACAAATATGAACATTTAAAAGGTAACTTCGGTACTGCATGGCAAAATCAACAAAAAGAATTTGATAATATTCCGGGTGCAATTTTATTTACAACAAACTGTATAATGCCTGTAAAAGACAGTTATAAAGACAGAGTATTTACAACAGCTGCCGTACATTATCCTCAATGTACTTATATTAAAGCTGATAATAACGGCTATAAAGACTTCACCCCTGTTATAAATAAAGCATTAGAGCTTGGCGGTTATAAAGAAGTACAGAAAATGCCCGGTATTAACGGTGGTGAAAGTTTAACTGTCGGTTTTGGACATCATACGATTTTATCTGTTGCGGATAAAGTAGTTGAAGCTGTAAAAACTGGTGCATTAAAACATATCTTTTTAGTAGGTGGATGTGACGGTGCAAAACCAGGTAGAAATTATTATACTGAATTTGTGAAACAAACACCCAAAGATACTCTCGTTTTAACCTGTGCTTGTGGGAAGTACAGATTTAATGATTTGGAATTGGGTGATATTGACGGGATTCCAAGATTATTAGATTTAGGTCAATGCAACGATTCTTATTCAGGAATAAAAGTTGCGGTAGAACTTGCAAAAGTATTTAACTGCGGAGTAAATGATTTACCGCTATCAATAGTTTTATCTTGGTATGAACAAAAAGCAGTTTGTGTTCTTTTAACATTGTTATATTTAGGAATTACAAATATTAAACTCGGACCAAGTTTACCTGCCTTTGTTTCACCAAATGTTTTAAATGTGTTGATTGATAAATTTAAAATTGGAGCAACTACAACACCTGAACAGGATTTAAAAGAAATATTGACAAAATAATTTCGTTATTTTCAAAGGGGCGGTTGAAAAACCGCCTTTTTATTGTATAAAGAATTTTGTTGGAAAAACAATATACTTTATCTTTTGAATATGCTACATTTTAAATAGATATTAAAGTATGAGGAATTTATAATGAGCGAAAAATCAGAAAAGGCGAAGGAATTATTTTTATCAGGTCATAATTGTGCACAAGCAGTTTTAGCAGTATTTTGTGAGGAATTAGGCTTAGATTATGATACAGCTATGAAAATATCATCTTCCTTTGGCGGCGGTATGGGAAGAATGAAAGAGGTCTGCGGAACGGTATCTGCTATGTTTATGGCAGCAGGTCTTGCATATAACACAAAAGAAAACGACAAACAGGCACAGTATAAAATCGTTCAGGAACTTGCACAAAATTTCAAAGACAGAAATAATACTATTATTTGCAGAGATTTGGCAAAAGTTCCTTGCCCAAAACTTGTTGAAGATTCTGTTGAAATTTTTGAAGAATACTTGAAAGAACATAAACCACAGGTTGCAGTTAATCAGTAAAAATTTGAAAGCGAGGATTTATGAAAGTTATTATAATAGGCGGAGGTGCTGCCGGTGCAAGCTGCGCTGCAAGATTAAGAAGACTAAATGAAGAAGCTGAAATTTTAATCATAGAAAAAACAAACGAAATTTCCATTGCAAATTGCGGTTTGCCTTATTATGTTTCTGATGTTATTAATGACAGAGACAAAATCCTCGTTTCAACTCCCGAAAAATTTAAAACTTGGTTTAACATTGATGTTTTATTGAATACCGAGGTTGTTGAAATTTCAAAAGATGAAAAATCAGTTATTCTAAATAACGGTGAAAAAATAAACTATGATAAACTTGTTCTTGCTCAAGGTGCAAGTCCTATTTTACCTCCTTTTGAAGGTATGAATAAGGATAAAGTTTTTACAGTCAGAAATTTAGCGGATGCAGATAACATTAAAAACTATATTAAGCAAAATAACTCTAAAAAAGCCGTTGTTGTAGGCGGCGGTTTTATCGGAATAGAAATGGCAGAAAATCTTGTTGAATTAGGATTGGATACAACTTTAATTGAACTCGGTAATCAAATTCTTGCCCCTGTTGACATTGAAATTGCGGCATTTGCTCAAAATGAAATGCGAGACAACGGAGTTAATTTAATTCTATCTGACGGTGTTAAAAAATTTAACGGCAATAAAATTATTTTAAATTCAGGTAAAGAAGTTGAATTTGATATTGTTATTATGGCAATAGGTGTCAGACCTGAAATAAAGCTCGCAAAAGAATACGGTCTTACAACTGATAGGGGGATTAAAGTCAATGAATTTATGCAGACTTCTAATCCTGATATTTATGCGGCAGGCGATAGCGTTGAAATTAAAGATTTTGTAACTGGAAATGACACACTTATACCGTTAGCAGGTCCTGCAAACAGGCAAGGAAGAATTATTGCCGATAATATAACAGGTTTAAATTCAACATATAAAAATTCTCAAGGTTCATCCGTTTTAAAAGTATTTAATTTAACGATTGCAGTAGTTGGTAACAACGAAAAACAACTAAAACAAAAAGAAATTTCATATTGGAAAACATTTGTCTATGGTCGTTCTCATGCAGGGTATTATCCTGACTCTACTCAAACTCTGTATAAATTATTATTTACACCTGAAGGCAAAATATTAGGTGCTCAGGCTGTCGGACAAGAAAATGTTGAAAAAAGTATTGATGTAATAAGTTCTGTTATGAGAAATAACGGAACTGTTCAGGAATTATTAGACAGTGAACTTTGTTATGCGCCTCCGTTTGCGTCCGCAAAAGAGCCTGTGAATGTGTTAGGCATGAATGCTGATAATATCATAAGAGGGTTTGTAAAACCAGCTTATAATGAAGATATTGAAAATTCATATTTGATTGATGTCAGACCATCAATAGCATTTAATACAAAAACAATAGAAGGTGCTGTTAATATTCCTATCTCTGAAATTCGCACCAGATTAAATGAAATTCCGACAGATAAAAAAGTTATTTTATTCTGTAACACAGGATATACAAGCTATAATGTTTCAAGAATTTTAATTCAAAAAGGATTCAATAATGTTTATTCTCTTATGGGCGGAATAGAACTTTATAAAGAATTAACAAAAAATAAGCAAGGCAAAACTGCTGTTAAAACTCCTGTTGTAGTTGGTATCCATTCAACAAGTGATATTATAAAAATTGATGCATCAGGACTTCAATGTCCCGGTCCTATTATGAAAGTATCTAAAAACTTAGAAAATGCAAAAACAGGACAAATCTTTGAAGTAACCTCAACCGACAGAGGGTTTAAATCTGATATTGGTGCCTGGTGTGAAAGTGCAGGAAACACTTTGGTCGACTTAAAACAAGATAAAGCAAAGATTGTTGCAACAATTGCAAAAGGGGGACAAGAGGTGGGAAATAAAGTTATAAATAATGGTAACGGACAAACTATTGTCGTTTTCTCAAATGATTTAGACAAGGCTCTTGCATCTTTTATTATTGCAAACGGAGCAAAAGCAAGCGGTAAAGATGTTACAATGTTCTTTACTTTCTGGGGGTTAAACATTTTAAGAAAATCAAATGTTAATGTCAAAAAAGGCTTTATTGATAAAATGTTTGGATTAATGATGCCAAAAGGTGCAGAAAAATTGACCCTTTCTAAAATGAATATGGGCGGAATGGGGTCTGCAATGATGAAGTGGGTTATGAAAAATAAAAACATTTCAACATTATCCGAACTTATTAAACAGGCTCAAGATAGCGGTGTAAAGTTTATTGCCTGCAATATGTCAATGGATGTTATGGGCATAAAAGAAGAGGAACTAATTGACGGAGTTGAAATAGGCGGAGTTGCAAAATATATATCTGAAAGCAACAATGCCAATTCAAACCTATTTATTTAAGAAATACAAAAGAAAAAACACTTGATTATGTATTGACACAATCAAGTGTTTAGAATATTCTTTTATTATGAAATGTTGTAGTTCTAAATGGGGCGGCAAACGAGAGCAGGCAGGAAGAAAGAAAACCTGTCTTAAAAAAGTGCCATTTAATAGAAGAATTAATGAAAACATTTTAAATATTTTAAGAGATTACGCAAAAAGGCATAATCTTACAGATACGCAAGCTCTTGAAAGTGCCATTCTATTACAGAGTAACATTGAAAAATTAAAAGGAGATATGGTTATGAAAATTTGTATTCCAACAAGTGAGGGAAAATTATGCGGACATTTCGGGCATTGTGATTCATTTACTTTTGCTGAAATTAACCCTGAAACACATGAAATTATAAGTATTGAAGAAAGAATACCGGAAGAAGGAATTTCTTGTCAAAGTGCTGCTTGGATATCAGAACAGGGAGTAAGCAAAGTTTTAGCAGGCGGAATGGGCGGCAGGCCAATGATGATGTTTGCGCAAAACGGAGTTGAAGTTGTTGCAGGTTGTCCTGAATTATCAATAAGAGAAGTATTAGAAAAATATATGGCAAATTCTCTTGAAACAGGTGAAAACGCATGCGGTGGCGAAGGTCATGATCACGCGCACTGCCACCACCATGGCGAAGGACATCATTGCAACCATTAAGGAGTTATATTATGAAAATTCATCAAATCAGAAACGCAACAATAATTGTAATTTATAACGATAAAAGATTTTTAATTGACCCATGGTTAATGCCGAAGGACTTTATGCCGGGGTTTGAGGGTGCAATGAACAGTGAGGTTAGGCAGCCAAGAGTTGATTTACCAAAGGATTTCGATATAAATCATTTACCCCTGGATGCGGTTATTCTAACCCATTTTCATCCTGACCATTTTGATGAATTTGCAGTAAATGCATTGGATAAAAATATTCCGTTCTTTGTTCAGAATGAAACAGATTTGAATATAATTAAAAATTTTGAGTTTAATGATGTTCGTATTGTTTCTGAAAACGGAACAGATTTTGAGGGGATTAAATTATATAAAACTCAATGTCAGCACGGCAGACGTGAAGTTGTAAAACCGATGTGTGAGCAAATCGGAATGCCTTATGACGCTATGGGAATAGCATTTAAATCTAACAAAGAAAAAACATTATATGTTGCAGGTGATACAATTTGGTGTGAAGAAGTAAAACAAGCTATTGATAAATTCAATCCTGAAATAATAATTATAAATGCTTGCGGAGCTACTGTATTGGTTGGCGAGGGTGAAAGGTTGATTATGGATATTGAGGATACAAAAGCAATATCAAAATATGCTAAAAATTCAACTATTATTGCAAGCCACATGGACACAGTAAGCCACTTAACCGTTACGAGAGAAGATATAAAAGCTCTAAAACTAAATAATGTTGTTGTTCCAGATGATAATAAGATTTTGGAATATTAAATGTTCTCTAAATTTATTTTTGCAAATAAAAAATTATATTAGACACTTGGGTAATATAATTTTTTTTTAAATTTTAATAAAATATAAAATGAGAAAATCTGGCTAAATATAAGGGAATTTGAACCTATTATATACAAACAGAATTTCTGTCAATATCGCTTAATATTTCTTCGTAAATTTTTTGCAAAATTTTTGATAGTATTCAAAATCACTAATGGCAAAATTTATAGCGATTTTTTATAAAATTTCAAAAAATTAAAAATTCAGTTATTGGCGAGTTTCAGCTTTTGAAATTTGCATAAAATTTATGAACCAATGTTAAGTGCTCTTTAAAAGTAAAAACGTAAGAATTAAAATAGATATTTATGGAAAACACCAAGGACAATACAAATATTTGGATAGATATAGATAAGGCTTCTGAAATGATAGGTCTGAGCAGTCAGACTTTAAAAAGAAAATGCCGTAAGGGTGAATTTGTTTTTAAAATAGTTAAAAAAGGCAAAGTTGCTCACTATTTTGTATTACTCAAATCAATGCCTGATTTTGCTCAAGATAAATATCTTGGGGATTCAGCCGTAGATCTCAAATATTCCGAAGTTCCTAGCTGGGCAAAATTGCAAGCTGAAAAATATGTCAGGATTATAGATGCTTCGGCAGGACTTAAAGGTAAAGAATTAAAAGAGTTTATTGATAATTGGAACAATAACGATAAAGAAGAATTTACAACATCTTATCCGTCTTTGATTAGGATGCGCAGAAGATATTTCAGATACGGTGTTGCAGGATTAATTTCAAAACACGGTCAACATTTGGTCGGTTCCTGTGTCCCTGATGATTATTTTGAATACTTTAAAACGCTATATTTAATTGAAGGCGGTCCATCTTTAAGAAGCTGCAGGGATTTGACTTTAGGGTATGCAGTAAGAGAACTTGGCGCAGACAGAAATAATTTTCCGAGTTTTATGGCATTTAAGCGTAGATTGGATAAAGAAATTCCGGAGCAGAGTATTTTTCTTGCAAGAAATGGTCAAGCTGCTTGGAATAGAAAGTATAATAATTTTATTGATAGAGATTATTCAGCAATAACTTGTAATCAGGTCTGGGTATCAGACCACGCACAAATTGATGTTGCTTGTTATGATGAAAAGAATAAAGTAGTATTTCCGTGGGTTACCGTTTGGAGGGACTATAAGTCAGGGAAATGGCTCGGTTGGATTTTACAAACAGGAAATCCAAATTCTGATTTAATATTTCAATCTTTTTATTATGCGGTAGAAGAATTTGGTCTGCCTAAAGACGTTATTATCGATAATGGTAAAGACTATCGGTCAAAAGATTTTGCAGGTGGGAGAAAGGATTTTAAAATCGAAACAAACAAAAATAAAACTTCAGCAATGCTTAAAGAATTGAATGTAAATGTGCATTTTGCCCTGCCTTATAACGCACAAACTAAGCCTGTTGAAAGAGATTTTTTGAAAATCAAAGAACTTTTATCAAAACATTGTATCGGTTACCGTGGCGGTAATGTTGTTGAAAGACCTGAAAAATTGGCTAAAGAAATTAAAGACGGCAAAATTATGAAATTTGAAGATTTTAAAGAACTCTTTGATAAAACAATTATCAACATTTTGAATAAAAGACCGTCAAATGGTAAAAATCTCAACGGAAGATGTCCTGATGATCTATTTTATGAAGAATATAAAGAAAAAATAGTAACTTCAAAAGATGCATTAAAATTATTCTGTTCGAGAACTTCAAATACCTACACCATCAGCAAAAATGGAGTAAAAGATGGAAAATTGCAAACTACCTATTGGGCAGATTGGATGATACGTAAAAAAGGTATGAAAGTATATTTGCGCCGAGACATAAAAAATTATAAAGAAGCTTGGGTATTTAACGCTGAAAATGATGAATTTATAGGAAAAGCTGAAGCATTTAAATCCGTTGCAGCACTTTATGCGCCTGAAGTATCAAAAGAAGAATTTGAAGCTGCTATGGCAACAAAGAAAAGAAATATAAAACTTGCAAAATCATATATTAAACAAAATAAAGAAATATCAGTAGAAGAAAAATACAAAAATTACGAAACAGCTTATCAAAGTGTTGAAAGAGAATACAAAAAACCTGTTAAAGTTTCAAAAATTGCTAATACCAGTATGGATAAAGTAATACAAAAGAATAAAGATATGGAAAGTTATGGTAAGGCGGACTTATCAATATTTTTAAATAAAGAGGAATCTCCCAAAAAGAAGAAATTTTACTATTGGAATACGGATAAAGAATTGGATGAGCCGGATGAAGAATTGTATTTGAGAGGAACAGACAGGAAAATTACAGAACAACAGAAAAAGATAGGTTGCGGATAAATGAAAAGAGACAAATTTTTTGATATTGCAGAAAAAATGTATGTTGAGCAATTTATCACAGAAGCGGAAATTGCCAATAGAATCGGTGTTTCAGATAGAACAATAAGAAGATGGAAAGCTCTTGGTGATTGGGGAATAAAACGTGACGGATTTTTGAAAGCCAATACGATATCAAAAGATGCAATGTATGCACTTGCCCATAAAATGTTAGATGATTTTCATCAGGATATGGATAATAATAGGTTTATTGACCCTTCTCGAATGTATATGTTCACTAATCTGATGGATGAGGTTTTAAAGAAGCGAAAACAAAGCTATACTAAGGAAGAATTTTTAAGAATTATAAGACAAGTTGTTGATATGGACAAAGAAATGGATTTAGATTTTCAGAATATGATGAAAAAAGATGGTTTTATCTAAGTTTTTAAAACCGTTTTAAAACGGTTTTATAGTTGTTTTAATTTTGAATATAAAATAATACCAATTGTGCACTTAACTTTTCTTAAAAAGTCTGTTGAATACTTTTTCGGGTACAGTTCAGAAGAGTTAATTTTTATTTCCTTCGGTATCAATAAAAAATGCATTTAATAAATCCGCATTATTTCTCAAATTTTTAATAACCGGAGCAAGGTTATAGCACTCTTCAATTTCCGGCTGATTACCGACAAAGTAATCAACTATGACGGAGATATTATACACATCTTCTGCCCACTTGCTAACTTTCTTGAACTCCTGCTCGCTAATGTTATATCCGCTAACTTCTTTCATAAAAACCTCCTAACGCACACAACACGATAAAAGAAAAGTTTTAAGAAAGCATCAAAAGTTTTACATATCAACACAAATAAATTCAGTTTACGATTGTAGAATAATCAACTACACTGTTACAAATAATCATCTAGAGTGTGTCTTTACACCCCAAAAAAGTGGACAATAAAGTGACTTTTGGAGTAGTTTCAGCCAACCACTCAGAAGGGGGTTAAAGTCAAACATAAAGCCAAAAGTCGGCACAAAAATATTTTTTCAAATGTCTCATTAAAACCCAAAAACCCAAAAAAATTCCCGAAAATGGATTCGAACCACTGTTAGATGATCCAGAGTCATCTGTCCTGCCACTAGACGATTCGGGATTAAAATTTTTCTTCAAAAAAATACTCCCCGAGTTGGGCTCGAACCAACAACCTACCGGTTAACAGCCGGTTGCTCCACCATTGAGCTATCGAGGAATATCTATATTCACATTATATCAAATACTTTTTTTGTTGTAAAGTCTTTTATTTATATTTGTGATAATTTTATTAATTTTTCAAAATCTTCGTATTTATTTTTTAATTCCTCAAATGTTCCTATATCTACTATTTCTCCTTCTTTTAAATATATAATTTTATCACATTCTTTTAAAGTTGTTAATCTGTGAGCTATTGCGATTATTGTATTTTTTCCCTTTAAATTTGTTATCATTTGAGTGATTTCATTTTCTGTTTCTAAATCTAATGCTGAGGTTGCTTCGTCAAACAATATTATTTCAGGTTTTCTATATAATGCTCGTGCGATAAGTAATCTTTGTTTTTGCCCTTGTGATAAGCCCTTTATTATTGAATTTATTCCGCCGTTTTTTTCTACAAAGTCATATAACTGAGCTTGTTTTAAACTTTCTTCTATATTTTTATCGTCTATATTGTAATATTCCATGCCCCAAGCTACATTATGTTTGTATGTATCATCTAAAATGTTCATTTCTTGCGGAACATAGCCAATTAATCGTCTATATGAGTATATATTTTCTTTCGTTATTTCTGTTTCATCTATTAATATTTCTCCACTGTCAGGAGGTAGTATTCCAGTTAATATATCAGCTATTGTTGTTTTACCTGCTCCTGATAATCCTACAATACCTACAAATTCACCTTTGTTTATATCAAAAGTTATATTTTTTATTACAGGTTTGTTTTCTGTATAAGAAAAGCTTATATCCTTAAATACCAGTTTGTTATTATATTCTATACGGATATCTTTATTTTTTTGTATTTGAATTCTATCAAATTCATATTTTTCATATTCTTTATTAATTTTTTTAATCATATCTTTTGAACTGTTCATATGATTTAATGCCACTTGTATTCTGTTTAATGACGGCGCTATTCTTAGAATTACCGCAAGTATTACACCATAAGATGCTATTATTCGTGATGTTTCACCTATGTTTTTATAGGTAATAAATCCTGCCAATAAAATTAATGCAATAACCAAAATCATTTCAACTATATATGGCGGAATATTTGAATAAAATGCATTTTTGAAAATTACTCTATTATTTTCACACTGAATTTTTTCAAATTTATTTAAAAAATAATCTTCTGCACCAAAAATTCTTATATCTTTTAAATTTTTAATATTTTCAATAACTTGATTATTGTTTTTTAATGAAAATTCAAGCATTTTGGGTGCTAAAATTTCTGTTTTGTGTTTAAAAAATTTGTTTAGAAAATACATGCAAAAAATTACAGAAAGTATTGTAAATATTGCAATAAGTGTATATTTTATTAAGAGTAAAGTTAAAATAATTGATACAATTATAACATTAGTAATAAATACTAGTGTTCTTAATACAAAGGTTTCTAATGTTTGTGAGCTTAAAACAGTTGTATTATATATTTTCTCGGAATTATTGTTATCAAAAAGCTTTTTATATGGTGCATTAAGATAATATTTCATTAACATTTTGTTTATATCATTTTTCCAATTAATTACAAATAGGTTTTGCATATAAACACAAGTTATCATAACAATATTTTTCATTAAAAACATTGAAACGATTAAAAATCCTAATATTAATATATTTATTATAAAATTTTCAATACCAGTTAATTTTATAAATTCTTGATAATATATACTGTTTAAGATGCTTTCAGGGTTGATTATCATAATTAAAAACGGATATATTAATCCTATG
>JAFWGJ010000088.1 GCA_017512405.1 bacterium | reverse complement strand
ATTGGATGAAAATAAATCAGCAGATGAAATCAAAAAATTGTCAGAAGATTTACAACAAACAATGTTCAGTATTTCTCAAAAAGCATACGAAGCTGTTCAAAAAGATGAATCAGCAAATGCAGGTTCAAGTGAATCAGCAAGTTCTGACTCATCATCAAATGATAAAAACGATGATGACGTTATAGATGCTGAATATACAAAAGAATAACAAATAAAAACATAAAAAAATGAGCTGTAATTTACAGCTCATTTTTTTTATACTCCTTACTACGCAACTACATCTAATTTTTTCTGCTGCGCTGCCTCTTTATCTTTCATTTTTAAATATCTTTCACATTGTTTAGTTTTATCATAACCAAGCATTATACCCAAAATAAAATCTTTTTCCGGAGATAATTTATATAAAGGAGTTTTTCCGAAAGATTTTACAACATCAACACAAGGTTTATCGCCAAAAAATACATTTAAACTGTTTCCCTTTGGAGTTTCTGTAATATGATAAGTTAATTTATCACGTTGTAAACGTTTTTCAATATCAGCTTTATCTTCAACAGCCATTGTCTGTAAAACGAGAGGTCTTATACCATGTTTGTAAGCATAAATTTGTTCATTTAATACTGCTAATCTGCTTTCTGTGTAATGTTGTCCTGCTGTAATTGGGGTAACTGATGCCATTATTCCTTCTCCTATAAAAATGTTAGTCTGACCATACAAAATTCGTAAAAATTTTTTTTGCTACATGATTTTTTCAAATTTTACAAAAATTAATATATAAAAATTTGTATCAAATTGTTAATATACATGGCAAAAAATTTTTTCACTTACATTATATAGTTGTAAGGAAAAATTCATGAATCTTCAACCAATTACATTAACCCCTTTATCAATAGCTAAAAAACCTAAAACAAGACCACAACAACCAAGTCATGGTTATTCAACAGCACCTTTGACTCAGGATGTTTTTGAACCGCAAAAAAAAGAATTTAGTATTGAAGATTCAATTAAAACTTTATCAAAAATAAAAGATAAAAACGGCAAAGAAAAATTTAACAGAGGTCAATTAGCAACATTAGAAGGTTATTTACAAGAAGAACCTAAAAAATGGGATTCCATGTATAAATTGGCAAAAAATCCGGAAATGAAACCTGATTTTGTATATTTAATGGCTTCAAAACCTCTTGAACATTTAAATACATTAACTGAAATTTCTGAAGAAAAAGATTCAAAAGGCAATAATAAATATTCAGGCAAGGAAATGATGAATATGAATTATAATTTGACTTTTGAACAATTAAAAAACGCAAAACCGCTTACAAAAACATCATTACCTGTTAAAAATATAGTACTTTTGGCTCAAACTCCGAAAATTGCCGACACTCAAAAAATAGCTGACAAAGTGTTGGAAATGGAAAAAACGGCAGGTAATAAGCTTGATTTAATTGAATTTAGCCGTGATAATTACGAAAAAGATGCATACATAGTTACAGCAAGAACAACAGACAACATAATAAAAAAAGAAATGTTGGATAAAAATTTAAACCGTAATGCATTGGAAGAAACATCTTTTTATTACTCTAAAAAAGGTAACGGCTATGTTATAAAGAAAACAACTGATTACAGAAATAATACTACTTCAAAAGTTCGTTATAAAGAAAATGCGGAAGTTGGTCGTCCTGTTTTTGAAAGTGAAGTAAGAATTGTTAAAGATAAAAATAACAACGTTAAACATTATGAATATATTTCAAAATCAGACATAAACGGCGTTTATGATATTGTTTATAAAAAACCGGACGGAACCGAAAAAATTGTATCATCAGGTAAAATTGATAAAAAAACAGGTATTACAACAGTAAAAAAAGATATGAAATCACCTGACGGAACTCGAACAGAGTATTTATACGAAAACGATCCTCAAGGTAACAGAATTGTTGATTACAAAATTACTGATAAAAACGGTAAAGTTCTTTTAAACAAAAGTCAAACATTTGAAGTTATAAGTGAAAATAAATTTATTTCTTCAAAAAATAATGATAAATATGAAATTACTGTAACAGAAAATTCAATTTCTGTTCAGGATATGAAAAACAAAGATAAAAAAGCTATAATTAATGCAGATAAAGATTTTATAGGCAATAAAAAAGCACTTTTGGATACTTTAAAATTTTTCCCCGGTGAAGAATTAATTAAGATGAAAAATAATGTAACCAAGTTGGAAAGTATTCCTGATCCTCTTGATTCATACTATACACCGGCTGATAAACAAATTTATACAGGTAATGATAGTTTTCTTTTGTTGCATGAGTTAGGTCATGCGCAAGATATGAAAGATTTTAATTGTAACGCAGGTAATGAAAATACTTTGCTAAAAACAATTACGGCGGATAAAGATGTAAATAAAATATTTGAAGAAGAAAAAGAAAATTTCTTTAAAAAATATCCTCAAACTCAAAGAGAATATGTGGATTATTTTATGAATACGTTAGACCATTATAACGGCGAAACAGGCGGTCTTGAAGAAACAATTGCAGAAAGCAATGCTTTACTTTCAGAAGGTAAGTCTTACGAACCGATAGCAATTCGTTCACAATATTTACAGCAAAATTTTCCTAAAACAATTGCTGTTTTAGAAACAAAATTAAATGCTTAAAGAATATTTTTTCCGTCTTTATACATTTCAAGACGTTGTTTTCGGATGTCGCAGACTTCGTTTCTGTAATCGTTTTTAATCAAATCACCAACTGATGAATAAAGTTTTAAAAGAGCATTTTGAATATTCTCATAATTCATGTTAACCATATCCTGTGCCATTTCTTCATTTGAAATTGCAAGACGAGTCATATCTCTAAAACCGCTTGATGCAAGTTTAAGCGCCAATTCATTACCTTCTGCTGATTTAAAAATAGCTTGTGCAATAACCATTGGCATATGTGAAATTAATGCAGCCGCTTCATCATGTTCTTTTGGAGTTGCAAAAATTATTTGTGCTCCCATTTGTTCAATAACTTTTTTCAAATTTTCGGGGCATTGTTTTTTGCAAACAACCCATTTTGCACCATTGAAAAGTTCTTTAAATGAGTTTTCAAATCCTGTTTTTTCTGTTCCTGCCATTGGGTGAGTCGGCACAAAGTTAAATTTAAAAGTTTTGTCTGCAAGAAATTCTTTTAATGAGCAAACATCCGCTACAACTGTATCTTCGTCTAAAATTTCATTTAATTCTTTAAGAACAGAAACAGTTTTGTTCATATGAGTTGCAACAAAAACAATATCGCAATCTTTTAATACAGACATATCATCAGTAATATTATCCTGAGAACCCTTTTGTGAGTGAGAAATTCCGACAACTTCGTGAAACTCACTCAATGCTTTAAATATTGAGCCGCCAATAAGCCCTAAACCTATAATACCTATTTTCATAAAGGTATTATATCAAATTTTTTACTTCATGTCATCAATATCTTTATGACTAAATTGTTTTTTGCCTTCAACGTAATCTTTTACGATATGACCGTTTCCGATTAATTTATATTTATATATTGTTAAACCTTCTAAACCAACAGGGCCTCTGGCATGGGTTTTGTTTGTTGAAATACCTACTTCTGCACCAAAACCGTACCTGAAACCGTCTGCAAAACGGGTTGAAACATTGTGGTAAACTCCTGCAGAATCCACTTTCTGCATAAATTTTTCGGCATTTTCTTTGTTTTCTGTGATAATACAGTCTGTATGACCTGAACCGTAAGTGTTTATATGGTTTATGGCTTCTTCAATATTTTCAACGGTTTTGTAAGCAAGTGTTTTATCACCATGTTCAAAAGCCCATGACTCAGGATTAGAAACAAGGGTAATTCCAGCGTTTTCTAACGATTTTAAAAGTTCATCAATTTGTTGAAAATCTTTATGAATTAAGAATGTTTCAACGGCATTACAAGCGCTAGGGTATTGAGTTTTTGAATCTATAATTATATTTTTTGCTTTTTCAAAATCTGCACTTTCATCTAAAAATATATGGCAAATTCCGTCGGCATGCCCCAAAACAGGTATTTTGGTATTTTCTTTTATATATTTTACAAGTTTATTACTGCCTCTCGGGATAATTAAATCTATATATTTATCACATTCAAGCATTTCTGCTACATCTTCGTGTGTAAAAATTTGTTGAACTACATTTTTAGGAAATTCGTTAACTTGTTCAAGTGCTTTGTTTATTATTGATAAAATTGTTTTATTTGTATTGACAGATTCTTTACCGCCTTTTAAAATAACAGCATTTGACGATTTTATCGCAAGTGATGATATTTGAGCTATAACATCAGGTCTTGCTTCAAAAATTATTCCCAAAACTCCTATCGGGCATGAAATTTTGTATAAATTTAAGCCTTCATCAAGCTGTCTTGCTAAAAGTGTTTTGCCAATAGGTTCAGGAAGTTTTACGACATCTCTTATGCCCTGAATCATATCTCGCATTTTGTTTTCATCAAGCTTTAATCTGTTAAAAACAGATGATGAAACACTATCTTTTGCATTTTCAAGGTCTGTTTTGTTTGCTTCAAAAATTTCATCAGCATGCTTTTCTAATTCATCTGCAATTGAGAGCAGGGCATGATTTTTAGTATTTGTTGTTAATTCAGCCATATCAAGACTTGCTGTTTTTGCATTTTTTGCTATTTGTTCAAAATTCATTTTAAATTCCTATAAAGTTGTAATATTATCTCTTACAACAATTTCATCATAATTTTTGTAACCTAAAATATCAAAAATATTATCAGAATGCTGCCCCATAATCTTTTTACATTCATCAGAATTATAATTTGCTATACCGCGGGCAATTTCGTTTTTGTCTTCATCTAAAATAGAAATAACTTCACCGCGTTTAAATTCATTAATTACATCTGTAACGCCTATAGGCAAAATACTAGAACCTTTTTCCAAAACAGCTTTTTTAGCACCGTTATTTACAACAATTTTACCTATAATATTTGTTGCGTAACCAATCCAGCGTTTTTTGCCTGATAAACTTTCATTTGCAGGCATGAACATTGTACCTTCATCAGTACCGTTAAAAATTTCTTCAATAATATGAGTTATTTTTCCGTTCGCAATTAACATTTTACAACCGGAGCGTGTAACCATTCTTGCTGCTTCAAGTTTAGTTTTCATACCGCCTCTGCCGCCGTCAGATACACCAGATGCCATATTCATAATTTCATCTGTTACATCATCAACTTGTTTTATAATTTTTGCACACGTATTTGTTTTTGGATTACAGTCGTAAAGTCCGTCAATATCAGACAAAATTAATAATAATTCTGCATCAAGTTCACTTGCAACAAGAGCAGAAAGCTTATCATTATCTGAAAAAGATACCTGTGCATCTTTATATAACGTTTCCAATTCAAGTGTAGAAACAGTATCATTTTGATTAATAATAGGAACTACACCTAATTCAAGCAATTTATTTAAAGTATTTCTTAAACTTAAATAACGTCTTCTTTGTGCAAAATCATCTTCTACAAGCAAAATTTGAGCAACTTTTATACCATAAGTATCAAATCCGCTTTCGTAAATTGACATTAGTTTAGACTGACCAATAGCCGCACATGCTTGTTTAAGTACAATATCATCAGATTTTTCAACGTTAAGTTTTTTTCTGCCCAAACCGACGGCGCCGGATGTTACCAAAATAACTTCTTTACCATGTTTTACAAGTCTTGAAATATCTTCAATATAAGAATAAAGTCGCGGAAGTGAAGCTTCCCCTTCTTTATTGCGTAAAACATTTGTGCCAAGTTTAATTACTATTCTTTTGGCATTAATAAATTCTTTTCTGTCCATGACTTATCTGTAAAATTTAGTTATTTCTTCAAAATATTTTTCTATTGCTTTATAACCGTTATACATTTCATTTGGAATATTTGCATAAGCGCTGGCAGTAATATTTTTTAATTCTTTTGCTCTTATAACGATTATTTTATCAGCATTTTGTCTTAGTTCTTTATTTTCAGACAATGACCATTTCTTTAAAAATTCTAATTCATCATTAGCTTTATTAATGGTTGTACATTCTAACGGTTCCATATCATAATTTTTTAATAAATTATAATCAGATAATGTAACGGCTGCTTTCACTGTATGAAAATTATACATTCTTTTAATTATAACAAAATTATCGGCAGCTCTCTTATGTGAATAAGGAATATCAGATTTTGCAAGCAACACAGTCCTTAATAATGCTGCTCCTGCATCTTCTTCGTTAATTGCAATATTTTTATTATTTAAACTAATATTATCCATTTTTACAAATCCTTGTGTTTATAATAACCCGCTAAAAACCATTTGTCATT
Organism: bacterium; assembly: GCA_017512405.1. Taxonomy (GTDB): domain Bacteria; phylum Cyanobacteriota; class Vampirovibrionia; order Gastranaerophilales; family Gastranaerophilaceae; genus UBA6984. The sequence goes on along the minus strand of JAFWGJ010000088.1, from coordinate 9,501 downwards.
TGATTATTTATTAATGTTACGAATAAAGTTTGTAACAAAATGTAAACAAAATAATCAAAAAATTAAAGATTTGATTTATGGATGACGATATAAAAAATGTGAGTTGAAATGATAATAAAAAATGAAAGGAATATGTGTATGTTAAAAAGAATTGAAGAACCAAGCAATAATATTTATAATGGCGTAGAATTTATTTTAAGAGGTGCTAAAAAACGTAGATCTATGGCTATGGCTAGCGCTCGTATGATGAATTCTCAATCACAAGTTCAACAAAAACTGGTTGCGGTTAAATAGACAAACCAAAGAAAAGCATACGGTTAGTGGTTAAGATAGTGTAGAAGATGGCCGTATGTTAATATTAAGAGATTAGAGATAGTTAAGATAGTTGAGAGTTTTTATTAAAGCGGAGTTGGTTACTCCGCTTTTTATTTTGTTATATAATGACTCTATGAATATAAATGATTTAAAACAACGAATAGCAAAAAACAAGGAGTGTCTTTGACTTTTGCAGTTTAGAAAAAGAACTTGAAGAAACAGAAGCTAAATTGCAATCTCCTGAAATATGGTCTGACCAAAAATTAGCAAGTGAATTAGGTCAAAAATCAAAAGAAATTAAAGAAAAAATAGAAAAGATTAACCGTTGGGAAACAATTATTTCTGATGCGGAAGTAGCGTTAGAAATTGAAGACGAAGATTTAATTAAAGAAACGGAAAATTCTCTTATAGATTTAGAAAAAGAGCTTGATAAATTTGATTTTGAAAAAATGTTATCAGGTGAATATGATAGTGCAGATGCAATTTTATCAGTTAATGCTGGTGCGGGTGGAACAGATGCTCAGGATTGGGCGGAAATGCTTCTCAGGATGTATACACGCTGGGCAGAAAAACATAATTGGAAAGTATCTTTACTTGATAAATCAGAAGGTGATGAAGCGGGTATAAAATCCGCTACAATAAAAATTACGGGTAAATATGCCTTTGGATATGCAAAAGCAGAAAGAGGAGTTCATAGATTAGTCAGAATATCACCGTTTAATGCAAACGGAAAACGTCAAACAAGTTTTGCAAGCTGTGAAGTTTCGCCTATAATTGAAGATTACGAAAAAGAAATTGTAATTCCTCCGGAAGACATTGAACTTGATACCATGCGCTCAGGCGGTGCTGGCGGTCAAAATGTAAATAAGGTTGAAACAGCAGTTAGAATTGTGCATAAACCAACGGGTATTGTAATAAAATGCCAGCAGGAGCGTTCTCAACTGCAAAACAGAACTATTGCAATGGAAATGTTGGCATCTAAATTGCTTGCAATTCGTCAACAAGAGCATGAAAAGAAATTAGCAGAGTTAAAAGGTGAAAATTTTGATATAAACTTTGGTTCACAAATTCGTTCATACGTTTTTCACCCGTACAAAATGGTAAAAGACCACAGAACCGGTTTTGAAGTTGGCAATGTTGATGCGGTTATGGACGGTGATTTAGATGGATTTGTAGAAAGTTACTTAAAACAATAAGGAAAATTTATGGCAGGAATATTAAATATTCAATTAAAATCGCTTTTAGGAAACAAAGAAACCAATTTGAAAAAAGTAGAACATTACATCAAATTTAATTCTGATAAAAGACTTGATTTGGTTGTCATGCCGGAATTTTTTGCGACAAATATTGATTATGTAGATAATGCCGAAGACGAAAATGGCGGTGAAACAATAAAATTTATCCAAAATCTTGCAAAACAATATAATACAAATATTATTGCAGGAAGTGTTGTAAGAAAAGTAGGAGAAAGTCTTTATAATACTTCGTTTGCCATTGACAGAACAGGTGAAATTATTGCTAAATATGATAAAATTCACCTTTACAATTATTTAGGCGGTAGTGAAGGAAATTCTATAACAGAAGGTAAAAAAATAGTTACAGCAAGTTTTGATTTTGCAAAAGTAGGTTTAGCAATTTGTTTTGATGTACGTTATCCGCTTTTATTTAAACAGCTTGCAAAAGAGGGCGTTCAAATAATTACACTTCCGACGGCTTGGCCTGTGCCTCCGGAAGTTTATGAAAATGAAGAAAGTAAAAAATATGCACGTGAAATGTGGCTTTCCATAAACAGAACCCGTGCTTATGACAATATGGTTTATTGGATTGTGAGCAATTTAACTAAAAATATGGGCGATACAATGTTTGGTTTGGGTGGTTCCGCAATAATTTCACCGACAGCACAAGTTCTTGCTTATGAAGAAGAAAAAGAGGGTGCTATATTTGCAGATGTAGATATTCAAGAAGTAAAATACTTAAAATCAATCTATCCTATTACAAATATTGATTAAATAAATTTTACATGACAAATTTGAAGCACAATTCCTACTACCGATGCGATTAAAAAATAATAAAGCGGATTTTTTTTGAATTTAAAACTTAAAGCAAATAAAAATATAAAAAGCATAATTGCAGGTAATGTTGTCAAATGTTCTTTTATAAACCCTAAACCTACTGCCGTTAAAAGTCCGCAGCCTGCAGGTTTTAGAGAATACAGAATTGATTTTACCCAAAAATTTTCACTGAATTTATTTAATAATTTTGAAATAAAAATTACGATTAAAAATGATGGTAAAACAAGCGAAAATGTTGCTATAATTCCTCCTAATGCTCCCAATGTTTGAAATCCTGCAAATGTTGCCATATTTACACCAACAGGCCCCGGGGTAATCATGGATATTGCAATCATATTTGTAAGTTGGTCTGATGTATACCAATTATAATCGTTTACAAGCTGATACAAAAATGGAATAGTTGCATACCCGCCGCCGACAGAAAATACGCCTATTTTGAAAAATTCATATATCAAATGAAGAAGTGTTGTCATTTTTCACACCTCTTTTGAGCTAATTTAAACATAACACCAAAAATTATTGAGCCTATTATCAATAAAACAGGTGAAATCTTTAAAAATAAAGATAAAAAACAGGTTGTCAGAAAAATTATCCATGTTGTGATATCATAAACACTGTTTGTCCATATTTCTTTTATAGAAAGAAAAATAAGTATTATAACCGCAATTCCTACACCCCAGAATATATTTTGTATGTAAGAAATTTTCAACAAAAAATCTACAATGGAAGCTATTAATAAAATAGAAATAATGGGAGAAGTTATAATTCCGGTCAAAGCAATAAAAGCTCCTATTTTACCTCTTAGTTTATAGCCAACAAAAGTTGAAATATTGGCTGCTAAAATGCCCGGAATAGTTTGGCTTAGGGCATAAAAATCGGTTAATTCTTCTTGTGTAATCCAATTTTTTTTTTCTATCAAATTCTTTTGAATTAAAGGAATAATAACATATCCGCCGCCCAGCAATTGAATTCCAAGCAGAAAAAATTCCCAATAGATTGATTTTAAAGATATTTTCATAAAAAGATTATATCAAAAATATGGTCTAAATATTTCTAAGTCTTATAATTAAATTGTTCATATTATCTTTATATTCATATTCTATATCATCAGCATACTGTTTTATAATATAAATGCCTAATCCTCCTTTATCACGTTCTTCAGGCGGAGCATTTAAATCAGGATCAGGTCTTTTCAACGGATCATATGGAATTCCGTAGTCACTAAACTTCAATATAACATCTTCACCTACAATATTAAGTTCGACTTTTATAACACCACCTTCACTATCATAGGCATATGAACATACATTTGTGTAAAGTTCTTCTGAAATCAATTCTAATTTATATTGCAGACTCTCATTTAATTTGAATTTATCACATAAATCCATTAACCATTTATTAAAGTGTTTATAATTTTCTCTTGTTGCAGGAGTATTATAAACATATTCTTCTGTTTCTAATCCGTTGTATTTTAAACTTACCATAGTCATATCGTCACTTTGTAAAACTCCATTTGCATATTCCTTAACATTTTGTCTAATTCCATTGATAATATTTTCAACATTGTCTTTATCTAAAGAATTAATAACATCTGCAAGTCTTTCTTCACCATACAATTCATCATTTTCATTTACTGCTTCTGTTACACCGTCTGTGTAAAGTAAAATCATGTCCCCTTTGTTTAATTGGCATTCGTTAACTGTAAAATCTGCATCTTCAAAAGCGCCTAATACAATATTTGTATCTAATTTTTTATATTCAAATGAACCATTTTCTCCTTTAATTAAAGGTGGATTATGACCGCAATTTACAAACATTACTTTTCCAGTAAAAGTATCCAAAATTCCCATAAGCATAGTTACAAAAAATCCATATTTGTTATTTGAACAGATTTTTTTATTTATACTTTTTACCATTTCAGCAGGATTTGTTTCTGTCATAGCTATTGAATTTATTAATGTTTTTGTAGTCATCATAAACAGGGAAGCCGGAACACCTTTTCCGGAAACGTCTGCTATTAAAAACATTAATTTATTATTATCTATAAAATAAAAATCATAAAAATCTCCACCAACTTCTTTTGCAGGTTCCATATCTGCAAATATATCTATTTCAGGTCTTTCCGGAAATGGCGGGAATATATTTGGCAAACTTGAAAGCTGAATTTTTTTCGCAAAGTTTAATTCAGATTCTATCCTTTCTCTATCGTGGGTAATATTTTTGATGTCTGTAGTCATTTTGTTAAATGTTTGAGCAAGTTGCGCAAACTCTAACGGCTTTTCGATTTTTATTTTTTCGTCAATGTTACCGCTACTTATACTTTGTGCTATACAGCTTAATTTGTCAATTGGCTTGTTAATGCTACGTTTTAGTACAATATATAATAGAATGGAAATGATTAAACTTGTAAACATTAACAAAACAAACAATGCAAACACGTGTTTATACAAAACAAAGAATAATTCGTGTTTTGGAACATTTACTATCAAAATCATTCCGTTATCAAGTGTTTTAACGTATGGAATATATTTTTTATTGTGATAAGTAATATAAGTTATATTCTTTAAATTTTCATTATACCAAGGAATATTTTTTAAAGATTTACCTATAATTTTGCTATCATCAAGATACTCATCATTGCAAGCTATTACGTAATCACGAGTTTTATCGGCAAAAAGCGCAAAACTATGAGGGGTTGGTTTAATTTGAGAAACAGATTTAACAATAGAACTGATTTCCCAATCAACAGTAGATATACCTATTAATTTATCATCAATGTAAATACCTGAACCTGCAGTAACCATCAAGGTATTACTACCTTCTTTTTCAAAATAAGGAAGCGACCAACCAATATTATTTTGAGGAGTTAGCTGACTCATAATTTCCTTATACCAACTTTTATTAGGATAATCATATTCTTCACTGTTAAACTGATTATCTATAATAATTTCATTTTGTTTATTTCGATATGCATAAATACAAAAAAGTCGTTTTAATTTGTCTATATAATAAGGTTTAAACCAAATACCACCACCTAATGAATTTTCATAATTTCTAAAAGAATCTTTAATTAGATGATCTGCAATAGCTCTATTTTTATTATTAAGATAATAACTTTCACCATGAAGTGCTAAATCTCTTGCATTATTTTCAATTTCAGTAATTTCTTTATTTATGTTTTGGGCAAATACAGAAATAGAAAAAGATGTACCCTTTATAATTAAAGTCTTACCACTCTTTAAATAAAGGAAACCAAACAAGCTTAAAACAATGCATAATGTTGTAAGCATTAACATAGTAATTAAATTAATTTTCGATTTGATAGTATTGAACATATTATTATATAATTTTTAAAAATTTATCAAAGCCTGTCATTTTGATTACATCCAAAACTTGAGGTTGTGCTTTAATAATTCTTATTTCACAAGCTTTATTTAATTTTTGATATATTTCTAAAAGAACTCTAAGCCCGATACTTGCAATATAAGTTATTTTAGAAAAATCTAAAATCAAAGCATTGATATTGTCTGTTTCATCAATGGCATCATTAATAGCCATTCCGTATTCGGCAGAATTGTCTATATCAAGTTTGCCTTCATATTGTACTAATAAATTATTTTCAAAATCTTTTTTTACAGATACACTCATAAATTATTCCTTATATTTCTAACAAGAATATTTTATCATAATAAATAAAAATTTAAAATTTATTTAGAAACTAATTCTTTAATTTTTGCATTACCGTTTTTGTCTATTGATACTTTTACTAATGTTCCGTTTCTTAAATTTTTTTCTATATCACGTCCTGTTTTTTCTTTTACATAGTAGCTTTCAATGCCATATTTTATACAAGTACCATTTTTCCAAAAAGTTAAAATTGTATCACATTTTGACATTTTACCTTTTAAATATAAATGATTATTATTCGGCTTTTTATCGTAAATTCCTTCTACATGAGCCAAATTATTTTTATCAATAGATAATTTAGTGTAAACTTGTTTATTTAGTTCGTATTTACAAGAAGGAACATATCTTTTTTTACCGTCTTTTGCTATTACCTGTGCATAATTATAAGAACTGTCTTTTAAATCTATTTGACCTATTTCATAATTAAGTATTACATAATCACCCATCAAAATATCTCTCGGATCAACAGGTACGGTTTTTAGCAAAACTTCCCTGCCGTTATTCAAAATGATTTCATTTTTTATAACCCAAAATGAAATTATTAAAGTCCATACTGCACAAATTATTATTGTTGCTTTTTTTAGATTCATATTAATTATCCTTTTTTATTAATTTTTTTCTTTTATTTTCAAGAAACATTCCAAAGATTAACAAACCCAGACCGCCTAATATAAAGAAGGTTGCTTTTTCAATGTAATTCCAACCCCAACGAGAGTATGTTGTTGCAATATAAATAATTAAGAACCAGTTTGTTATTCCTATAATATGATTATTTTCAAATTTATAACCGTAATTATATCCTGCGGTTATCATTGTAATTATTGCCAAATGAGCCAGAACCATTACAAACGGAACAGATACTTCCGGTAAGATTAAAATTAAAATTAAACATAAAACAAATGTTATTATAAAAAGAGATTCTATTTTAAACAACGCATCAGCAGATTTTTTTAATGCAAAATTTATAAGGTTAAATAAAATTACAAAAATCAAAGGTGCAAGATAGAAAACGGATGTTTGTAAATAAGATTTTTCAACTGAACAGGTTAATATCAAAAGCGTTATAAAAATCGGAACTAATCCGGTTAATTTATATGACAAAGAAAATTTATTAAATTTATCAATTAAAATATTAATATTACCAACACTATATAAAACAGTACCTATTAAAACAGGAATGAATACAGTCCAAGTTAAACCCTCATCAAGAGCTAAATCCATGTAATAGAAAATTACAAATAAAACGAATAATAAAATTGAAAGCAAATTAATTGCAAAATTCTTAAATATATAAGCGAGAGGTAAAATGCTTATTAACCATATAAAAAATAAAGGTCCGTTATTTGCATTAATATGATAATTTTGACCTATTAAACCATACGTACCGCCAATCAAAATTGTGGATAGAAAAATTAAAGAATGTCCCAATTTAGTGAATTTTTGGTGTTCATAAGCAATTTTGTATCCAAAAAATAAGGATAAAATAGAAAATACCGCAAGTGAAATTATTTGTAAAACAGGTATTTTGTTAAAAATTTGTATCAACCAATCATTTGCGGCAATAAAACTGATAACACCAATTCCAATGAAAATAATAGCAATTGTGTAAATTAAAATATTTATTTTTATTCTGCGTTTTCTGATTTTTTCATTGTTAATGTCTTCAAGTAAAATTTTTGCGGTTTCTTCCGTAATGACGTTATTATCAACCCATTTTTTAATCAAATTTTTCATCAAAATACCTTTCGTAATTGATGAAATTTTACCATAAAATTATATATTTTTAAATTCTTATAATCTTTGTATAGATTTAGGTTTTAAGAAAATTTTGTCCAGTTCTGAACTTAGAGAAAAATATAAACGACAGGAATTTTCATTCATTTTTTTAGACATCGGGAAACCCATACCTATTTGAAATGAAATAGCATCAGTTATATTAATGTTAGTACCAAATCCGATGCTATGTATAAAATTTGTAGGAGCATCGTAATTATTATTGTGCGAATTTACATAACCCCAATCGTAAAATAACACCAACTTAACTTTTCTTGCCCAATCCTCTTCATATTTTTTAGGAAATAAAGCTTTTATTCCCGGAACCGGAGTTCTTAATTCAACAGAACCCGCAATACCGTAATCCCCTAATAATTCACTTGGCTGATAACCTCTCAATGAATAAGCGCCACCTAAATACATTTGTTCAATAGGATATAACGATTGAGGTGAATATTGACCATTTATTCTGATAATACCTAAACAGTCCTTAGGTAATCTTTGAATACGTGCCAACATAGCAACAAATTTATAAAAAGAACTATCAGCGACTCCTTTAATACTTCCGGAGGCTCCAAGTCCATCTATACCTACGTCTACTCCTAAATTTGTTATTGTACGGCCATGTTTATCATCAAACATTCCGTTAATATTAGTTCTTATTACTCTTAGAGAATAATCAGATAACGGACCGTAGATTTTACTTTCGGATTTAGAATTAAGCCAGTCGAAAGCAACAGAAAGATTAATTTCTTGTGTTGCTGTATTTTTAATCGGGTGAGTCAGCCTCAATATATAATCATTTGCAGAACCTTTTATGCCTAAATTTCTGTAAGGTCCTCCCAAATTCATATTTGAATGAGAATAATCAAAACCCAATTTTGTTCCCCATCGTCCGATAGGAATTTCATATCCGGCTAAAACACCTGTTGAGTCATTAGATAGAATTGCTCCGCCATATATTTTATCTCCAAATCCCGTTAAATTATCTATACCCAAAACAGATGTAAATCTCTGTCGGCCTGTATAATTTCTTCCATAATCATCCCAAGATACATCAAGACTTAAAGGAAATCTGTCTTCTACATTTAATTTTATTTCTGTATCATTATTTTCGTCTCTTGATAATTCAACAGTACCTTGCATGTACCCTGAATTATTGACATTTTTCATTGCACCTTGCAAAGCTCTTGCATTAAAAACATTATTATAATTTAATCCGTGGCCACCTATAACAAAATTGTTTAAATATCTGTCCCGCTCCCATTTGTTTCCGATACTCTCTTTTTTGACAACTTTACTTTCTTTGATATTAATTTTTACAACACCGTCTATTATTTCCTGTGCATCAAGATATGCATAGGAAGTAATATAACCCTTTTGTCGATAAAAATGAGTTACTTGTACAACTATATTCATAATATCTTCAAGATATACTTCTTTTCCGATTTTATCTTTTACGATTTTTTGGAGTTTTTTGTCTGAAATAACGGTATTTCCTTCAAAAATAACCTGATTTAATTTGAATTTAGGATTATATTTTAAATTTCCGTCAATTATATCCTTTTGTTGATTTTCTTGTTCTTTAAGTTTTTTTTCTTTTTCTATATCTGATTCTGTTGTTTCAATAACTTTTTTTTCTATTTCTTTATCT
>JAFWGJ010000087.1 GCA_017512405.1 bacterium | reverse complement strand
TCTACTAACGGAACAATGACACTTAAACAATTTATGACAGATGATTATATGGGACACAATGCGACATTGGATGATTTTAAATTATGTGCAAATTTGTATTTTCCTGATGTAAGACTTAGAAAATTTATAGAAATACGTAATCACGACTGTGTCGGAGAGGGCTTACATTATGCTATATTAGCTTTTTATAAAGGAATTTTGTATTCAAAATCAACACTTAAAGAGGTTGATGAATACTTATCAAAATTTAAATTTCAGGATTTTTCCGAATTAAGATATAACGTTCCGAAGAATGGTTTGAATACAAAACTCGGCAACATTGAATTAAAAAAAATCGCAAAAGATTTGGTAAACATTGCAGAAAAAGGGCTTAAAGAAATAGGCGAAAACGAAGAAACTTACCTTGAGCCATTGCAAGACTTGGTTTATCAGGGAGTTTGCCCTGCCGATATTATTCTAAAAAATTGGCACGGTTCTTGGAACAAAGATATTAAAAAGTTGATTGAATATACTGCTTGCGAATAAATTAGCTCTATATTATAATTTACTTAATGGAACAGATTAGGGCTTATTTAAAAAAATCCGCTACATATCAATTAATTCAAATTTTAGAAGATGGTTTAGAAGATTTCTTAACAACATTCGGAGAAATTACTATCCGTGGTTTGAGTGCGCTAAAATATATTCTCACGTTTAAAATAAACTGGAAAGAAGTTCTTGAACAATCCGCAAGATTTGGTGTAAGTTCACTTCCCATAACAATTTCTATTGTAAGTATGACATCAATAATCGTTGCAATGCAAGTTGCAGGCGAAATGGTTAAACAGGGAGGAGGCAACTACGTTGGTCTTTTAGTTGCCATGCTTACAGTTCGTGAAACCGGTATAATCATGTCAGGCTTTGCAATAATTTCTATGATAGGCTCATCCCTTGCTTCTGAAATCGCAACCATGAGAGTAACCGAACAAATTGATGCCATCACTGTTCTTGGTGTCGATCCTGTTAGATACCTTTTTGTGCCAAGAATTATTGCAGGAACTCTCATGATGCCTCCAGTTATGATAATAGCTTCAACTTGCGGGATTTTAGGCGGTGGTGTAGCTTCAACATTAGTAAGCGAACTAAGTTACAAAGCTTATTTTTCTTCTGTTTGGTCAGGGTTATTTATTTATGACATAAAAGTAGCAATTGCAAAAGCTTTTACATACGGATTCACTATCGCTCTTATCAGTTGTACTTGCGGATATATTGCAAAAGGCGGAGCTAAAGGTGTTGGTATTGCAACAACCAAAGCCGTCGTTTGGTCATTTGTTGCAATAGTATTTTTAGATTTAGTTTTCTCAATAGCATTTTTCTTTTAAGGAATAAATTATGATTAAAGTTCAAAATTTAATAAAAACATTTGATGAAAAAACAGTATTAAATGACATTTCATTCGAAGTTAATGACGGAGAAACTCTCGCGATAGTAGGCTTTTCAGGCTCAGGTAAAAGTACGATATTAAAAATAATTTGCGGGCTTTTGGAAGAAGATTCCGGAACAATTTTGACATCAGAAGGCGATATTGCAATGGTTTTCCAATATTCTGCTTTATTTGATTCTCTTAATGTACATGATAATATTATTTTCGCACTAAGGGAACGTAAAGAATTAAGAAAACTGTATACAGAAGAAGATTTAGATAAAATCGTTGAAGAAAAATTAAAACTTGTAGGGTTAGAAGGAGTTGAAGATAAATATCCGTCAGAACTTTCAGGCGGGATGCAAAAGCGTGTAAGTTTTGCTCGCGCAATTGTAACAAACCCAAAAACAATTCTTTATGACGAACCGACAGCAGGTCTTGACCCTATTTCTTCAACATTAATTGAAGATTATATTGTTAGACTAAAAGAAGAAACTCATGCGGCTTCAATTGTTGTAACTCACCAAATGTCAACTATTCAAAGAACTGCGGATAAAGTTTTGATGCTCTATAACGGTAAATGTGTTTTTCAAGGATCCCCACAAGAAATGTGTGAACAAGGCAATGAATATACAAAACAATTTGTAACAGCTTCCTTAACAGGACCAATGAAAATGTTAACAGAATAATTTTTTTGATATAATTAATGTAGCGGATAGGAATATGAAATTAAAATCGTCATCATTTAAAGTAGGAATATTAACCATTGTAGCTCTTACAATATTGATTTTTACAATATTATGGGTAAAGGGCAGAGCTTTTTCATCAGCAGAAAGAATTGAAGTTCATTTCAAAGATGTAAACGGCATGCGCGCTGGTTCGGGCGTTCAATTGATGGGTCTTAGAGTAGGTCAGGTTGAAGAAATTACTCCTGTTATTGACGGTGAAAAAAGTTATGTAAAACTTAAATTCGTTATTACAGAACCAAATATAACAATACCAAAAGCCTCCGCATTATCTATTCAACAATCGGGACTTATCGGTGAGCAATTTCTTGAAATTACACCACCAAGAACAAGAACTTTATATCTCCCTGTAATCGGGAAAAAATTACCTTACAAAGATGATCCCGTTCAAATCAAATTAGATGATAAGTACTATGACGTGGGATATATCAAAAACACAAATGTTGTTGTAACAAAGGCTATTCCGGTTGAATCACAAAGCAGAATTTCTACATCTCACGCTTATAAAATTGATTATGTTGTCAATTTACCGGGCTTAATTTTACCGGAATTTATGAAAGGTGAATTGGTTCAGGATGATGGCGTAAACAAAATGAGAATTGCACCACTGGACAATGTTGCAATGATGTATCCTCATCAAACATCACCTTATACTGTAATTGAACCTATGAGACTATCAAAATTTATGGATTTACAATATAAAGCAGCAGAATCGCTAACTGAAACAAACTTAAAAATTAATGAATTGTTGTCAGATAAAGTTATAGAAGATTTGAAACAATCTGTTGTTAATATAAATGCTCTCACAGCACAAGCAACTACAACAATGGAAAAAGCAGAAAAACTTATTGAATCATCCAATAAAGATTTAGACAGATTAATGGATATGACTGAAAAATTCACTAACGATTTCAGCAAGATTACAACACTGGTTAGCGAAATAGGAAATGACCCGGATTTCAAACCAACATTATTTGATGCAACAAAAGCTTTAACAAGAATGACTAATAACTTGAACAAAGTTCTTGAAAATACAGATGCAAAACAACTAGGATCAGATTTAAACGCTATAATTCATAATATTAATGAAATCAGTACATCTGTTAATTTGATGACCAAAGATAAAAAATTGAAAGATAAACTTTTGCTTACTGTTGAACACGCAAATAAAGCAATGGTAGATATTTCAAGCGCATTAGAAGTTGTAAATTCCATGGATGCTTGTAAAAAAGAAGAAATTGCCAAAACAATTACGAATGTTGCAGAAACAGCTTCAAATTTACGTAAATTTACCGAAAAATTAAATAAAAGGTTTTTATTATTCAGATTAATGTTCTAAGAATATGAATTTAAAAAAAACAATAGCACAAATACACTATGAAAAAGATTCTAAAAGCTTACTAATACCTCTTTTAGAGTTTTTTTCATTTTTCTATTCAAAAATAACAGCATTTAGAAATTATCTTTATGATAAAAATATTTTAAAATCTTACAAAGTAAATGCTTACGTAATTTCTGTCGGAAATCTTACAACAGGAGGTGTAGGGAAAACTCCGCTTGTTGCAGAAATTGCAAAATATTTACAAACTAAGGATAAAAAAATCGCCATAATTTCACGAGGTTACGGAGGAAAATTATCTAATAAAAAAGTTAATGTTATCTCGAACGGAACAAAAATTTTTCACACAGCAGAAGAGGCCGGTGATGAGCCTTATTGGTTTGCGGAAAATTTGAGAGGGATAAACGTTTTAACCTGTTCTAATCGTGTTAAAGCTGCTAACTATGCTATTCAAAATTTAGGTGTAAATGTTATCATTTTGGATGATGCATTTCAACACAGAAGAATACAACGAGATTTAAACCTTGTACTTGTAGACAGCGAAAAACTGTTTGGGAACAGAAAACATCTTCCTGCTGGACCTTTAAGAGAAAATTTTACAGGACTAAGACGTGCAGATAAACTGGTTATAATGAATAAATCTGCTAAAAAAGTTGATAGTTCAATACTTACAAACATATTTGAAACTTTTGATGACGATAAAACCTTTGTATGCAACTTAACACCAGGATATACATATAATATATATACAACCGAAGTTTTACCACTAAAAACTGATGTAACAGCAATATGCGCAATAGGACAGCCTGAACAATTTTTTGAATTTGCAAGACAAAAATTCAATGTTATAAGGACAATTACTTTTAATGACCACCACGCTTATAAATATGAAGAAATTGCAAGATACAAAGGTAAAGTTGTTACAACAGAAAAAGATGCCGTAAAAATGCTTCCATTCCAACTTGATAACATTTATGCACTAAAATTAAAACTTGAAGTCGATATTGAAGGTCTTTTAAATGATAGAAATTGACGAAATTGTTAAAAATTTAAAAGACGCAAAACAACAGAAAAGCGAATTTGTTGGATTAATGGATAGTTTTAATGACCCTTATTTAGTACTGATTGCATGTATATTAAGCCTTAGAACTAATGATAAAACAACCTACCCTGCCACATTGAGAATGCTTGAACTTGCAAAAACACCGCAAGAAATGGCACAAGTAAAAGAAGAAGATTTATCAAAAGCGATTTATCCTGTAGGTTTTTATGCAAATAAAGCCAAACAAATTATTAAACTATCAAAAGAACTTGTAGAAAAATATGACGGTAAAGTACCCTGCGATATAGATGAATTATGTAAATTTAACGGAGTCGGCAGAAAAACAGCTAATCTTGTTATTGCAAGAGGATTTAATAAACCTGCAATATGCGTAGATGTTCACGTACACAGAATTTTTAACCGCTTGGGTTATGTCAAAACCAAAAATCCGGAAGAAACCGAATTTGCCCTAAGAGAAAAATTACCACAAAAATATTGGATAGAAATTAATACACTAATTGTTACACATGGTCAAAATTGCTGCAAACCGCAAAAACCAAACTGTAACAACTGCCCTATCAGCAAATATTGTGAAAAACTAATTTAATTGACCGCCATAAATATAATAATAGTAAGAGCAGGATATACCTTTACCTTTTTTAGTACAATCTGATTTTATATAGTAGTCATCATCACTTTTTCCTAACGGCTCAATTTTATTAGTATAAATATTTATACCAAAAATATCATACCCCCATCTGTTAGGTTTTTTAACCCCATTCAAATCAATTGCCATAAGTGCAATAGGAAATTTATCCTGAATTGTTTCTGGTGTATTAAGCCATTTTAAACCTATAACTTTACCTGAATTTGTAGAATGAAGATTAGTTATATAATAGTAATCATCATCTTTTATCAAATCTCCATTAAGATAATATGTTTTGTAATCGTTATTAGAAACTTCTTTTTCCATACGTAAATAAGGCATTAAGAGCTCATACAAAACTTTCTCTTTTTCTTTATCTGTACTTGCTTTTTCAAAAGCCATATTATCAACTTGTGAAGCTTGTACGTGCAACACAGAAAAAACATATGTAATATTTTGATATGTATTTTTCCATTTAGCAATAGTATCTAGTTTTTTGTTATCTTCAAGTAAATTAGGAATAACAAAAGCTGCCGTAGCAATAATTAATGCTAAAACCACAAAAATTTCCGATAACGTAAAAGCTTTGTATTTGTTCATTCATACCTCATTACGCCATATCAAGACGTTTCTTTTCCTGAACAAGTTTATCGTAAATCCATTCAGGTATAAAATGTTTTCCCAAGAGTATTTGTCCGTTTAAAATGTTAGGAGCGTGAAAATCAGAACCACCCGTAACTATTAGTCCCAATTTCTCCGCCATAGATGAGAAATATTCAACAACAGCAGGAGAATGCTTACGATGATACGCTTCAATACCTCTTAAACCGTATGACATCAAATCCTTGATAAGAGATTCAGCAATATCAATATCGTGAGGATGTGCAATAACAGGTACACCTCCTGCATCATAAATAATTTCGACTGCATCTTGCGGTGAAACTGTTTTTCTTTGAACATATACAGGAGAATCATCATTAATATATTTACTATATGCCTCCATAACATTATCTGTTCCACCGGCAGAAGTAATAGCTTTTGCTATATGAGGACGCCCAATACTACCTCCCTTTGCAACTTGTGCCAAAATAGAATCAAAAGATATTTTTATATTTTCTTTCTTGTCCAAAAGTTCGATAATTTCACGTGTCTGATTAACTCTGGCTTCCTGCTGATTCTTAATTAATTTTTGAAAATCGGCATTATTGGTATCCATAAAATACCCTAAAATATGAACTTCGTAATTCTTATATAAAGTATTAATTTCAACACCTTGAATTATTTCTAATTCATTTTCTCTGCCAATACTTTTCAGATAATTATTAGCAACATCATAAGATAATACATTATCGTGATCCGTTAATGCAACAGCTTCTAATCCGGCATCTAATGCCGTATCAACTATTTTTTCAGGTGTAAAAACGCCGTCTGAATAATTGGTGTGAACGTGAAAATCTGCTTTTTTCATAAGTCACACCTCCTTAAATCAGGTTTGTTCTTTTGCAAGATTACCCTCCTCATTATTTTCATATACTATTTTCAATTAATTCTTTTAATTTCGGTTGCTTTACCCGTAAAAGCATCAATAGTAAATTCAACCGCATTCAATATTGCAACATTATCTTGTGCAACTTCAAATCTTTCCGGCAGGCAGGTTGTCATTCTTGTAAGCGAAGTTGTATATTCCATACCAATTACACCATTTTCGGCGCCGCAAAAACCTGCATCCGTAATGTAAGCCATACCACTCATGATCTGTTCATCAGCAGTCTGAACGTGAGTATGTGTACCTATAAAGGCACTTATTCCAAAAGATGCACAGAATTTAGCAAAACAAATTTTCTCGGCAGTAGCCTCTGCGTGAAAATCAATAATTACAATAGGAGTAATTTCTTTTATTTTGTTTATTTCATCTTCAAAAAGTTTCCATTGAGAATCTAAAGGCTGCATAAATACACGTCCTAAGAAATTCATAACACAAATTTTATATTCGCCTAAATTAAAAATTCTATATCCAACACCTTTTGTGCCTTGTGGATAATTCATCGGACGAATTAATTTGTCTGCATTATCAATATAGTTAAAAATTTCCTTTTTATCCCAAATATGATTTCCCGATGTAAAACAATTAATTCCGACTTCTGCAAGTTGATTATAATTTTTTTGAGTCAACCCAAAACCATGTGAAGCATTTTCAGCATTTAAAATAATAAAGTCATAATTTTGCTTATTTTCACGCAAGTAGTCGGTAATGGCATTTCTGCCAATTCTACCGACTACATCGCCAAAAAATAAAATTTTTAACTTATTATTTTCCATTTTAAGTTATTTTGCAATTTCTGTTGTTCTGAATTCTCTTACAACTGTAACTCGTATTTGACCTGGATAATCAAGTTCATCTTCAATTCGTTTTGCTATATCTCTTGCTAGTTTTTGTGAAGCCAAATCATCAAATTGTTCAGCTTCAACAATTACACGAACTTCACGACCAGCCTGAACAGCAAACGATTGTTTGATACCCTTGAAACTGTTTACGATTTCTTCAATTTTTTGTAAACGTTTAATATAAATTTCTAAGGTATCACGTCTTGCACCAGGACGACCCGCAGATATAGCATCTGCAAGTTTTACTAATACCGCCTCAATTGTATTTGCCGTAACGTCATTGTGGTGAGCTTCAATAGCGTGGATAATTTCCATTTTTTCGCCATATTTATTCGCAATTTCAACACCCAATTGAATGTGAGTTCCCTCTTGTGTTTGGTCAACAGCCTTACCTATATCGTGTAATAAACCTGCACGTTTTGCCACATTCACATTAGCACCTAACTCAGCAGCTAACATGCCTGCAATATGACCAACTTCAAGCGAGTGTTTAAGAACATTTTGACCGTAACTTGTTCTGTAATACAAACGTCCCAATGTTTTAATCAGTTCTTTATTCAAGCCCATAATACCCATATCAAGAGCAGCATTTTCACCTTCAGTAAAAATTTTCTTTTCTACTTCTTCTTGAGCTTTATTAACCATTTCTTCAATTCTTACAGGGTGAATACGACCGTCAGAAATAAGTTTTTCTAGCGCTAATTTTGCAACTTCACGTCTTACGGGATCAAAGCTTGATAATACAACCGCTTCCGGAGTATCATCAATAATCAAATCAACACCTGTTAAAGTTTCTAATGTCCTGATATTTCTACCCTCACGACCAATAATACGACCTTTCATTTCATCACTTGGCAATGAAACAACCGAAACGGTACTTTCAACAACCTGATCCATTACACATCTTTGCATCGTTGTTGATAGAATTTCCTGCGATTGTTCAAGAGCTTTTTCTTTTATCTTAGCCTCATTTTCACGTATCAGCTGTAATTCTTCCTGAGCTAAATCATTTTTAATTTGTTCTAAAAGCATATTTTTGGCATCTTCCGCAGACATACCTGAAATTCTTTCAAGTTCTGATGTTTGCTTTTGCACCAATTCAGCCAAATAATCTTCTTTTTCAAGCAGCTCATCCATTTTCTTTTGAGCAGCAGCTTCCTTTTCGGTAGCATCTTGAATTTTATCTTCTAAAACATCTTCTCTTTGTGCTAATTTAGCTTCCTGACGTGATAATTCCTGTCTTCTTGTTCTTTCTTCTTCGTTTAATTGTTCTCTCTCTGTTTGTAAAGCATCTTTTGCTTTAATCATTGCTTCCTTTACAAGAAGTTTTTCTTTTTCTTCTAAATCAGTTTGTTTTTTCTGAGCCTCTTCTTTTAAAGCGTTATATTTTGCACGTTGATTAACCAATAACGCGGTAAATACGACGGCAAAGACAACGACTACAATAATCGCGACCATTGAAATTAAATCCATAAATTTAATACCTATTCTTTCTATTTTTTACAAATACACACAAGCTCGGCACATATAGCCTACCGAATAAACTCCTTTTAAATTGTGATATATAAAAAAGTAATTACATGCGTATATTTTCAAAAATTTAACTACTACTAATTAAATTCTAACATGCTAAATATATTTTGTATAGGTTTATTAAAAAAAATTTATATGCTATTATAAATTTGCAAAAAGAAAGGGGATATACATGGAAATCAAGATTATTTCTGACGTAAAAAATCAAGAATGTGACATTCTTGTAGTAAACATGTTTGAGGGTAAAGAAACATCAAACGAAATTGCTAACGAATACGCATTAAAACAAGACAAATTTGAAGGAAAATTAGGAACGACATACTTACTTCCAACTTACGGCAAACAATCAGCTAAAAAAGTTCTTGTTTTAGGATTAGGCAATGAAGAAGAATTAAACAATAATAAAGTGAGAGAAGCTGTTTCAAAAGCAATAAAAAAAGCACTGCAAATGAAAGCAAAAACAGTTGCATTTGACTTTAACGGAATAAAATTTGAATATGCAGATATGATTTCAGAAGGAGCCATGATAGCTGATTACGCTTTTGATAAATACAAAACCGAAAAGAAAGACCATATTGAAACATTGTATATAAATGCAGATGAAAATCTGGTAAAAAAAGGTCAAAAAAGAGCTGAAGCAATGGAATTAACAAGAAACATAGCAAATGAACCCGCAGAGTATGCAACTCCGGAAAAATTAGCAGAAATTGCATTAAGCTTAGGTCTTGAAACTAAAATTTACAACAAAAAAGAATGTGAAGAAATGGGTATGACAGCTTACCTTGCAGTCGCAAGAGGAAGTGCAAAAGAACCTAAATTTATACACATGAAATACATCCCGCAAAATCCTAAAAAAAGAATTGCAATAATAGGTAAAGGTTTATGCTTTGACAGCGGCGGTATGGACTTAAAACCACCTGCATCTATGCTTACAATGCGTGATGATATGTCAGGAGCAGCTTGTATTCTAGGTGTAATGAGCAAAATTAAAGAATTTGCACCTGAAGTTGAAGTTCATGGTATAATCGCAGCTTGCGAAAATATGATAGGTCCTGACGCATATAAACCAGGTGATATTTTAACTGCAAAAAATGGTAAAACTATTGAAATAGACAATACTGATGCAGAAGGCAGAGTAACTCTTGCCGATGCTCTTTGCTACGCTTGTGAATTAAAAGTTGATGAAATCATAGATATCGCAACTCTAACAGGTGCTTGTATGGTAGCACTTGGAACTCATGCATCAGGAATTATGGGCAACAACAATGAACTTGTTAAAAAGTTAATTGAAATAGGCGAAAAATCAGGCGAAAGATATTGGGAAATGCCAATGTATAAAGAATATTTTGACAGCCTGAAAAGTGAAATCGCAGATATGAAAAACACAGGCTCTCGCTGGGGCGGAGCATCCGCAGCAGGTTTATTCTTAAAAGAATTTGTAACTGATGACGTAAAATGGGCTCACCTTGACGTTGCAGGTACAGCATTTTTAGAAAAACCTCAAAAAGAATTTATTGCAGGAGCAACAGGTGTTGGTGTAAGAACATTGTTAAATTACATCACTGAAGCGTAAATCTTCACGCAACAATTTAATTTCATTTTGTAAAAGCTCGTTGATATAAACTATATCTTCGGGCTTTAAAATTGTTTCATCCTCTGAAATACAAATATCAACAATATTTGATAAAATCATAATATGTTCACACCTGTAATCCAAAATATCAGTAATTGCAACGTGCTCATTCATTTCGTATTTAAACATATAGATTTCCTTTACAAGAATTATAATTCCTAATAAGGATATTTTATACCTTGAATTAAGAAAGTCAATTGTTAAAATAAAAATATGAAAACCAATCAAAAAGAAATTCTGTTTAATATTGGACAAAAAGTAAGAATTGAACGAACAAAAAAAGGACTCTCACAAGAAAAACTTGCAGAATTAACTGATATGTCAATCAAGACACTGGGTAAAATAGAACGAGGTCAAACAGATTTTGTAATAACAAACCTTATAGCAATAGCAAATGCACTTGACGTTGAAATAAGTGAGTTATTTACTTTCACGTTTTAAGTAACAATTTCGTAACAAAAATACATAGTTCTTGAAATAATGATAAGATTGAATAATAATTTTGTAGGAGCTATATATATAATTTCGTGTTATAATATAGCCAAGATAGTAACAAAAGAGGAATAAAAGTGGATAATTTTAACAGAGCGGCAGATTTCTTAAATGCCGGAAAACAAGAAAGTTACACAGCTGAACCTATTAGTCACGCAAAAATAAAAGTTATAGGTGTAGGCGGTGGCGGCGGAAACGCAGTAAACCGAATGGTAAAAGGCGGCTTATCAGGCGTTGAGTTTTATTTAATGAATACAGATGCACAAGCATTACAATACAGTTCAGTTCCTAATAAAATAAGACTGGGAGCGAAGACAACAGGTGGTCTTGGTGCAGGCAGTAAACCTGAAGTTGGTGAAGCAGCAGCAGAAGAAGCTCGTCAAGAGATTACAGAAGCAATTCAAGGTGCAGATATGGTCTTTGTAACTGCTGGTATGGGCGGTGGTACAGGTACCGGAGCAGCTCCTATTGTTGCTCGTATTGCAAAAGAATTGGACATTCTTACAATTGCAGTTGTAACAAAGCCATTCAGCTTCGAAGGTCCGAGACGTACAAAACAAGCATTAGCAGGTATTGAAAAATTGAAAGATGCTGTTGATGCGATTATAGTAATACCTAATGATAATTTATTAGGCATTGCAAACAGTAATAAAGTTGGTTTGACGGAATCATTTGCGATTGTTGACGAAGTATTATTAAGAGGTGTTCAAGGTATTACAGACATAATCACAATACCTGGAATGATTAATGTAGACTTCGCAGACGTTAGAACAGTAATGAGCGCATCCGGTTCAGCATTAATGGGCATAGGTATCGGTCAAGGTGAAGGCAGAGCAGAAGAAGCAGCAAGAAATGCTATTGACTCTCAATTACTTGAAACTACTATTGACGGAGCTAAGGGCGTTATTGTTAACATCACCGGCGGTCCTGATTTAGGATTGAACGACGTATATAAAGCTATGAATATTATTAATAATGCTGTTCAAGAAGATGCTACCGTTATCTTTGGTACAGTTACTGATGATAATATGCAAGGTGAAGTTAAACTTACTGTTATTGCAACAGGATTTGAAATGAAATCTCATAGTGCAATACAAGCAGAAAAAGCACAAGCTAAAACTTCATTAAGTGCTGCTGAATTCTTCTCAGGAGCATTTACGGGAGGAACAACTAAGAAAACCGAACCGACTCCTCCATCTCTACCGGGATTTTCAAATATAGAAATTCCTGATTTTCTGAAAAAATAAAAAACATTAGATAAAAGTATAAAAAGCTCCTTAGACAAAAGGAGCTTTTTTTTATTAGTATTTATGATAAAATAAAGATAATGGTTTAGTAGGGAGACAAAATGAAAAGGATATATATATTATTAATAACATTATTTTTTATATCAAGTTCCGTTTTTGCAGATGATTTGGAAACGGCAAAAACTAATTTTTCAAATTATGTATCAGCAGCAAACTCTTATAGTCCTGCATTATTAAATTATTATTCGCCGAACGCAAAAATTATTCGTCAGGTCGTAAAACCGGACGGAACGACAGCGAATGCAACAACTAATATGGCAACTTATGCAAAACAAATGAAAATAAGTCAAGGTACGGCAAAATTACGTAAATACAGAAATAAATATAAAAATGTTAATGCAGTAAAAGTTGCAAACGGAGTAAAAGTAAGTGCTCTAAGACAGCCAATGGATGATAATTACTGGTTAAAAACATATCAAATATGGCAAAAACAGCCTAATGGCAACTGGTTAATTATTGAAGAAATGATGCAAACAAAACAGCAAATATTTTTAAAATACGCAGATAAATAAAAATATTCAAAAGAGGGAAAATGAGCAATTTTAGAGTTTTAACTTCGGGTGAAAGCCACGGAAAGTGTTTAAATGCTATAATAGAAGGCATACCTTCGGGATTTAGGATAGACGAAGAGTTTATAAATGCGGAATTAAAACGACGTCAAGTCGGTTATGGGCGTGGAAAAAGAATGCAAATTGAAGCCGATACTTGCGAAATTAAATCTGGCGTAAGATTAGGACTTACAACAGGAGCACCCATTTGTCTTGAAGTAAAAAACAGGGATTTTGAAAATTGGAAAATACCAATGAGTACTTCCGTTTTAGATTTAAAAAACCGAGAGATTTTAAAACTTGTTGCAGAAAAATCATTTACGAAAGTTCGTCCAGGACACGCAGACTATGCGGGTGCAATAAAATATAAACTTGAAGATTTAAGGGATGTCCTTGAACGTTCCAGTGCACGCTCAACAGCTATTGAAGTTGCGGTAGGTGCGATTGCAAAGCAAATGCTTAAAGAATTCGCTATTATCGGTTTTTCTCACGTTACGCAAATCGGAAAAGTAAAAGCAGAAGTACTGCCTCAAAGTTATACTCTGATAAAAGAAGCTGCTGAACATTCCGAATTACGTTGTGCAGATGATGTTGCAACAGATATGATGAAAGAAGCTATTGACGAAGCAAAAAATAACGGTGATACTCTTGGAGGAAAATTCGAAGTTATATTTGGAAATATTCCAGTAGGACTGGGTTCTCACGTCCATTGGGACAGAAAACTTGATGGCAGAATAGCACAAGCCGTTATGAGTATTCCTGCGATAAAATCTGTTGAAATAGGTGCAGGTATAGAAGCAGCAGAACTTTTAGGTAGTAAAATGCATGATGAAATATTTATTGCAGATGACAAAATTTATAGAAAAACAAATAATGCAGGTGGTATAGAAGGTGGTATGTCTAACGGTGAACCAATTATAGTCAAGGCAGTAATGAAACCTATACCGACAATGAGAACACCTTTAAAAACAGTTGATTTATATAAAAAAGAAGCTGCTGAGGCGCATTTTGAACGTTCCGACACTTGCGCTGTTCCTGCTTGTGCCGTTGTTGCAGAAGCACGTATTGCTTGGATTTTAATTGACGAATTTTTGAAAAAATTTGGCGGAGATTCATTAAAAGAGATTAAAAAAAACTATGAAAAAAAATAATATTATATTAGTTGGTATGATGGGAGCCGGAAAAACATATATTGGCAAAGCTCTTAAAGAAAAATATCCCAATATGGATTTTATTGATACAGATGAATTCATTGAACATACTCAAAACTTGAAAATTTCAGAAATTTTTGAAAAATTCGGAGAGGCATATTTTAGAGATTTAGAAACAAAAGTAATATCAAATTTAATGCAAAACGACAATCAAATTATTTCTCTTGGCGGAGGAGTATTTGAAAGAGAAGAAAACAGAACAATTTTAAATAAAAACGGTTATACAATATATCTAAAAGCCGATGCCCAAACACTTTTTAATCGTATAAAAAATGAAACACACAGACCGCTTCTGAAACAAGGCTTTGGAGTTGAAAAAGTTAGCGAAATTCTTGATAAAAGAGAACTCAACTACCAAAAAGCGCTTATTATTATTGACACTTGCAAAAAATCTAAATATAATATCATTGAGGAAGTTATTAAAAGAGTAGAAGAGTATGCCAAATAAAATTGATGTTGAAATTGAAGAAAAGCATAAATCTTATCCTATTTATATGGATACAGAGCCAATAGAAGATCTAAAAGAACGTATAATAAAAGATTTTGATTTAAAAAATTATCTTGTTGTAATCAGTGAAAAAGTTTATAAACTTTACGGCAAAATACTTGGATTTGATTCAAATGAAATATTCATTTTAAAAGATGGAGAAATTCAAAAAAACTTTAAAAATTACCAAAAAATAATACAATGTTGTGAAAAAAAAGGACTTAACAGAAAAAGTGCTTTAATTGCAATTGGCGGCGGAGTAGTAGGAGATATTACAGGATTTGCAGCATCAACATATATGCGTGGCATCAAGTTTATACAAGTTCCTACAACCCTACTTGCATGTGTTGATTCATCAGTAGGTGGCAAAGTTGCCATTGATACGGATTACGGAAAAAACCTTGTTGGAGCTTTTTATCAACCTCACGCAGTATATATTAATCTTCAATTTTTAAATACGCTTGATGAAATACAATATAAAAGCGGATTAGCAGAAGTGGTAAAATACGCATTTATAGAAAAGAGCTGCGGAGCAAGATTTGATTTTGGTCTTTTTGACTTCTTATCAGTGCATAGCTCAAAAATTTTAGATAAAGATTTGAGATTTGTAGAAAAAGTTATAAAAGTTTGTATTGAATTAAAAATTGCTGTTGTATCAAAGGATGAGAAAGAAGCAGGTCTAAGAAAAATCCTTAACTTCGGACATACATACGGACATGCATTGGAAAAAATATCAAACTACAAAACATTTACACACGGAGAAGCCGTAGCTTACGGAATGCACTATATTTTTAATTATGCACATAAATTAAAAATGATTGATGCTAATTACAAAGAAATGGCTGTAACTTTGCTGCACAAATTCGGATTTTATAATAAAACTTTTAAATATCCGACTGATAAAATTATAAATATCATGAAAAATGACAAAAAAGCAGAAGATAATGTTATTAAAGTAATTTTGCCTATGATGAAAGGCTACGTAAAAGAAGGCGACTTAGATATACAAGCCGCCCTCAATTGTGATTAATTTATAAAATTATCTATATTGCAAATTTGCTATAATTTTGCTGCATAGAAGCAATTGCTTGCTCCATAGCATTAAATTGCTTTTGCAGTCTTTCTCTGTATGCATCAACTCTTAGCTGAGTGTTGGTAATTGAAGTTTTTATAGAATTAACCTGTGCGGAGTAAGATTTTGACTTGTTTTCAAAATAACCTTTAGCTGCATCAAGTGAATCTTCCGTGATTTTTTCCAATTTATTCAAAATACCGCCCGAGTTATTATTACCTTTATTGTCACCAAGTAATAATGCTTTAACAGCATCAGGATTTTCGTTAAGCATCTCTTTGAATTTTTCTTCGTCAAGCTGAAGCTTATTAACATTCGAAGTATCTGTTGAATTACTTGCAGAACCTGTCGTAATACCAATATTTGCTAAAAGTTTTAACTCAGAACTTTGATTTACATTCATCGCCGAATTTCTTAAATTGTTTCTTAAAGAAGTTAAAGAAGTATCACCATACAGAGCTTCGCCTTTTGATGTTTTACTATCAATTGTTTCAATGGTTTTATTATAACTGTTGATAAATGATTTCAAAGCATCAACCAAAGTATCTGTATCCTGAGATACAGAAATATTTGTAGCTTCCCTAACGCCATTATCATTTTCCTTGGATACAGATTTCAAGGTTAAGGTCAAGCCGTCAATACCTGTAATATCACTAGTTACTGTATTTGATGAAGATATAATATCCGTTCCATTAATGCTTAATTGAGCATAATCACCCAATACCTGAGTACCATTTACAATTGCACCATCATTAGTAAATCCGAAGATTTCAGTAAATTTACTTGAACCCGATTCTATATTAATATTGAAAGCTCCTTCTGTTTTTGATTTCAATACCAACGAACCCGCTGAAGCATCCCAGTACGCTTCAACTCCCGCATCAGGTTTAGAATTAATATTCCCAATCAATGATTTTAAAGTCGTATTTTCATCAATATTAAATTCCTGATTACCAATAGTAAATGTTCCAAATATACCGTCACCAAAAATTTTGCCTAATTTTTGTGAAGTATCAAAAGCATTAACAGGATTATAACTCTTATATACATAAGAATAAGGTTTCTTTTCCAAACCAAAAACAGAAACAAAATTTGATACATCGGAATCAGAACCGATTACAATATCTTTTCCGCCGCCATCAAGATCTAATTTTCCATCACCGTCGAATCTGGCTCTGATGCCTAAGTCTTCAAATTTACGTCTAAGGCTATTTAAGGTTTCTCTGGAATCAATATTAATTACTTTATTTACACCGTCAATTGATATACCAAATGTACCTACAATACCTGAACCAAATGCTGTTGACAATCGGGATAAATCCATATCCTCAACACTGATATTACTATTATATTTATAAGAAGCCGGTTCTTTTACTAAACCTATAACAGAAACAAAATTCGATTCATCAGAAGCAGAGCCTACTACAAAATCTGTACCACCCTGTCTATCATCGAGCCAAAATTTGCCATTTTCATCAATACCGGCTTTGATACCAATATCACCAAACTTATCAATAATTCTACCCAAGGTGTCATCTTCGTCAATATTAATTTCTTTTTTGTCACCATTGACATATACACTTAATGTACCTGCTTTTGCATTACCGGAAGCAAGATCCATAAAACGTGTACTCTCATTAATCTTAGTATCCAAAGTTGAAGTAGCGGTAGTTGTTGTTGCAAGACGATTAACAACAACATCAAATGACTGTCTTGCAGCTTCAGCGGTTACAGATGCTGCAACAACATCCGAATTACTTGATGATACTGTATTTTTTGCAAATAAATCGAAACTGCCGCCAAACTTTGCATCCGTAAGTTTTTCAACCGCATTTCTCAAATTAGACACAGACGATTTTACAGTATCTAAAACAGATTGAGACTTCTCAAGAGTTGACTGCTTATTTTGTAAAGTAGTAACTGACTTTTGCTTTATAGAAACTAAGGCTTCAATCCACGAACTTGTGTCCATACCTGAGGCTAAGCCTGTGAAAGTTATTTGACCCATATTAAAAACCTCCGTTTTTTTAATATTACAGCTTTAAATGTATAAATCCATATATACATTTAGTTTATACCCATAATAACAGATTTTGAAACATAAAACAACCCCAAAAATTTACAATTTCAAAAATTTTGTTACATAATTGCATAAAAAAGAGATACAGCACGCCTGTATCTCTTTTATTTTGAAGTAAAAACTAATTTTACCAGCTTGCTTTTGTAACACCAGGCAATAAACCTTGGTGAGCCATTTTTCTCAAACAAATTCTGCAAAGACCGAAATCTCTGTGAAAACCGTGAGGACGACCACAAATACTGCATCTGTTGTGCAATCTTACTTTTGGATATTTACCTTGAGCAGCCAGTGCTTCTCTTCTTGCTTCTTTGTTTATCATCGCTTTTTTAGCCATGAATTTCTCCTTTATAACTTATTGTATTTTACTTCTTTACTATTTTAAGCCTTTAAATGGCATTCCTAATAATCTTAGCAATTCTCTTGCTTCTTCGTCAGTTCTTGCAGTTGTAATAACTGAAACATTCATACCCTTTACCAAATCAACTTCTTCAAATGAAATTTCAGGGAATAAAGTTTGCTCTTTTAAACCTAATGTGTAATTTCCGCGACCGTCAAAGCTTTTTGCACTTATACCACGGAAGTCTCTGATTCTTGGTAATACTACACAAATCAATTTTTGTAAGAAATCATACATTCTTTCACCGCGTAATGTAACCATTGCCCCAACCGGCATACCTTCTCTTAATTTGAAAGTAGCGATTGATTTTTTAGCTTTTGTAACAACTGCCTTTTGACCTGCAATTTTTGTCAATTGACCTTGAATTACATCGGCAATTTTAGTATTGTGTGATGCTTCACCAACACCCATATTTAAAACGATTTTGTGTAATCTTGGAATAGTTAAATCGTTTTTATAGCCAAATTTTTCAACTAATGCTTTTTTAACATCTTCTTCGTATTTTTTCTTTAAGCTTTTTGTTACTGTCATTTTTCTTTTCCTCTGTTTAAGATGGTTTCGTGCCAAGAACTATCTTGCACTATACATCTAATTGTTCACCACATTTTTTGCAAACACGAACTTTTTTACCATCTTTCATTTCGTGTTTTACTTTTGTAACTTTTTCACAAGCAGGACATACAATCATAACATTTGAGTTATGCAATGGAGCTTCAAGTTTAACTAAACCGCCCTGAGTACCTGCCATTGGGTTTGCTTTTTGTGCTTTTGTTACCATATTAGCACCTTCTACAATCACTTTTGATTCTGAAGGTATTGCTTTTTTTACGTTACCTATTTTGCCTTTGTCTTTACCTGCGATAACCATTACTCTATCGCCTGTTTTTACCTGCAAAGCATTTTTCTTATTGTCTGCCATTTGTTTCTCCTTAGGCTGTGTTTTCTAACTTCTATTTTACAACGTAAATATAAATTGTAAAATACTAAATTACTTCCGGAGCTAAAGAAACGATTTTCATGAAGTTCTTGTCTCTTAACTCTCTTGCTACTGGTCCAAATACACGAGTTCCACGTGGATTGCCATCTTTGTTGATAATAACGGCAGCATTTTCATCAAATCTGATTACTGAACCGTCTTGACGTTTAATATCGGCTTTTGTTCTTACAACAACTGCTCTTACAACTTCTGATTTTTTAACTGTCATATTTGGAGTTGCATCTTTTACTGTTGCGATAATAACATCACCAACGCCTGCAAATTTTTTATTTGAACTACCCATTACACGAATAGTTAATAATTCTTTTGCACCTGTGTTATCTGCTACTACTAATCTTGATTCTTGTTGTATCATTTTTGTTCACCTTTTGTCTTTCGTGAGAAAAATTATTTTCTCTTTTCTACGATATTCAAAACACTCCAGCGTTTACCGCTTGATAAAGGTTTTGATTCAATAATTCTGATTACATCGCCTTCTTCACATTCATTTTTTGGATCGTGAGCTTTGTAATGTTTTGTTGTTTCAATAATTTTTTTGTATTTTGGATGTGGTTCATAGTCTGCAACTTTTACAACAACGGTTTTATCCATTTTGCTGCTTACTACAACACCTTGTTTTTCTTTCTTAGGCATTTTGTTCCTCTTTTTCTTTTATAACTGTTTTAATTTGTGAAATGTAGTGTTTTGTCTTCGCAATTAAAGCTGTATTTTCTAATTTGTTTGTTGCTTTTTGAACTCTTAAATCTAACAACTGTTTTTTGAAGTCAACAACTGCATTTTTTAATTCTTCAACTGTTTTTTCACGCATTTCTTGTAATTTCATGAGTCTTTTCCTTTATTATTGAATAGGATTCTTTTCTACTACTTTTACCTTGATTGGTAATTTTTGAGCTGCAAGTTCCAAAGCGTGAACTGCAATATTTCTGTCAAAATATTCCAATTCAAATAAAATTCTGTTTGGCTTTACAACTGCTACCCAATATTCCAAGTTACCTTTACCTGAACCCATACGAGTTTCAGCAGGTTTTGCAGTAATTGGTTTATCTGGGAATATTTTAATCCAAACGTTACCGCCACGTTTGATTTCACGAGTCATAGCACGACGTGCTGCCTCTATTTGACGGCTTGTTATCCAGCCTGGTTCTAATGCTCTTAATGCGTATGAACCAAATTCAAAATCAACACCACGAGTCTCATGACCTTTCATTCTGCCTTTTTGCATTTTGCGGTATTTTGTTTTCTTAGGTTGTAACATTTTATTTTACTCCTGTGTAATTAATAATTTTTATTCAACTTCTGCTGCTGCTCTGCGTTTGCTGCGTCTGCCAACAGCTTTTTCTTCTTTTGAAGCTCTTGCTTTTACGTTTTCATCAGCTTTTTCGCCAGGCATTAAGTTACCTTTGAATACCCATACTTTTACGCCAATTTTACCCATCATTGTATCTGCTTCTGCAAAACCGTAATCTACATCAGCTCTCAATGTTTGTAGAGGAATTCTGCCTTCTTTTGCCCATTCACTTCTTGCAATTTCAGCACCGCCTAAACGACCTGATACCATAACTTTGATACCTTGTGCACCTGAACGCATTGTTCTTTGCATTGCTTGTTTCATTGCTCTTCTGAAAGCTACACGTTTTTCTAATTGTTGAGCGATAGCTTCTGATACTAATTGAGCATCTGCATTAATTCTTGCAACTTCAACTACATTTAATATTACTTGGCGATTGATATATTTAGAAATTTCTTGCTTTAATTCTTCAATACCTTGACCATTTCTGCCTACTACAATACCAGGTTTTGCAGTAATTACAGTTACTGTAACATTTTGTGCTTTACGTGCAATCAAAATTCTTGATACACCTGCTGCATATAGTTTTTTCTTTACGAATTTTCTAATTTTTGCATCTTCTGCAACAAATTGTCCATATTCTTTTATTTTTGCATACCATGAACTAACCCATGGTCTGATAATGCCTACTCTAAATCCGGTTGGATGTGTTTTTTGTCCCATATTTATCTAATTCCTATTTTACTGTATCGCTAACTTTTAATGTTAAATGAGATGTACGTTTTAAACGAGAGTACATACGACCTTGTGCTCTTGGTCTTGCTCTTTTGTAGGTAACACTTTCATCTGCAAATATTTCTGAAATTTTTAATTGTTCAGGATTTACATTGAATTGTTCCTTAGCATTTGCCACTGCAACTTTCAAGTTCTTCTCAACTACTCTTGCTGCAAAATATGGCATAAAACGTAACAAGTCTTGTGCTTCAATGACACCTTTACCTCTTACTTCGTTGATTACTCTGCGAAGTTTGCGAGCTGTCATTTTGATATTTGATTGTTTTGCTTTAGCTTCCATTGTCTTTATCCTTTTTCTAATTAATTATTCTTAATTACTTCTTAGCTGTTTTGTCAGCAGCGTGTCCTCTAAATAGTCTTGTCGGTGCAAATTCACCTAACTTATGACCAATCATTTGTTCTGTTACATATACTGGAACGTGAGTTTTTCCGTTATGTACCGCTATTGTATGACCTAACATATCAGGACTAATCATTGAAGCTCTTGACCAAGTTTTGATAACTTTCTTTTCTGAATTTGCATTCATTTTTTCAATCTTCTTTTGTAATGATTCTTCGATATATGGTCCTTTTTTTAATGAACGTGCCATTAATTTATTCTCCTTTTAATTTATCTTATTATTTTGTTCTGCGTCTTACAATTAATTTATTAGAAGACTTAGTTGATTTTCTTGTCTTAAAGCCAAGTGCAGGTTTGCCCCAAGGTGTTTTAGGGTGTCCGCCAGGACCTGTTTTACCTTCACCACCACCGTGAGGGTGATCGCAAGGGTTCATTGTTACACCACGTACTGTTGGTTTAATACCCATGTAACGTTTTCTGCCGGCTTTACCAATATGAATGTTTTTGAATTCTGAATTACCCAAAGCACCTATTGTTGCCATGCATTCTTTTCTAATCATTCTCATTTCGCCTGATGGTAATTTTATTGTTACGTAATTACCTTCTTTTGCCATTAATTGAGCTGAATTACCTGCTGAACGCACTAATTTTGCACCTCTGCCAGGTTCTAATTCAACATTGTGAACTATTGTACCTAACGGAATCAATTCTAATGGTAATGCGTTACCGTTTTGAATTGGAGCCTCAGGTCCTGAAACAATTACATCACCAACATTTAAACCATCCGGTGTCAAAATATATCTTTTTTCACCATCAGCGTAGAATACTAATGAAATTCTTACGTTTCTGTTTGGATCGTATTCAATTGTTTTTACTGTTGCAGGAACGCCGAATTTTTCACGTTTGAAATCAATAACTCTGTAGTGTTGTTTTACACCACCGCCTTTATGACGGCATGTAATTCTGCCTGTGTTATTACGACCTGCTGTTTTTCTTAATGGTTTTAATAGTGATTTTTCTGGAGTAGATGTTGTTACATCTTGATAATCACTCTTTGTCATACCTCTTTGTCCCGGAGATGTCGGATTAATTTTTCTGATACCCATTTTTATCTGTCCTTTTTACTATATTTCTATAAGTTCTTTAATAGGTTCGCCTTCTACTGTTACGATTGCTTTTTTAGAAGAATCTGTTCTGCCGAATTTGTAACCCATTCTTTTTGAGTGTGATGGCATATACACTGTTCTTACTTTTTTAACTTTTCTGCCAGGGAAAGCTAATTCAACTGCTTGAGCAATTTCAACTTTTGTAGCATCCATGTTAACTTCAAAAGTATATTGACCATCTTGCATTGCTTTGTATGATTTTTCTGTAATTATAGGTTTTTTAATTACATCATATAATTTTTCTGTGTTTGTTCTTGATGTGCTCATTATTGTAACCTTTCAGTAATTTCGTTAACTGCTGATTCTGTAATAATTACGCTATCAGCTTCTAACAAGTCTTTTACGTTTAAATTTGAAGGTAATAATAATTTTACGCTCGGAATGTTTCTTGCTGCTAAATTTAAGTTTGTATTTTCAGCTGCTTTTACATCTGCGATAATTAAAATTTTACCTGCAACTTTTAATGAATCTAATACAGCTACCATTATTTTTGTTTTTGGTTCTGCAATAGATAAATCTTTTACTACTACGATTTGTTCATTTCTTGCTGACAACGCAGATTTCAATGCAAGTTGTCTTGCTTTTTGAGGCATAGAGAAAGAATAATCTCTTGGTTTTGGTCCGAATGAAACACCACCGCCTGCGAATAAAGGTGATCTTAATGAACCTGCTCTTGCACGACCTGTACCTTTTTGTTTCCAAGGTTTACGTCCACCGCCTCTAACTTCTGCTCTTGTTTTTGCACAAGCTGAACCTTGTCTTGCGTTGTTCAATTGACGTCTTAATGCTAAGTGCATTACGTGTAAATTTGGTTCTACGCCAAAAACGCTTTCGTTTAATGAGATTGCACCAAGTTTTTCACCTGATGTACTCAATATTTCTTTTTCGTGTGTTTTTGCTTTAGCCATTTTTATATGTCCTTATATTGTATTGTTTTTACTTTCGGAAATTAATTCCATTTTGTTCTTGAAGGAACGATTGTTACCAATTTACCTTCACATCCCGGTACGGAACCTTTAATCAAAATTAAACTGTTTTCTGAATCAACTTTAACTAATTTTAATTTAGTTATTGTAACTCTTTCGTTACCCATGTTACCGGCCATTCTTTTACCTTTGATAACTCTTGAAGGTGTTGTACCTGCACCGATTGAACCTGGTTCTCTGTGATTTTTAGAACCGTGAGCCATAGGTCCTCTTGAGAAGTTGTGTCTTTTTACTGTACCTTGGAAACCTTTACCGATTGAAGTACCTGTAACATCAACTTTTTGAACGTCATTTAATACTGATAATTCGATTTGTTGACCTACTGTGTAATCTTGCGGATTATCAATTCTGAATTCTTGTAAATGACGGAAGTTTTCCAATTTGTTTTTAGCAAAGTGTCCGATTTGTGCTTTTGTCAAATGTTTTTCTTTTGCTGCTACCGTACCTACCTGAATTGCATTGTAACCGTCAGTTTCAACAGTTTTTACTTGTGTAACTACGATTGGGTCAACTTTTATTACAGTTACTGGAACTGCTAAACCTTCATCGTTGAAAATTTGAGTCATTCCAACTTTTTTACCTATCACACCAAGTGTCATAAATTTTCCTTTCTTTTTTGGAGCGTAAAAGCTATTAACTTTTAGTCCGTCTGCTTGCGAGCGCTACGTGCCTTGTGAGCCTCTGTTCTTTTACCCTTTTTAGAGTCGTAGATCGCATTATATGCATAATGCTTATTCAATTTTTGCAAGTGTTGAAATTATAATTTAACTTCGATATCTACACCTGCCGGTAAATCTAATCTACTCAACTCTTCAGTTGTCTGTTGAGTTGCTTCGTATATATCAATTATACGTTTGTGTGTTCTCATTTCGAAGTGCTCACGAGATTTTTTATCTACGTGCGGAGAACGCAATACGCAGTATATACGTCTTTTTGTAGGTAAAGGAATAGGGCCGGCTACTTTAGCGTCTGTTCTTTTTGCTGTTTCTACGATTTTTTCTGCTGATACATCTATCAACTTGTGATCGTAAGCTTTTAAACAAACTCTGATTCTTTGTCCTGTTGCCATTTTCTTCTTCCTTTATTTCTTATCTACACTAACCGCATAACTATTCGCCACTCGGCTACGTGTGTAAAAAAATCTTATCTCAAACAATTTTTACTGTCAACAGGGATTTTTTTCGTTTATTCATTT
>JAFWGJ010000086.1 GCA_017512405.1 bacterium | reverse complement strand
TAATCTCTTTATTGAATTTTTTAATTGTTTGGCGTTTATATATATTCTTTCTAATATAGAAAACAATCTTATCAAATATGTTTGGCTCGCTAACTGAATTAATATCTAGTATTTTCAATACATCATACCATTCTCAAGCCTAAACTCTACCAATCTTTTATTGAATTTATTTGTTCTTCGTCTTGCGTGGAATTGTTTTGCATTTTTTTGTATGAAGATTTTATATAATCTTTTGAAAAATTCTTTGCAATTGTTCCTATCCAGCCTTTTATAAGACCTTTTTCTTCGTAAGACTCTGATTTTTCCCAAACTTTGATATAAACTTCCTGTTCTATATCCTCGTTTTGTTCTTGTGTTATTAATCGGATAATGTTTTTGACATTATTTTGATTGTTTGTAATTATTTTTTTTTAAATCCATTAATTTAAGCTTATCAATCCGTAACTGTCTATTGGCATACCATATTCATTTGTTGTTTGTGTTGTTTCTGTGTAAGTTGAGCTTGCTGTTATTGTTGTATAACCATATTGTGTGAAATATCCGATTAACATTCCAGTGAACATTCCAAAACACAATATGCAGGCAACTTTCAATCTTGTAAAACTCATTTTACGTTGTTTTGCATAATATGGTTTTACTTCTTGAAGCAACTCTGAAACTTTATCCATTTTTTCTTTTTCTGCTCTGCAATCAGAACATTCTTTTAAATGTTCTTCAAGTTCGGCTTCATCTCTGAATAAGTATAAACTTTTAAATTTTGTACATTTTTCTGTCATAATTTTTATCCTTTACATCAATATAACGATTTGAAAAATAAAATGTTCATTTTTTACAAAATAACATTAAGAAATGTTAAGTGTAGATATAGCACTAAATTACAAAAAACATCTGTTTATGCTACTATTAGTGTAATAAAAAGGATGGAATAAATGGAAAAAAGAGATACTTGGAATTCAAGATTTACATTCATTATGGCGGCTGTTGCATCTGCTGTTGGGTTGGGAAATATGTGGAGATTTCCCGGTATTGTATATCAAAATGGCGGCGGTGCGTTTTTAATACCATATTTTATAGCAATTGTAACAGCAGGTATTCCGTTATTGGCAATGGAAATATCTATTGGTAAACATTTTCAGGCAGGTGCTCCGATTGCATTGAAAAATTTAAACCCTAAATTTGAATGGATTGGCTGGCTTGGTGTAGGTACGGCTTCTTGTATTGCTTCTTACTATTCAACAGTATTAGCTTGGGTTATATATTACGTATATTTATCGTTTACATCTCCTTGGATGTATAAACCTGCTGCTGATATATTTATGAACCATGCACTTCAAGTTTCAAGCGGGATGTTTGATATTGGCGGATTTGTTCCGTGTGTTTTAATTGCAATGATTATAGGTTGGTTCTTTATCTGGATTTGTATAAGAAATGGTGTGGATTCTGTTAGTTCTGTTTTAAATTATGTTGTAACCGTACCATTATTATTACTTGTAATAATGATTGTAAGAGCAGTAACTTTACCCGGTGCAATTGACGGTATTTATTATTATCTTGTTCCTGATTGGTCAAAATTATTAAATCCGAGTGTTTGGGCGGCAGCTTACGGTCAGGTATTTTTCTCATTAAGTATTTTGTTTTCTATTATGGTTGCTTATGGCAGTTATTTACCAAAAGATGCTCCTGTTACATCTGACAGTATAATTATTGCACTTGCAGATGCATTTATTAGTTTTATTGCAGGGTTTGCTTGTTTTGGTTCTTTGGGCTATTTATCCCATATTCAAAATACTCCTATTTCTGAAATGACACACTCAGGTATAATGCTTGCGTTTGCAACGTATCCTACTGCTATTGCAGCTATGCCGGGCGGTAAATGGATGGTTATTTTATTCTCGCTTATTTTCTTTATAATTCTATTTACTCTTGCATTAGGTTCTGTATTTTCAATTGTTGCAGGTGTTACAACTTCATTTAAAGATAAATTCGGTACATCAAAAAGAAAAACAGCGACATTCTTCTGTGTTGTCGGCTGTTTAATCGCAATGATTTATACCACAAAAGCCGGTTTGTACTGGGTTGATGTTGTTGACCATTTTATGAATGATTTTAACTTAATTGCAATAGGCTTAATAGAAACAGTTGCATTAGGCTGGATTTACGGTGCTGATAAAGTTCTTGATATAATTAACAAGGATTGCAAATATAAATACGGAAAATCTTGGATATTTTGTATTAAATATTTATGTCCGATAGTTTTTGCAACAATTGTCGGAAGTTATTTAATTGAAAATATAAAACACCCTTACGGAGGTTATCCTTTATCAAATCTGCTTGTTGCAGGCTGGGGTTTTGTTTGTGTAACAATTGTATTTAGTATTTTGATGACGTTCTTCAAAGACGTGAAAAATCAGTAACTTGTACGATAAAATGTGTTAAAAAATAGGTTAAAGTGGGTACTATATATATAGTAACGGAGGCAGAACCATGAGTTTTGACGTAAATCCACTTAATAATAATGTTCCTCATCAAATTCGTACCTCAAAGAGTCAAGATGGAGGCGCAGGGAATACCGGCTATTTTCAACAAAGAAAAAAACAAGAAGATGAAGATGAGAACAGTATGAACAGAAGTCTTTTTAATGAGAAAGATGATACTTTTACATTAGAAGATGCCAGAGAAGTTGCGTATGTTGAGCCAACTTTTCTAATGAAGGTTATTGGTTATGTAAAAGCTACATTAAAAAATTTAGTGCATTAAAAGGTCAAAAACTTCCCAGTTAAATTTTTTCTTATTAACCCAGTCGAGTAATGCTCTGTGGTCTAAATTTTTTAGTCTGTTAAATATATATCCGTAGTTTTCTGTTACATTCATGGATAATGCGGGAATATTAGCATCATTTGCTATATTTTCGACTTTGTAGTCATAGTTTATCGCAAGAGTTTTTATTCCGTATTTAAGGGCAATTAAAATTGCATGAAAACGCATTGCTATCATATATTCAAGGTTAGCCATTAATTTTATGATTTCTTTTGGTGTCTTTCCATAAATTAAATTTGTTTTAATATTAGGATTTACAGAAAGTAAAAGGTTTTCAAAATGTTTGCAAACTTCCAAATCGTTACTGTCTTGAAAAGAATATATTTCAATCTCTTTATTAGGAAAATCAATAGCAATACGATTAGCAAGTGTTATAAGTAATTTTTCGGATAATGTTTTAAAACTTCTTAGTTGTACACCTACTCTATTTTCCGGTTGGGAACCCGTAATTTCAATGTCAAATAAAGGATCGCATACAAGTTCTGTTTTTATTCCCCAGCCTCTAAGTAAGAATAAGCTTTTATCATCTCTTACACTTACCCATTTACATTTTTTTAGTATACTTTTTGTAAAAGTTTCTCCGATTTTATTTGATATAGGACCTATTCCTTGGGCAAAAATTATAACATCTTTTTTAAAAAATTGAGCTACAAAAATTACAAAAAGGTAATAAAATAAACTTTTTAAGCTTGTTGCATCCTGCAAAAGGCTTCCTCCTCCTGATATCAATATATCAGATTTGGCAATTGTGCTGATTAATTTTCCTAAATCAAAGCTTTTAACAGAATTTACATTATGAATTTTTTTTGTTTTATCAGGATTTGTAGAAAATACGGTAATTTCGGCATTAAAATTTTTAAGTCTTTGTATGAGAGTTTCTAAAATTGCTTCATCTCCGAAATTATCGGCTCCGTAATAGCCGGATATTACAACTTTTTTACTCATACTATGCCTTTATGGTATTTAAAATATCTTTTGCACGTTTTGTAATTTCATTATATGACAAATTATCATAGAAATCTCTGCCGACACCTACTGATTTAGCTCCGGCATTTATATATGCGGGAACTTCTGCAAGTTTAATATGTCCCATTGGCATAATATTTAAAAACGGCATAGGTCTAAGTATATCTTGAATATATTGTACACCGCCTAAGGCTGTAACAGGAAATATTTTTATTAAAGATACTCTTGCCTGCCAAGCTTCATAAGCTTCGTTTGGGGTCGATGCACCGGCAATAAAAGGCATTCTTCTGTTTTTTGAAATTTTTATCAAATTCATTTTGTAAACAGGAGATGAAAATAATTTTGCACCGCTTTCAATAGCCTGTTCTGCTTGCTGTTGGGTAATTATACCGCCTGCGCATACAACAGCATCTTTTGATATTTCGTCGATTACTTCGTACAATGACGGATTTTCAACAACGATTTCCATTACCTTTATTCCGCCTTCAATAAGAGCGTGCGCTATGTCAATTGATTTTTGCATATCATTGCTTCTGACAATCGGGTAAATTTTTTCTTCTTCAATTAAATCCATTACATTTTTATTCATAACAATATCCTTTTTTACCGTTTTTATTATATCATGAAATAAAACTATAAAATAAAAGGATTTTTATGAAAAAATTAAAATCATTATTTATATTTATTTCATTTGCGATAATAATATTCGTTGCTTATATAATTTTTAGCAGTTTTTTTGAACCGGGTGTATATAACCTGATGGTAAGAAATTTTGTTGCAAGTCAAAAAGGTTCTGATGGTATAGTTTTGATTGTTATTGATGATGAATCAATTGAAAGATACAGGTGGCCTTGGAGCAGAGATTTATATGCTAAAATTTTTGAATATTTAGGTCATTATGCAAATGCCAAAATTATCGGCTTTGATGCTGTTTTGACAACTCCTGATGCTAATAATCCGGCATCTGATTTACAGCTTTATAATACCGTCAAGGATATTGATAACTTTGTTGGTGGTTTTAGTCTACTTAACGGAAATTACCCAGATGTTGAAAGCGGAAAGTTATATGATAAGAAGTTCGAAGCAAAATTTGGTTATCCAATAAATACGGAGTTTAAACCTCAGGAAAGACCTCGTTATAACAGTCTTTCAAGATACCCTGACGGGTATTTTAACGCTTTAAAAAGAGTTGGATGTGTAAAAGTGTTCACGCATCCAATAGACGGTTATATAAAGGATATCCCTCAGCTTATTTATTATAAAGGTAATTACTATCCTTCATTGGGATTGAGAATGTTTGCCTATTTAAATAACACAAAAGAAATAAAACTTACAAAAACTCACCTTATTATAAGCGGTGATGAAGAAATTAAAATAAAATATCACAGACGCTGGGGAGGAATTTGTAACTTCCTGCATTTTTATAAAAATTACAAAAATTCCGATTATACTCACAGAACTTATTCTGCTGTGGATATTTTGGATTCAATAGATGCAATTAAAGCCGGTAAAAAGCCTAAAATCGACCCAAAAAGCTTTGATAATAAAATTGTATATGTAGGTGCAAATGCAAAAGCTCAGGGGTTGGGTTTAGAGGATGCTGCGCCGACTCCTATGCACAATAAGCATCCGGGTGTTGATATTCAGGCAACAAATTTGGATAATTTAATTCATAACCAAGTTGTTCGTTCAGTTACTGCAAATCAAGAATTTTTGCTTAATTTAATTCTTGTAGTTGCGGCATTTATAATAGTAGCCAGATTTTCCCTTATAGCTGGACTTGGGGTTATGGTTCTTTTGGTTTTAGGCTATATCTTTATGTCAGTATTAGCTTACAAACTTGATTTTGCAGTTCCCGTTATTACGCCTATTGCTTTGCAGATGGTAACAATGATTTTCGGATATTCATGGAAATTTATTGTTGAGTCAAGAAATAAAGAAAAAATTAAAGATGCAATGGGTAAATATATTTCTCAAGACATTATGGAAAATGTTGTAAGTAATATTGATAACGTAAAACTTGGCGGAAAAAAGGCCGACGTTACAGTTCTTTTTGCAGATATCAGAGGTTTTACGTCAATGAGTGAAAAATTGGAACCGGACGAAATTTCTGTTATATTAAACGAATATTTTACCGCCCTTGAACCTATAATCAGCAGTTATAACGGTGTTATCAATAAATTTATCGGGGATGCCATAATGGCGATTTTTGGTGAACCTATTCAGGATAAAGACCATGCTGTAAATGCCGTTAAATGTGCGAATGCAATGTTGCTGAAAGTTCAGGAACTTCAGAAAAAATGGATAGAAGAAGGTAAACCAAAAATCGAAATAGGTGTCGGAATTAATACAGGCGAAGCTTTTGTCGGAAATATAGGCTCTGAAAAACGTCTTGAATATACAGTTATCGGTGATATGGTAAATCTTGCAAGCCGTATTGAAAGTTATAACAAAGTTTATAAAACACAATTTTTAATAAGTTCATCAACTTACGAACATGTAAGAGGTATTGCGGATGTAATCAAAATTTCCGAGGTTAAAATTCGTGGTAAAGAAAAGAAAATGAATATTTACGAAGTTTTGAGGCTTACAAAATGAAGCACTATCTTATAGTCGACGATTCTCAAAGCTGGAATAATTATCATTACAATAATTTAAAAGCTCTGTACGGCGACGAAATAGAAATAGACAGAGCTTACTCTGCCCGTGAAGCTTATGATTGGGTTTATAATTATATAAATAATCCTTATGATGTAATAATTACTGATTTATCTATGGAGTACGATTTTGCACCAAAATTTGCAGGTGAATGGCTTGTAGAACAAATACAACTTTTAAAACAGTATTATAAAACCAAAAT
This sequence comes from bacterium, assembly GCA_017512405.1. Lineage (GTDB taxonomy): Bacteria > Cyanobacteriota > Vampirovibrionia > Gastranaerophilales > Gastranaerophilaceae > UBA6984. Next base: position 29,214 of record JAFWGJ010000086.1, on the reverse strand, counting down.
AATTATTGTTTCGGGTTCTATGCAGATAAAAAGTGTAGCAGAAGACCTTGGAACAGACTATGTTCCAAAATCGGTAATTGCTAACGACGATACAGTCTATCAAAAATTCTAAATCCATGAGGAATAGGATTAGCTAAATCGCTTGATTTGACTTTAGGATGCGCAAATAACATATCTTCTGCTGCACTATGGCACTCAGGCAAGCTCTTTTATTTCTTAGGCAGTCATCTGTAATATCGATATGAATAATTAATCGTATACTCGGTCTTGTCGACCATATCTGTCTGCGGGCATGCCTTATATTAATAATATTCCACGCACATGATGGCGTATAACGAACATCATAAAAACATGAAGTTATTGTAACAAAAGTTTTTGGTGTGTTTCAAACGCTTTTTTAATAGATTCTTCGTATGGTGCCCTTAAAATTCCGACTTCGGTTATAATTCCTGCAATAAGTTCGTTTGGAGTTACGTCAAATCCCGGATTAATTACTTTTACTTTATCAGAACAGATAATTTTTCCGTTAATGTGTGTTACTTCTTCGTGAGAACGTTCCTCAATAGGTATTTCTTTACCTGACTTAATGTTGGTATCAATTGTTGAAAGCGGAGCTGCAATATAAAACGGAATATTGTGATATTTTGCAGAAATTGCAACGGTGTAAGTTCCTATTTTATTTGCGGTATCGCCGTTTGCAGCAATTCTGTCAGCACCTACACAAACCATATCTATCATGCCTTTGCTCATAAAGTAAGAACACATTCCGTCTGTAATAAGTGTTACCGGAATGCCATCCATAGCAAGTTCAAATGTTGTAAGTCTTGCACCTTGTTGACGAGGTCTTGTTTCATCTGCAAATACTTGTACGGTGTTATCTTTGTCATAAGCCGAACGAACAACTCCTAAAGCTGTTCCATAACCTCCTGTTGCTAATGCTCCGGCATTGCAATGTGTCAGGATTGTAGCACCCTTTGGAACGACTTCGGCTCCGTTATCGCCTATCTTTTTACATCTTTCAATATCGTCTAATTCTATTTCAATTGCTTTTTTAGTTAATTCTTTTATTAGAGTTTTTATATCAGAATTTGATTTTTCAATAATATCTCTTTGTTGTTTGCATGCCCACATTAAATTAACGGCAGTAGGTCTTGAAGTTGCCATATAATCTGCTTTTTCAATTAATTGTTTTTTGAATTCTTCAAAAGGTAAATTCTGTTTTTCAAGCTCCTGTGCATACAAAACAACTCCGTGAGCTCCTGCAATGCCTATTGCCGGTGCACCTCTGACAATCATTGTTTTTATTGCATCAAACATTTGTTGACCTGTTGTAACGTCAATATATTTGTATTCATAAGGAATTACTGTTTGGTCAAGCATTCTTGAAACTCCGTTTACCCATTGAATAGGTCTTATTTTTGATTCAAAAGTCATTTGTATACCTTTCTATTATTTTATTTCTAAATTAAAGCTTTCATTACTTTCTTTTTTAAGACCTGTCAAAATTTCATAAACATAAGATGTTGCAAGTCCCGCAAAAGCATTCATTAATGCGCTTAATAGTGCCAAAAAGAATATAAGCATAAACATAACAACTATACTTCCGAAGCTGTTAAAGAAAAATCTCATAATAAAATGTGATTTGAATGATGCAAGTGGTATTAATCCTAAAATTATATCGCAAGGGACATAAATTATTGATGCCGCTAAAAATGATACAAATCCAACAACTGCGCCTAAAATAGCACCTTCTTTCATGTCAAATATTCCAATTAAGTTTTCACGTTTCATGTAAACTAAAATACATGCCGCAAGACAAATTACCAAAATTGTTATTGAAAAAATATTAATAAATGGGAATATTGTTAAAAATCCGAGTACTCCGCCTGCAAGTGCACTTAAAATAGCTATTTGTTTAAGTAAAAGTTCATTAATCATATATGTGTCCTCTAATTAGTTATAAGTTCTAAATTTTTTCTTGTATGACATATTGCAATAGCAATAGAATCAATAGTATCGTCAAGTTTAGGTAAATTATCGCATCCGAGTGCAATTTTAACCATTTGTTCAACCTGTTTTTTATCAGCCCTGCCAAATCCTGTCAAAACTTGCTTAACTTCCATTGGTGTATATTCAAATACCGGTATTGAATACTTTTCAAGAGCCATGATTATAACGCCTCTTGCCTGTGCAACCGGAATAATTGTAGTTTGATTACGGAAGTAGAAAAGCTTTTCAACCGACGCAATATCAGGTTTGTATTTATCAATTATAACCGAAATATCCCGAAAAATTTCATATAGTCTGGATGCTTCGGAAGAAGCTTTATTGGTTTGAACAGAACCTGATGTAATCAATGAAAACTTGTCGCCGATAACATCGACAACACTATAACCGACAATTGCCATCCCAGGATCTATACCCAATATCTTCATAACGATATTATAGCAGTGTTTTTTATGAATGCAAAGAATTAACAAAATTAAAAGAATGGTAGTTGTTAACTTTTGTAAAGTGTCAAAAAGACACTAATAACAATATTGTGAACAAATCTTGTAAAATCAATAAAAAGAAAAAGTTGACATAAAATAAAATCTGTGCGATAATGAACTTGTGCATTAAATAGTGTAGACTTAACACTAAATAATATACAACATTTACCCAACATATAAACTCCTAAAATAATAAACACTAAAAAGAGACCATTAGGATGCAGAAAATATACACTCACAAATGAGTGTTTTTTTTTATCCAATATATTTGTAAATATTTACAAATATTAAACTGCATATAATTGACAAATACTATGATGTTAGTCATAATGGTGAAAAACAAGGAGTTATATATGAAAAAAATATTTGCTTTTACCCTCGCAGAAACCCTTATTGTAATGGGTGTAATTGGTATTGTGTCAGCATTGACATTACCAAACTTAAACAGCTCAACAGGTGATAAAGAGAAAGTTGCAAAAGTAAAGAAAATATATCAAAACTTAAATGATGCTTTTGGACGTGCAGAAGCTGTATATGGACCTTATAGTGAGTGGCATATAAATGATAATACTGAGCAAGCTAAAACAAAACGGACAGGTGAACGTTTAGCTGAGTTCATGAAACTATCAAAGGATTGTAGTAATTCAACAAATCAAAGTTGTATGAATAATAGTGGCTATGATTCAAATGATAAAATTTACAAATTTATATTAGCAGATGGTGCATCTGTTGCTATTGATAGTCCTGATAGTGGTTCACCAATACTTGTTGATATTGATGGTCCTGCAAAGGGTAGTTTTGCTAATGGTAAAGATTTATTTTATTTTGAATTGCCTACAGGTAACGATTCTACTATGGGTATAATTCCTCAAGGCTATAACTTGTCTTTTAACGATCTCAAGGGTGCATCGCGTAATAGTTATGGAGCTACTTGGATAATTAAATATGATAATGCTGACTATCTGAAATTAACTGATAATAATGGTACGTGTCAGAACGGAACAACGGTAACTGAAGCTAATCCAAGATGCAAGTAGTTACAGGTCTTTGTGAGCTACTCCGTAGCCAAAAAGAGCAAAATCATATTTAACAGGATCATTGCTGTCAAATTGTTTTAATCTATCGGTTAGTTCTTTTACTGCTTTAAAATCATTTGAATTGCGTTCAAGGAGTCCCAGTTTTCTGGACATTCTTGCAACATGTGTATCCAGTGGGATTACAAGTTCGGATTTCGGTATAAAATCCCATATACCAAAATCAACAGGCGGTTTTCTTATCATCCAGCGTAAAAACATACTCACACGTTTCATTGCACAGCCTTTTTGCGGGTTCGGAAATAAATGACAGTACCCTTGAGTTAAATTACAATCGCAATAGAAATAATTGCAAACCGCTTGCATCATTTGCTGAATATCGCCGTTATAATTCTGTTTGAATAATTCTTTTAAAGAGCTTTTATTTTTATATAAGTCATGTAGTTTTTCAAAAAAACAAATTACATCTGTATCTTTTGAAAAGCGGTAATTAAAATCTTTAAGTAAATCAGGTTCAAAATTTAAAACATATTCGTGAGGTTTATTGTCGATTTTATCAAAAAGTTCATTTAATTTTTGTATAAAAACTTTTCTGTTTCCGTAGGCAAAACAGGAAGTTATAAATGCCGAAATTGTTATGTCTTCATATGTTTTAAATCTGTGCGGAATTTGTATCGGGTCATCTTTTATAAAATCAGTTGTTTCGTACTGTTTAACGAGTTCGTCAAGTTCTTTTTTTGTAATCATCTTAGCCTTTCAAAAAAATCTTTCAAAATTTCATCACATGCTTCTTCAAGTATTCCGCCATAGACGTTCATTTTTGAGTTATGCACTTTTCTCAAATCTAATGCTGAACCTAAGGCTCCGTATTGAGTGTTGTAGGAACCAAAGTATAAATTTTTTATTCCGGCTTGAATAATTGCAGATGCGCACATTGGACAAGGTTCAAGTGTTACATACATATCACAATCATTTAATCTCCAACGTTTCAGACCTGTTTGTGCTGATTGAAGAGCTAAAATTTCTGCATGAGCCGTAACATCTTGTCTTTCTTCTTTTTGATTATGAGCAAACGCTATTATTTCGCCATTCTTTACAATTACGGCACCAACAGGTATCTCTTTTTTTGTTTGTAAGGCAATTTCTATTGCATCTTCCATAAACATATTCTTTTACCTATGGTTTTAATGTTACGGATTTAAACAAAGGTAATGTTATGTCTACTTTAAATCCGTATTCTTCATTTGATGAAATATTTATTTTACCCTTCATTGCTTCAACAAGACCTTTTACGATAAACAAGCCTAAGCCTGTACCTCTTGTTGTTCTTGTTGTTTTATCATCCATCCTGATAAATTTTTCAAAAAGACTGTTTAATTTTTCTTCAGGAATTTTATCGCACTGATTTGCAATACTCACTGTTGCCTCGTGTGCGTTGTAATCCCCAAAAATTACTATTGGTGTATTTTCTTTTGAATATTTTATTGCATTTTCTATTAAATTAACTATAACCTGTTCTGCTCTGTCTTTGTCAGCAACAACAAGAGGGAAATCCTCAGACAAATTGTTTATAATTTCTTTTTCTTCGTTGTTTTTGACTAATGTAATTGCTGTTTCTACTGTATCTGAAATCCATACCGGTTCCAGTGCAACTCTTATTCTATCCCGTTCAATATCAGGAATTACAAGTAAATCTTCAATTAATCGTTTTAATCTTTCAGATTGTTTTTTTATTATTCTCAATGATTTTTGTCTTGTTTCTTCGTCAATTTGAATATCAGTTCTTAATAATCTTGAAGTATAACCTTGAATACTTGTAAGCGGTGTTCGTAATTCGTGACTTACCGTATCAATAAGGTTCGAACGAAATTCATTTAGTTGTTCAAGTTTTACGTTTTGTTCTTTTAACTGAATGTAGGATTTATGAATTTCAGATGCCATTTTATTAAATTCGGATGCAAGAAATACAATTTCGTGAGGAGTAAAAATACTTTTTAACAAACGAATTCTGCGTTCATAACTACCTTTTGAAACTGCCATTATGCCTTTAAATAATTGGCGGATATTAATATACATATAATAAATATATAAAGCTACTATTATAAATATACTTAAAGAGGATATGAATACAGCCATCAGAAGTTTAAATCTGTTTTCATTAATCGTATTATTTGTAATTTTTTCGGTGGTGTTTACTATAATCATTAATTCAGGATTTGTTTTATGCAAATAAACTATGGGTTGATTTTTTTTATTACCGTATAGTACTGCAATGTCATCCATTATGTTTTTTGGAAGTAGACTTAGTGATTCATTATATAAGGCTTCCGTATAATTATGTTGGGAAATCATATTCCCTGATGAATCAATTATATATATCTGTCTTGCATCGTCTTGAAGTGATTTAAACATGTGGTTATTCAAATCACTATTATTGAATACTGCAACCAAATATTTGTTATTAATAGTTTTTTGATAAAGAATAAACTTTTCTTCCTGTTTGTTACGTTGTTTTAACCTTTCAACTTCATCAATGGTATTTACCAATTTTAAATCTGCAAAATATGAAAAATCTTTTTGTATATTTTTAAGATATTTTTGTTTTGTTTCATAATTTGGCAAGTAATTCAAAGTAGTATTTATTTGTGTTAATTCACCATTTACGACTTTAAAAAATACATCAATTTCGTCGGAAACCATATTTGCTATTAAAACAGCAGAATTTATTAACTGTTTACGCATTGCTTGCTGGTTTATGTTGTTTATAATTAATCCGCTTATAATCATTGGGATTAAAAGGGCTATAAAAAGTACGATAAGAATCTGTTCTGCAATTTTTAATCTTTTCGGATGCAGTAATTTTTTTATTTTATGAATTTTTCTTAGTTTACTAAATTCCATGTCTATTCCGAAAAAGGTGTTAACTTATACCCTACATTTGTTACTGTATGTAAATACTTAGGTGTTTTTACGTTTTCTTCTATTTTGTTTCTCAAACCGCCTACGTGAACTCTTAACATTCTTACATCTTCATTACTGTCATAGCCCCAAACTTCATCTAATAAAGTTGCAAGGGTTACGGCATTGTTGAAATGCTGCATTAATGAATATAATATTTCAAATTCTGTTGGTGTAAGTTTAACTCTTTTATTTACAATCGTGCATTCAAGAGTATCTGGAAATATTTGTATATCTCCGGCATGTAAAATTTCATTTGACAGAGAATTTGTATCTTCCTCAACGTGATTTCGTCTTAATAAAACTCTTATTCTTAAAAGAACTTCTTGTATGTCAAAAGGTTTTACGATATAATCATCAGCTCCGCTGTCAAAACCGTCTGTTTTATCTTCAATTGTGCCCTTTGCCGTAAGCATAAGTATCGGAATTGCCAAACGTGCCTGACGAATATTCTTGCATACTTCAAAACCGTTCATTTTCGGCATCATTACATCAAGCAAAATTAAATCGTAAACGTTATTTAGAGCCTTATTTAAACCTTCTGCCCCATCTTTTGCCGTATCTACAACATAACCGCTCTGACCAATATCAAATTCAAGTAATTCTCTGATTTCGTCATCATCATCAACTATTAATATTCTTTTCTTAGTGATGTCCATTTAGACCTCCGTTATGCAAATTTTATTAAAAAAAAACTGTGCTTTCAATAAATTTTTATAAATATATATTTTTCTTAACTGGAAAAATTTTTGTGTTTATTTTATGATTAGCACAGGTTGATTAGAGTTATAGGATAAAGTATGAAAATAGGAATTCCGAGAGGCTTATCTTTTTACAGTATATATCCGTTTATGTGTGGTTTTTTCAAGGCAATGGGCATTGAAATGATTTTGTCTGACAAAACTACTAAAAAAACTTTATCGAATGGTTCTGCCCTTGTTGTGACGGAAACTTGTCTGCCTGTTAAAATATTTGTGGGACAGGTTCTTAATTTGCTTGAAAAAGGTGTTAATAAAATTTTTATTCCGTCTATTCAATCTATTGCACCTAAAATTTACAACTGTTCTAAAATAAGAGGACTTCCTGATTTAATCAGAAATGTTATAAAAAAAGATTTTACAATTATTGATCCGACTCTTGATAAATCAGCTCCGCATCACGGATTGTATGATTTTCTGTTAGAATGCGTAAAACCTTTTGGTTTGTTTGATATGGAACAAATTAAAAAAGCATCAAAAGCAGGTTGGAGAATGTATAATAACTTTCAGGTTATGCTTAAATCCGGCATGAAATACGAAAGAGCTTTAAAATATGCCACATCAGGAAAATTATTAATTGAAAAAGATGAAACGGAATATCCTATTTCGATTGCACTTGTTTCTCATGCTTATAATATTTATGACGAGCGTGCGTCTATGAAAGTTATTGATAAACTTAACAAAATGGGTGTAAAAGTTTATACGGCATATCAATTAACAGATGAACAACTTCAAGAGGGTGTAGCCGTTTTAGGTCAAAAAGTATATTGGGCAAATGAAGCTGAAATGGTTGGATGTGCAGGACATTATCTAAAAGATAATAAAATCGACGGCATAATTTCAATAACAGCGTTTGGCTGCGGTCCTGATTCATTAATGATAGAGCGTATTACAAGACGTTCCAAACAGTTTAATAAACCGCTATTAAATCTTACTATTGATGAACACACAGGTGAAGCAGGCTTTATTACACGTCTGGAAGCTTTTGTAGATATGTTATATCGTAAAAAACGCATGCAAGGTATTGTTGAGGAAGGCTTTGCTCCTACCTCAAATGTTATGGAATTTATCTAAAAAATTTTTATTAAATTTTAATACATTAAAAAATGAGCATTAAAATAAACAAAAAATCATTATTTAAAATCATAGTATGTTTATTTGCAGTTGTTGTAGGACTATTTGTCGTATTATTTTTAGGTTTACGGTTGTTAGTTCCTACTGTTTATAAAAACACGAAAGATTATAAGTTATGTTTAGATTCAGTTTTTTATAAATCAGATATAGAACATTTTCCAAAAACAATTCCTAATAGTGCTGATGAAGTTAAGTTATACTGTATTCCCGGAACTTATGAACTTGATGGTGCATTAGTTTTGTTAAAATTTAAAATCGATAAAGCATATATTGAAAAAGAACTTAGTCAACACCAATTTTTAAATTCAAATACTCGTGTAGGAACAGTTCAAAAAATATATAATATGCCTTCTGAGTTTGTTGGTATAGATAATACAAAATTAACGTACTTTGTAATAAATAATAAAGAAAATTACAATGAAAACGAAGAATATTTTCCATATTTTACAGGAATAGGTATAGATAAAAATTTCGAATATATTTTGTATTATTATATCAAACCTGATTAATATTAAATTTATTCTTTATTTTCGGGGTTAACATCTTTTTTTCTTGTAATGCTTATAAGGCTTAAACAGAACATAATCAATAATAATACGAACATATATATGATATAGTGCCCGATTGAACCTACAAGAGCTGTCGCAATTGCACCTCCTACAATGGCTACAAGTGTAAGTATTGCCACGGTTTTATTTTGTGAAAATCCTGCCTTTAACAATTTGTGGTGAATATGTTCAGCATCTGCAACAAATGGAGATGTTCCTTTTAAAATACGTCTTAAACTTGAAAATGTTATATCTATAATCGGAACTGCTAAAACTACAAATGGTAAGAAAATAGCCAATGTTGCTGTTTTCATAACACCTGTTACTGAAAGAGATGCAAGTAAAAATCCTGCAAATAGGGCTCCTGAATCACCCATAAAAATCTTTGCAGGGTTAAAGTTATATGCCAAAAATGCGAGCATGGAACCTGCTAAAATAAATGCAATCAGTGCGCTTATGGAATTAGATGGCGTCATTGACACTGCAACTATTGCAAGTGTAATTGAATTTACAGTAATTACAGAGCCTGCAAGTCCGTCGACACCGTCAATAAAGTTTACTGCATTACAAATACCTACAATCCAAAGCAATGTAATAGGATATGATAACCATCCTAAATGAAAAACACCGCCAAACGGATTTATTATTGTATCAATTTTAACACCCAAAAGGTATACAATAGTTACAATTGCTACCTGTATAAATAATTTAAATTTGGCATTTAGATTATAAACATCATCAATTAAACCAAGTAAGAACATTAAAGAACCACCTAGTAAAATTCCTGAAAGCAAACTGCCATACGGATAATAACTCAATAGTACTAATAAAAAGAAAGTGAGCATAGTACTTGACCAAATGGCAACACCACCTAATCTTGATACAGGTTTTTTATGAATTTTTCGTTCGTTTGGAATGTCAACAAGTCCTTCTTTTTTTGAATACGCGATTACCATAGGCACAATAAATACACCTAAAATAAGTGAAATTATTGCTCCGATAATATGAACTTGTACTTGTCCGAGTGTAAGAATTGTTTTATCTCCTATTTAATTTAATTATACAACGGATATTTTTCACATAATTTTAATGAACGTTCACGAAGATTTTTTAAAGCAGTTTCATTATCAGAGGCATAAACTGCTCCTGAAATTATTTTTGCAACTTCATCTAAATCGTTTTCCTTAAATCCTCTTGTCGTAACAGCAGGTGTACCAAGCCTTATGCCACTTGTTACAAAAGGACTTTGAGGGTCATTAGGAACGGTGTTTTTATTTGCGGTAATACCGACAACTTCAAGAACATTTGCAATATCTTTTCCGGTTTTGCCTTGACGTCTTAAATCAAGTGTCATTAAGTGGTTTTCGGTCATTCCGCCTACAATATCCAGACCTTCATTTATTAACCCGTTAGCAAGTGCTTTCGCATTTTTTACAATTTGTTCGGCATAAGCTTTAAATTCATGTTTAGATGCTTCTAATAAAGCAATAGCTTTACCGGCAATTATATGTTCTAAAGGCCCGCCTTGAATACCCGGGAAAACGGCTTTATCTATACCGAGTGCGTGTTCTTCTTTGCACATGATTATTCCGCCTCTTGGACCTCTCAATGTTTTATGGGTTGTTGTTGTTACAAAATCCGCATAAGGCACAGGAGAAGGATGAACACCAGCAGCAACAAGTCCTGCAATGTGAGCAATATCTACAAGTAAATATGCGCCGACTTCATCTGCAATTTCTTTAAATCTTTTGAAATCTATGATTTTAGAGTAATTGCTTGCACCTGCAATAATCATCTTAGGTTTATTTTCTTTGGCAAGTTTTTCAACATTATCATAATCTATAATACCTTCATCATTTACGCCATAGCTTACAATATTGAAATATAAACCTGAAAAATTAACCGGTGAACCGTGAGATAAGTGCCCGCCATTTGATAAATCCATACCTAAAACAGTATCACCATGTTTAAGTGCATATAAAAATACAGCCATGTTTGCCTGTGCACCGCTATGAGGCTGAACATTAGCGTGGTCAGCTTTAAAAAGCTCGCAAGCTCTTTTTTGTGCCAATTCTTCAATAATATCAATGTTATCGCAGCCGTTATAAAATCTTTTATAGGGTTTACCTTCTGCATATTTATTGGTTAATACAGTTCCGCATGCTGCCATTACAGCTTTTGACGTAAAGTTTTCACTTGCAATTAATTCTATTGTTTCTTGCTGGCGTTTTAGCTCTTTTTCAATAAGTTCCGCAACTTGAGGGTCAGTTTGTCTTATTAATTCTATTTCCATTTCTCACTCCTTAATACTTGTTTGATTATAAGTGAAAAATATACGGGTGGCAAATTCTTTACATAACCAAAAACGGGACTTGTTTGTTGCAAGTCCCGTCTTTGGTTAAATTTTTTTTATTAATGAAGCGGTATAATTAATTTTTGCCCTATTGAAAGTGAATTAGGATTATTTAAACCGTTAGCTTCTTTAATAGCTTGTTCATGTTCTTTGCTATATGAACCGTAAAATCTTATAATAATACTTTCCAAAGTATCTCCGTTTTGGACAGTGTATGATTCTTCTTTGGAATTTGCTGTTGTAACAGCCCCAACAGTAACAGTTTCTTTATCAGCAGGAATAAATGTAATAGCAGTGTCTTCAATTTTTGTTTCAGGAACTTTTGTTGAAATATCTTTTGTTGTTTCACTCATACTTGTCATTGATATCTGAATTAAAATTGTTACAACAACAGTAACGATAACACCTGCCACAAAGCCTGTAATTAAATAAACAGTCGGAGACTTATCCTGTTTGCTGTGTTGTTTAAAATTATTCCACAACAAATCGATTTCTTTTTCTTGGATTTGTTTTGCAGGGATATTATTTTGAGCATTAAATTGGTTTTGACGGCGGTATTTTGCTAATCTTTCCAATACTTGAATTTTTTCTTTTGACAAATTTGCACGTCTTAAAGTAGAACTTTTCATATTATCCTCTTAGTCTGATTATCAATCTTTAAATATATTACCATGATAGTATTTTTCAAACAAGATTAAAATTTGAAATTAGTCTATACAGATGAATTTTATTTGGATAATTTAATTCTGTTTTTTTTGCAGTCGAACAATTTTTTGTAGCACAAGGAGAAAAATTTAAAATGTTAGAGCAACTATCTGCATCAAAAGACGAAATGGAATTAGCATTAGAAAATTTAGAAAATGCACGAAAAGCACATCAAAGATATATAATGAAGCAACAAGAAGAGGATTTTAAAGAGGCTATTGAAAATTATGTAAGTGCATCAATGCATAATCCTGAGTTACCGGAGGCTTATTATCGTTTAGCATTTTTGATGTGGGAAAAAGGTGAAATTGATGTCAATACGGCAATTGAACAATGTGATACTGCATTGCAATTTTCACCAAAATGTGCTAATGCTTGCATTTACAAAGGTTATTTTAATAAATTGGCAGATAATTACGAAGCAGCAGAAGTCGAGTTTAAAAAAGCTATTAATTTAGCAGGTTTTAAATCAGCAAGACCTCGTATGATGTTAGCATTGTCTATTTTAAAACGTTTAAGTGCTAAAAAAGCTTCCTTTAAGGATTTATTAAGCTTTTTGTATTATTTTATTTCAGGTTCTGTAATGCTTTCATACGATATACCTTCTTTGAAAATTCTTACTCATTCTATGAAAGATGATATTTCAGTTATTGGATATGAAAAAGCAGGTAATTTTCTTGAAAAATTTAAAATGTTAAAAGCTGCAAAAAGTTTATATGAAATTGCTGCAAAAAAAACAGGTCATAAAGATATTTTTTATACAAAAATAGGTGATATTTGCGTAAAAACAAAGGATAATGTAAAAGCTTATGAAGCATTTAAAACATCATATGATGCTAATCCTAAAAATGATATTAATTTGATGAAATTAGCTTCACTGACTCAAACTTATTTTCCTGAAATGGTGGATGATACAATAGATTATTATACCGAGTTATTAGCTTTAAAACCCGAAAAAAGCGGTATTATATATTACGAATTAGGACATTTGTATTTAAAGAAAGAAGATAAAATTAATTCTGTAAGTGCATTTAAACTGGCACTTGAACAGGAAAAGACAAATCCTTTTTATCACAATTCATTAGCTTTTGCCTATTTGAAAGCTGAATTATACGAAGATGCGATTAACCATTATAATATGGCAATTAGTATAAATCCTGACAATGAATGGACATCAATGGTATGCCATGCTCTGGGCTCTTTATATGCTGAAATTTACGGTAATTTTGAACTTGCAATAGAAAAATATCATATAGGTATAGATGCTGATCCAAAAAATTATGCGATAAAATTATCACTCGGTGATGCATTAATGGCAAAAGGCGACGTAGAAAATGCAATTAGAGCATATTGTGATGCTATATCTTGTGAACCTGATAATTTCAGAGCATATTCCAAAGCGGGTTTAGCTTTGTGGGAAAATGATATGATAGAGGAAGCAATGGTTGCATTGCATAAGTCAATTGACTTAAATCCGAATTTCGATATAGCACAAAATAATTTGGGCGTAATATATTTAGATGGTTTAGGATGCGCATCAGATGCTTTACCGTTCTTTGTAAGAGCATTGGAAATTAATCCGTCTTATACATTAGCTTATTTTAATGCAGGACGTGCAAATGAAATGCTTGGTGATAAAACTCAGGCTGCACAATATTATCAGATGGCATTAGATATGAATAGTTTAACCGAAGATTTACCGCCATCGGATATAACAGAAAGATTACACTCGCTATTTGAATTATAAATTCTCAAATTCTCGGGCAGCTTAGCTGCCCTTTTTTTATTGACAAAGTTTTTTTATCATTGTAGGATTTCTATGAGAATAGAAATTCGGAGGATATAATATGAAAGATAAGAATTTTTTAATGATTCCGGGACCAACTCCTGTTCCTGAAAGTGTATTACTTGCAATGGCAAAACATCCGATAGGACACAGAAGTAGTGAGTTTTCAAGCGTTTTAGAAGAAGTTTATACAAATTTAAAATATGTTTTCCAAACAGAAAATGATGTATTTATGTTTGCATCAAGCGGTACAGGTGCAATGGATGCAGCAATTTCAAACTTGGTAAATGAAGGCGATGATGTTTTATCACTAGTTTTGGGTAATTTTGGAAACCGTTGGGCAAAAATTGCTGCCGGATATGGTGCAAATGTTGATAAAATTACAGTTAACCCAGGTGAAGTAATTAACCCTGAAGATGTTAAAAAGAAATTAGCAGAAAAGAAATATAAAATTGTAACATTAACTCATTCGGAAACTTCAACAGGTGCAAAAAATGATGTTAAAACTCTTTGCCAAATAATTCGTGATGCGGGTGCAATTTCTGTTGTTGATGGTGTTACAAGTGTTAGTGCAATGGATGTTAAACCTGATGAATGGGGTATTGATGTTTTGGTTTCAGGTTCTCAAAAAGGTTTTATGATACCTCCTGGACTTGCATTTTTAACCGCTAATGAAAGAGCATGGAAAGTTCACGAAGAATGTAAACATCCAAGTTTTTATTTTAGTTGGGATGCTCACAGAAAATCAGTAAGAGAAAATTCAACTCCTTACACAGCAGCTGTAAATTTAATTTTTGCACTTCAAGAGGCTTTGAGAATGATTAAAAAAGAAGGATTAGAAAATATTTTTGCTCGTCACGAAAGACTAGCTCTGGGTTTAAGACATTCTCTCAGAGCTATGGGATTGGAATTACTTGTTAAAGATGATAAGAATGCAAGCTATTCAATAACATCTGTTATACCTCCTGAGGGTATTTCAGTTCCTGATATAAGAAGTCATTTAACTAAAGATTTTGATATTGTTGTTGCGAACGGTCAAAATGATTTGAAAGACAAAATATTCAGAATGGGAACATTAGGTTTTGTATCAGACAGAGATTTACTAACAGCGGTGGCATCTCTTGAAACGGTTTTGGCAAGATTAGGCTACAAATTTGAAGTCGGTATAGGTACAAAAACAGCTATTGAATGGTTAAATAAATAATATTAATTTATTTAGCATTATTTATTTCAAAAACATTTTTATATAAATAAAGAAAGCAGGTGTTTATGACAGATTCTACAAACGGAAATATTCCATATCCACAAGGTATGCAACTTCCTCCTCTTCCGCAACTTCCTGTGTACCAATATCCTATGCAGGTTTCACCTCAACAACAACAGCAAGCACCGGAAGAGCAATCTGTTTTCGAAGATAAAACTTATAAAGAAGTTATGAAAGAAACAGGTTTAAGAAAAAAAGATGTTAAGATGTTTGACATTGATAAAAATAAAAAAATTGATGCACAAGAAATGGCTATGATTAAGGAATTTGTCGGACAATATGATGCAGATGGAAACGGCAAACTTGAAGGCTCAAAACGTGATAAATCATCAGAATGGGGTCAAGCAAGAGAAGAACTTAATGCTATGCGTAAAGAAGCAAAAGAACAAGCAAAAGCAGAAGGAAAGTAAACAATAATTTGTTATAACAACATATATAATAAAAAAGAAGGTCAATCAGACCTTCTTTTTATTTCTGCCATTATATATTATGCATTTTGTCAAAAATTTCTTTTTTCTGAATCCAAATTTCCATACCCATTTCTTCGGCTTTATCAAGAAGTGCCTGTTTTATTTCCTTAAATGTGTTTTTAGAATTTGAGATATCACCAAGCAAAAACATTACAAATTGACCTTGCATAAGTGTTTGTTTAATATCTTCGATGTTAACTCCGTATTCAGCAAGTACAGTCGTAATTTTCATTACTATTCCAACTTGGTCTTTGCCCGATAGTGTAACTATAATTTTTTGTTCATCCATAAATTTACCTTGTTTAAATATTTACCTTATGCTAAAATTATATCATAAATAAAGGGATTTTGATGAAGATTTTAGTTGTCGATAATAATGCAACAAATTTGAAAATTTTATCAATGATTTTATCAAAAGACGGTTATGAAACAAAAACAGCTGATTCTTTAGAAAGTGCAATTGATAAAATGTCTACTCTTATTGATTTGGTTGTTATTGATACAACTGACGAAAGCGGATATGAAACTTGTAAAGCCATAAAAGATATTGATGATTATAAAAATATTCCTATAATTTTAATTTCACGTGATTCAAAAACAGACGATATTGTTAAAGCCTTTGCAGCAGGTGCAAGTGATTATATCTCGGCACCTTTTAAACCTGCTGATGTTGTTAACCATGTAAAGGCTCAATTGCAATTAAAAAATATTGAAGATGATTCTGAGGTTCATAAAATTACGGATTCTCAGATTGAACATATTTTTTCGCTTGCAAAATCTGCTCAATCAAAAGATGATGACTCGGGAAAACATTTGGAAAGAATTAAAAGATATTGTGTTACTTTGGCAAAAGAACTTACAAAGCCTGTTTATAAACAAAATATTACGAAAGATTTTATTAAAAATATAGAACTTGCTTCACCTCTCCATGATATAGGCAAGGTTGGTATATCGGATGAAATAGTTTTAAAACCCGACAAGCTTACAGATGAAGAATTTGAGCAAATGAAACAACATACAATAATTGGCTATCAAATGCTTAAAGATGTTTATGAGCAATTTAACGGTAATGAATTTATAAAAATGGCAATGAATATTGCAAAATTTCATCACGAAAGATATGATGGTCTTGGTTATCCTGAGGGACTAAAAAAATCGGAAATACCGTTAGAAGCCAGAATAATGGCTGTTGCTGACGTTTACGATGCTCTAAGATGTCAAAAACCTTATCATGATTCGCTTTCTCATGAAAAAAGCTTTGAAGTTATTAAAGGCGGCAGAGAACTACAATTCGATTATTTAATTGTTAAAGCACTTAAAAAAGTGCATCACGAATTTGAAAAAATTTGGGATGAATTGCCTGACTAAATTTCTTCTTTTTCCAGTGATTTAAACCAATGTTTATTGAATGCAACCGCAACGTTATGACGTCTTGCGTATTCACATAAATCACGCTTAATTTCCGGTGCCAAAATATACATGGTAATAATATTAGGTACAGACATTGAAATCATCATTGCATCTGTAATGTTGATTACAGAACGTAAGTTCATAACTGAACCGATAATTATAAAGCAGCAATATGTAATTTGGAAGATTAAAGTTCTTTTGTAACCTTCACCAAACAAGAAATTCCAAGCTTTTTGACCGTAATAAGCCCAAGAAATTAATGTAGATAAACCAAATAAAACAACTACAACTGCCAATATGTATGGGAAGAATGAAATAACGGAAGAAAATGCCGTTGAAGTCATTTGAATACCTGAAATTCCTCCGCTTTCAACGTGGTAGTTGTTTGTTATAGTGATAACAAATGCTGTTAATAAGCATAATAAACCTGTTAAAAACGGTTCGATTAATGAAACAAAACCCTGTGATAAAGGCTCATTGGTTTTAACCGTAGCATAAGCGATTGGAGCTGAACCTGTACCTGCCTCATTACATTGAACAGAACGTCTTAACCCCATAATTATTGTTCCGAAAATGCCGCCAGCAACAGCCTCAGGGAAAAAGGCTTGTTTTACTATTATTGCAAGAGCGTGTGGTATTAAAACAAAATTTGCCAGGATAACTATTAATCCTGAAACAATATACAAGCCACACATAAAAGGTACAACTTTTTCTGTAACTTTTGCTATACCTTTAATTCCACCTACAATAATTAATGCGACAATGGCAGAAACAGTAACACCTATAATCCAGTTTTGACCGTATAAAATACTGTTTTCTCCGCCTGTAATATTAACAATTTGCTGAGTTGCCTGATTTATTTGAATCATATTACCTCCGGTTATACCACCGCAGATACATAACCAAGCAAATATTACAGACAATGGCTGACCTAACCATCTTAATTTTTTTCTTGTTAAACCGTGTGCCATATAGTGCATCGGGCCGCCTGATATCGAACCGTCAAGGTTAAATCTTCTGTATTTTACAGCTAAGGAAGCTTCTACAAATTTTAAAGACATTCCGAAAATAGAACCGATAAAAATCCAAAATGCAGCTCCAGGGCCTCCTAACGAAATCGCAATTGCCACGCCTGCAATACTACCTAAACCAATTGTACCGGATAATGCTGTTGCTAATGCTTGAAATGAAGAAACTTCTCCATTTTCTCCACTTTTTTCAGCAGGTTTTCTTAATATATCAAATGCATGTTTGAAGCCCCAAATTGCAATTCCACGCAAATATACCGTAAAAAATATCCCTGCAAATAATATCCAGAAAATAATTATCGGAACATCTGTTCCGGAAATCGATATAGGAAAAAATATCCAGCTTGCTATTTTATCTGCAACAGGTGCAACATATCTATCCAATGTTGCATCTAAATTAAATGCATAGCATTTCTGCGGTAATGCAAAAAATAACACTAATATGGATATTATTAATTTATACATTAAAATCCTAACTTCCTGTAAAATAACAGTCATAAAATGTCTGTATGCTATAATTATAGCAAAAATATGCCTGCTATTTTAAAACCTTTATATAAATTTAAAAATGTTTTTTAAATATCTGTCGGCACAATCCGCTGATTTATAGCAATTAACAGTATTGTAACAATTTTGTAATATCGTTTTTAATTCATTATCCTGCATTGTTTTAATTTTTTGTATAACTGCCTCGATATCTTTTGGTGTAGGTTTTATTAAAAAGCCATTATCTCCGTCTTTTATAATTCCGTCGATGCCGTCATTTTTTACACCAACTGTTACACAACCACTTGCCATTGCCTCTAAATAAACCATTCCGAAGGTTTCATTCTCGCTTGGTAAAATAAAAATGTCAGATTTTTTCATTTTGGCGATTACTTCCGAATGTTCTAAATGACCTGTAAAATACACATTTTTACCGGCAATCCCTTTTAATTTATTATATTCTTTTCCGCTTCCTATAACAGTAAGAGCTATTTCAGGCATGTTATTCAATGCAAGTATAAGTTTATCAATATTTTTGCGTGGAATTAGGTTTGCGCAGGTTATTATAGTTTTTTTCTCACAAGTTGTTTTTAGCTGTGGTTCAAAGTCTATACCGCTTTCACATAAAAAAGTTTTACTTTCATATTGCGGAAAAAGTTTTAAAAATTTATTTTTTAGAACTTGGCTCCTGCAAGCAATACCACAAGCATTTTTATAAGCCATAAGCATTTGTTTTTTGAAATATATTGAATAAATCGGGTTTGTTAAAACTTCCAAATCCGAAACATGGACGGCACAAATTTTTTTGCCCTGTAATTTATTTGAAAAAATAATACCTGATGGCATATGTGAAACAATTACATCATAATCTAATTCAGGTAATTTTTTTGTTACGTTAAATAAAAAAGGTGTTACGTAGTTTACATTATAAACATCATTATATTGACCTGTTTTATAAAATGGTTTATTACGCAGGAAAGAATTTAACAGGAAATTAGGCTTTAATATGTGAACTTCGTGTCCTGATTTTTCCCATTCTTTAACGAAAGTATATAATGTTTTTGGAGTTTTTGTTTCTTTATCTGAAACAGGATATAAATCTGTTATAAAAAGAATTTTCATAAAAAAATTTTATCATAAAAAATTGATATTAAAAAAAGTTAAGAATTAGCCTAGTTTTAAAATGTACATTACAATGTATGCGGGGAACTATCACAAAATAGAAATGGGACGGAATGAAAAAAATATCAGATAAGTTTATTTTTGTTGTGTTTGCATTTTTTGTTTCTATGCAAAGCGCAAGTGCAGCATTATCTTTTCCTAATATAAATATTGGAATGCAGCAGGCAAATACACCTCAGGATTTTTCAAATGGAATACAGATTCTAATATGGTTGACTATTTTAACATTAGCACCAAGTATAATCATAATGACAACAGCTTTTGTAAGAATAGTTATAGTGCTTGCACTTACACGTCAAGCTTTGGGGGCAGGCTCATTACCTCCAAACCAAGTTTTAATAAGTTTAGCGCTGATTTTAACTTTCTTTGTAATGGCTCCGACAATTAATAAAATTAACACAACGGCTTTACAGCCGTATATGAATAATCAAATTACTCAACAAAGAGCGCTTGATTTGGGGTTGAAACCTGTAAGAGCTTTTATGTTTGCACAAACAGATGAAAAACAGCTTGCTTTGTTTATAAAAATGGCAAAAGTCGAAAAACCAAAGACTATTGATGATGTTCCGACTTATGTTTTAATACCATCGTTTATTGTAAGTGAAATAAATACAGCTTTTAAAATTGGTTTTGTAATATTTTTACCTTTTTTGGTAATAGATATTGTAATATCAAGTGTATTGGTTTCAATGGGGATGATGTTTTTACCTCCTACGACAATAGCCTTGCCGTTTAAACTAATTATGTTTGTAATGGTTGATGGCTGGTATTTAATAATAAAATCACTCGTAGAAGGTTTTGCGGCGGCATCCTAAGATAGAGGTATAATATGAATCAGGATATATTTATCACATTACTTCAAAAAATGTTTGTTCTTATATTGGAACTTGCTACTCCAATACTTGTTGTTGGTGTTATTGTCGGCTTATCAGTAAGTATATTTCAGGCTATTACGCAAATTCAGGAATCAACTCTTACTATTGTTCCAAAAATTATAATCGGAGTATTAACTATAATCGTGCTAATGCCTTGGATGATAAATTTGATGATATCAACGGTCAATGATTTTTTCAATATGATACCGGGATTAATAAGTTGAGGTAAAAATAGTGGATTTTACGCTGTTACAAATATTTTCACCTGCTAACATAATTTTGTTTATGGCAATAATTGTGCGTATAGGCGGTTTGTTTGCGGCAGCTCCTTTGTATTCAACGTATCCAATACCTGCGCAGGTTAAAGTATGGCTTACTGCCTTTATTGCATTTATTTTATATCCAATGGTTCAGGCTAATTCGCATTTTGCAATTCCGCATGAAGTTGCAGCTTTAACTTGTATTATGGTTAAAGAATTTGCAATAGGGTATATTATAGGTTTTTGTTCAAATTTAGTATTTTTAGCTGCAGAATTAGGCGCAAATATGTTTTCTATTCAAATGGGATTATCAATAAGTCAGGCACTTAATCCTGCATCAGGTTCAACATCACCTATTATTTCACAGGCTTTTACTTTGTTGGTAACTTTGGTATTTATAAGTCTAAATGCACATCAATGGATTTTATCTGCATTATATAGCAGTTTTGCTCATGTTCCGATAGGTTTTTCCTTTATTTTTGATGGAGCATTAGTTCAAAAAGTTATATATATGACAGGACAAATGTTCACTATTGCAATAGGAATAGCTATGCCGATATTCGGTGTGTTGTTGATAAAAGATATTTTATTGGGGTTTGTTTCAAAATTAATGCCGACAATGCATATATTTATGGTTGCAATGCCTTTAAAAGTATACGTAGGCTTGTTGTTGTGCATGATTTTTGTTCGTCCTATTTCAGAATATTTAAGAATAATTTTGGAAAAAATATTAACAGAAATTGCAATGATTTTTTAAAAGAAAGGGTTTATTATATCGTAAATGGCTAATGACGGAGCAGAAAGAACCGAAGCGGCAACACCCCGAAAACGAGGGAAAGAACGTGAAAAGGGTAATATAGCAAAAAGCAAGGATTTAATATCTGCTATAAATGTAACAATAGGTATAGTAATGCTTTTTGTTCTTTCAGGCTGGATTATGAACAGAATGTTAACTGCGATGTATCATTCATTCACAAACCTAAATCCAAGAAGTTATGATCCTAGCGAATTTATGGGTACAATTGCTCCTTATGTTAAACTTATGGCACAAGCTGTTTTGCCGTTTTTTTGTTCTGTTGTTATTTTAACTGTTTTTGCAATAAGACTTCAAATAGGTCCGATGTTTGCACTAGATAAAGTTAAGCCGAAATTCAGCAATGTTTCACCTAAAAAATGGGTAGATGGTTTAAAACGATTGCTAAATCCTTTTGAACCGAATAAATTAATGGAACTCGCAAAATCTATGTTAAAGGTTATAATAGTTGGTGCTTGCGGTTATTCTGTTGTTCATTCCAGATTAGATGAATTATATGCTTTACTGGGAGCGGATCCGAATATCGTTTTTCATGTATTAGGCTCGATTCTTGCACAGATGTTTTTAAATATGTGTTTGGCTATGCTTATTATTGGCTTTTTGGATTTGAAATTTCAAACCTATATGTTTGAAAAATCAATAAAAATGACAAAACAAGAAGTTAAAGATGAAATGAAGGACATGGAAGGTGACCCTAAAATTAAGAGTAAAATTAAGTCTATGGGAATGCAGATGTTACAACAAAAAATGATGTCTGCGGTTCCTACAGCAGATGTAGTTGTAACAAATCCTACACATTATGCGGTTGCATTAAAGTATGACAGAACTGTCCAACCGGTACCTTATGTTGTGGCTAAGGGTGCTGATTTTATTGCTTTTAAGATAAGAGAGGTTGCACAAAATAATAACATTCCTATAGTGGAAAATAAATTTGTGGCAAGAACGTTGTACAATTTAGTTGACATTGGTGGTATAATACCATCAGAAATGTTTCAAGCGGTTGCAGAAATTCTTGCATACGTATACAATAAAAATAACAGAACATAATCTTGGGGTAAAATGAATTTCGGTAAAGTAGCGGAATTATTAAAAAACAGCGATATATCACTTGCCATAGGGCTTGTGTTTATTGTTGCAATGATGGTAATTCCTTTACCGCCTCCTATATTGGATGTTTTGCTGACTGTAAATATTTCTCTTTCGGTTATAATTCTTTTGGTTTGTTTGTATACAAAAAATCCTTTGGATTATTCAAGTTTTCCGACGGTTTTACTTATTGCCACATTGTTTAGATTAGGTTTGAACGTTAGTTCTACAAGACTTATTCTTCTATATGGTCAGGCAGGTAGTGTAATTAATTCATTCGGAGAATTCGTAGTCGGCGGTAACTATGTTGTAGGTTTTGTAATATTTATTATTCTTGTAATTATTAATTTTATGGTAATTACAGGTGGTGCAACTCGTGTAGCTGAAGTATCCGCTCGTTTTGCTTTGGATAAGATGCCGGGTAAACAATTGAGTATTGACTCAGATTTGAATTCAGGCATTATAGACGAAGAAGAAGCTAAAAGACGAAGAAAAGCTCTTGATAGCGAAACTGAATTTTACGGAACTATGGATGGTGCTTCAAAGTTTGTAAAAGGTGATGCAACAGCGGGTATTTTAATCACTGTAATAAATATTGTAGGTGGTTTTATCATTGGTATTGTAATGATGAAAATGGATTTTCAAAATGCACTTACAACATACACAATATTAACAGTTGGTGACGGTCTTGTTTCGCAATTACCAGCGTTGTTAATTTCAACGGCAACAGGTTTGATTGTATCTCGTGCAAGCGGTAAAGAAGAATCTTTATCTACTGATATTGGCAATGAAATGTTTTCTGACCCAAGAGTTTTGGGCGTTGTATCAGGTCTATTAATTTGCTTAGGTATCGTTCCGGGTATGCCTACAATTCCATTCTTCCTAATTGGTGCGGGTGCAGGCAGTTGGGCTGTTATGAAATATAAAGGTAAAAAGAAAGTATTAGAAGAAGCACAAAAAGCACAAGAAGAAGCGGCCAAGGCTGAAAAATCCGGTAAACGTGCTAAAAAAGCTACACGTGAAAGTGTTATGGAGTTATTATCTGTTGAAACAATTGAAATAGAAGTTGGTTATCGTTTGGTACCTCTTTTAAATGTTGAAATGGGTGGAGATTTGTTGGAACGTATAGCTCAAATAAGACGTTCAACCGCGCTTGAACTTGGTATAGTGCTTCCTTCTATAAGGGTAAAAGATAATTTACAGCTTTCTCCAAATACTTATCAAATAAAATTAAAAGGAAATCCTATTGAAGCGGGAGAAGTATATCCTGACAGAAGTCTTGCTATGAATGCAACAGGTGGAGAAAACAATCCTAATATTAAAGGTATAAGTGCTATCGAGCCTGCATTTGGTTTACCTGCTATTTGGATTGAAGAAGATCAAAAAGATTATGCAGAAATGTACGGATATACTGTTGTAAGCCCTTCTGCTGTTGTTTCTACTCATTTAACCGAAGTTATTAAGAAAAATGCTGCGGATATTCTTAAAAGAAATGATGTTCAACAGCTTGTTGATAATTTAAGAAAAGAATTTGGAGATGCCTATGTTGATGATTTATTGAAGGACATGACCATAGGAGATATTCAACAAATATTGCATAATCTTTTAAAAGAAAAGGTTTCAATTCGTGATTTGGGAACAATTTTAGAAACGATAAGTTTACAATCAAAATTCAGCAAAGATTACAATTTCTTAACAGAACGTGTAAGGGAAGCTTTGGCAAGAAGCATTTGTAAACAAAATCTTGCGGATAATGGTGAGCTTATGGCAATAATTCTTTCTCCTGATGTAGAAAGAACATTAGCTCAAGGACTTGCGCCGGACGGACAAAATATTACAATTGATCCTACTTATTCAAAACTATTAAGAAACAGTTTAAATGAAGAAATTCAAAAAGCTCTTATTACATACGGAAGCCAGCCTGTAATATTATGTTCGGCAGCTGTAAGATTACCGTTTAGAAGATTAATTGAAAATTTATTTCCACAATTTTCAATTATGTCGTATAATGAAATTAGTCCAAATGTAAAAGTTAAATCGGTAGGTATTGTAAAAGTAACAAAAAGTACAGTATAGAAAGGTAAAATATGAACACACTCGTAAAACTTGAACAAAATGTAACTATTATTCCGAAGGATTTTAATTATACAAATAAAGGTTCGGTAACAGAGGTTTCAGATAAAGGTTTCAGAATGAAAATGAAATATCCTACAACGGGTATTGGTTTATATAATATTTGTGATTTTTATTCAAGAACTCCATACGGAATATTGTACTTTACATCACATGCTACGGAAATTGAAAATAATGAAATTTTTATAGCAAATCCGATAAAACACAGATTCCTTCAAAGACGTCAATTTACACGTGTTACTTTACTTACTGATACTGTAATGACAGATAAAGATGACAATTCTTACGATATTTCAACAATGGACCTTTCAGCAGGTGGTTTGAAGTTTAGTACGAATAAATCAGTTAATTTGGATAATGAATATAAAGTAACAATAAATTTAGATGATGACCAAACTGTATACTGTTGGTTGCAGCCAATAAGAATGGAAAAACAAGATTCCGGTAAATATATTCTTTCAGGCAGATTCGTAAACCAATCAAATGTTGATAAAATGACATTGATTCAATATTGTATGAACAAGAATGCAGAAGAAAAGAATCAATAATATTTAAAATTAATTACAAATAAGAGATTGTATATGATAAAAAAAGGATATTACAGACAAAATATTGGTATGCTTATGGCATGTGTGTCCTTGCTTGTTTTTGGCGGTTGTGCGTTATTTCAAAACGGAGGAATTACCTATACATCCATAACTGCGTCAGGAATTAAAATTTTACCTGCGGTTTTTATAATGTACATTTTGGGTTGGGCTACGGGCTGGATTATAGAATCATCTCAAACAGTTAAAAAAGCAAATTTAGGTTATGCAAACTCTCTGCTTGAAGAAATTTTAAAAGAAGAAGGTTTGGGAAATCTTGATGATAGTGATTTTGAAGAAAACGAAGAAACAGCTGCGGTAGAAAAAGAAATTGCGCTTGAAGACAATGAATTAGAGCTTGAAAGTAAAGAATAATGAGCTTATTAAAAACGTTGAAAACACAAAAAAAGATAAATTGTTTTACAACTCCAAGTCATAGCCAAAAATTTTTTATTACATCAAAGTTCAGACAGTTTTACAAATTTGATATATCTGAAACTGATACACATAATCCGCAAGAAGCTTTAAAAAAAGCACAAATAAATGCAGCAAAAATATATAAAACCAAAAAAACTTTTTTTCTTACAAACGGTTCTACAAGCGGAATTATTGCGGCTGTATTGTCTTGTGTCAATAAAAATGAAAAAGTTTTAATATGGGATAATGCTCATATATGTCATAGAAATGCCGTTGAACTTGCAGGAGCGGAACCGATTTATTATCCGTTACAAAAAATATCAGAATGGGGAATATATGATAAATTATACCCTGAAAATTTAGAAAAATATCTGTTGCAAGATAACATAAAAGCGGTTATTGTCACTTCACCGAGTTATGAAGGTGTTGTATCTGATATAAAAACAATTAAAAAAATCTGTGAAAAATATGGTGTATATTTAATTGTAGATGAGGCTCATGGGGCGTTATACCCATTTTCTGATGAATTGCCGGAAAGTGCGATAAATTTGGCAGATTTTACGGTTCAATCGCTGCATAAAACAGCTGGCGGACTAAATCCAACAGCCTTATTGCATACCAATACGGATTGTGATATTGAAAAATCCTTAGAAAAAATAAATACGACCTCTCCAAGTTATCCAATGCTTATGTCAATTGAAAAAAATATTAATTATTTGAATTCTCAAAAAGGGAAAAAAGAAATTGAAGAATTAATAAAAAACATAAGTGTATTAAGGCAAAATTGTCAAAATGTGGAATTTCTTAACGGTGATATTACAAAAATACTTATAAAAAAACAAGGATTAAGCGGTTTTGAATTATCTGAAAAGCTTTATAATTTAAGTATAGAGGACGAAAAAACAAACGATAAATCTACTTTGTTATTATGCGGGTTAGGAACTTCAAAAGAAAAATTAAAGCGTCTTGAAAAGGTTTTAAAGAAAATATAATGGCAATAAGTTCAAATATTGATAATTATTTGCAAGATTCAAAAATAAAAGGTCAGTTATGCAAGTGGGATAAACCTTTTATTAATGTTTTTATAACTGAAATTACCGCAAATATTTCTGATAAGCCGTTTTTATATTCAGAAATTGAAAGAGCAATAGCGGTATGGAATAAAGTCTTAAAAGAGAATAATTTTCCTGTTTTATTTAATAAAATAAATACTCCCGTAAATGCAGATGTTGTAATTCACTGGACAAAAGTAGGCAGAGTTTTTGAAGGAATGTGCAAATATCCGAGTATTATAAACGGTATTTTTAAAAAAATTATAATTGACATAGGTTTGCCAAATGAATTTTCCGGAAAGAATACTACAAATGAAAGCATTTTCGCAACGATATTACACGAACTTGGTCATTCATTGGGACTTGGTCACGGCGTTGATGTTAATGATGCTATGTTTGTACCTCACCAAAAAAATATTGCATTCCCAAGTGAGAATGACCTTTACGTTTTGAAGAAAATTTATAATAATTAAAAATAATTCTGCCAAATGGTAATGACTATTGCCAAATTGCAATAGATAATCTTTGTATGAATTACATGCAAAGATTAATGAAATACAATAAATTTAGAAGAGAGGAATTAGGTTTATCTCTAAACCAATTTTGTTTTGAAGCAGAAATAGAAACTTCTACTTTATCAAGATATGAAAATGGTAAAAGGAAACTATCTTTTGATATTTTTGTTAAAATTGCCAAATTTTACAATCAAACACCAGCCGAATTTTTAGCGGATTTTGAAAAGTATGATAAGGAACATTCTTAATTTCACTGTTCAAAACAAAAATTTTCTTATGCTTATGACTGCCATTGTCTATATAATGGGTGTTTTTGCGTATTTTACAAACCTTGCCATTGTATTTTGTGCGATAGTTTCTGTTTTTGCAATTATTGGTTTATTGAAAAACCTTGTTTCCGTTAAGCTTGTGCTTTTGTGGATTTTTGTTTTCTACTTCGGATTTATAAATTGCAGTTTGAGAATAAAAAATACCGACGAATTTTTACAAATTGCTCCTCGGGATTTAGAAATTATCGGTCAAATAGTTAGTATACCCAACAGTAATTTTGCAAATAAGACAAAGTTTTTCTTTCAAACGGACAAAGGCAAGACTTTTGTTACAATTAATGATAATAAAAATGATTTTTCAAATTTAAAAATCGGTAATTATTATCAAATAAAAGGAAAGTTACGAACTCCTTTTGAGGCTGTTAATCCGTCGCAGTTTGATTACGGAAATTATCTCAAAAACTTTGGCGCTTTTACGGTATTTTATGCCGATAATTCTGACGTTAAACTTATAGACGGAAAAATTACGTCAAAATGGAAATTTCTTCAAGAACTTAACAATATACGATACAGGATTTTGGATACACACAAAAAATATTTAAAAAGTCCTAATATAGAAATTTTGGGCGGTATTGTTTTTGGTGATGATGCCGTTGCTCCGCCTGATTACATTAAAACAATATTTATAAATTCGGGTTTATTGCACATTTTAGCTGCTAGTGGTATGAATGTTGCTTTTATCTACGGTTTTTGGTTCTTTTTGGTTAATAAAATTCTCAGATTACCATTTAAATTTACCGTAATAACCGGCATGTGTATGATTATTTTATATTCAATGATGACAGGTTTAGGAGCATCCGTTGTCAGGGCAACTATTATGATTTTGTTTGTTCTTGCGGGTAAATTAATCGACAGAGATACGCATTCTGTCGCCTTGTTATCGCTTGTTGCAATGCTGATGCTGATTTACAATCCTGCTTACATCAATGATGTGGGATTTCAACTGTCATTTATTGTAACCTTTGGTTTATTAGTTTCTGCTGATTTGTTGAAATACAATGGAAATAAATTTGTAGGATATTTGAGAGATTGTTTTGTAATTCCTTTAATTGCTCAATTTTGGGTTGCGCCGCTGCAAATGTTTTATTTTAATACTTTCAGTTTATATTCAATTTTTGCAAATACAATTACAGCAATATTTTTGCCTTTAATTTCTTTCTGCGGGTTTATAAGTTCTATTTTGTCGGTAATTCCAAAATTTGCTGATACAGTTTGTAAAATTTTTGATTTTGTTCTTAATCCGTTTTTGAATTTGCTTGTTAGTTGTTCATCTTATTTCGCAAAATTACCTCATTCTCTTATTAATACAACCCATCCGCATATTTTACAGATAATTATTTACTATACAATTGTTCTTTTGGCAGTTCTTTTATTCAAAAAGTTTTCAAAACAAGTTTTGTATTCAACGTTAACTTTGGTTTTGGTTCTACTGATATCAACAATTCCAATAAAAAATCATAATCTTGAAATAATTGCATTTTCTGTTCAAAATGCGGATTCTTTTCTGATTAAAACGCCTCAAAATAAATATTTTATAATCG
>JAFWGJ010000085.1 GCA_017512405.1 bacterium | reverse complement strand
TTCCTCAGTTAAAACATTTAAATCCTCATCAAGAAGCTTTGAAGTCTGAACATCTTGTGATTTTGAAGTCAATACATAATTTGATTTATCTGCACTGTCATTATTGAATGATATAGAAACATTTTTATTTTTTGCTTCTTCATTTGCAATCATTTTACCTAATTTGGCAAAATCTACATCATTTTTTTCAACAATCCATTTAATTTCAAATCCGCTTAAATTGGTTTGAGCAAAGTGTTTTACGTGTTGTATTTTATCTTGAGTGAGATTCGAAAAACTTTTTAAATCTCCCTGTGAAAAACGTGTTTTACCGTCTTTCTTTAATTTTGAAAGACTTTTTAATTCATCCTCGAAAGTTGCAGTGCCTCTCTCAAATTTATCAACAGGCTTTGACGTAAACATTAATGCAGGTTTACGACACTTATTTATAACATTAACACCCAATGGGTTTTGTAACACACTTTGCAACTTCATTACAAAAACATGAAGGATTGTAAATTTCAAAAATTGCCTACACGCACAATGATATTAAAAATTTGTTACAATAAATGTTTATATTTTATCGTATATTGAAGTTATGAAAAAATTTTCAAATAAAAATGATAAACTTAAAAATACACTATATGCTCTTGCGGGAATTGCAGGTATTTTTAACGCAGCCTTGTGGATTATTGTAGAAATTAATAATGATTTTCCTTATGAACACCCAATTATTTTCGGAATTGGACTTGGAAGTCTTTTCCTTTTAATTATTTCAGGATTTATATTATCTTGCGTAAGGGAGTACAAATATAATCCGAAGGAATTTATGCAGAGTATGAAAAAAATAATAGCAATAATATTATCTTCTGTTGGTATTGCGATTATACTTATTGCTATTATTTTAGGAAGTCTGAAATTATAAAATGAAAACTAAAAAGCCAATGAATAAATACTTAAAAATATTTTTAACAACTTGGGGTATTTTAATACTCTACGAAATATTATTTATGAACACAAAATTTGGGTTAAACAATTTTATAAGTGAAGATTCTCTGCTTTATACTTTAATGATATTAATACCAATGATTGCCATTATAGCATTTTTTGGAGCATTTATTGTAGCTTCACACTACAAAGAAATTAAAGATACTTGGGAAAATAAACCTGAAAAAATCATAGATGAGTTAAAACTGCTTGGTATAGGATTATTGTTTTTTATATTCATTTGGGTTATATATTTTATATTTCATAATTAAATTGGGTATAAAAATATGGAATTAAAAAATGAAATTTTAATAATACTAATTATGATTTTTATAATATCTGAAATTATTTTCAGCGCTATATTTTTGTTTTTTATATTTAAATTCACAAAAAATAAAAAACAAAGGAGCAAAATAATAACCCATTATAGTTTTATTTCACTGGTAACTATACTATTTGTAGTCTTAGCTATTTTCCATCTTCTGGGATTTGTTTAGATTTTCTTACAATACTTGCAAGGTTCGCATAAAGTTCTTTGTTTTTTGCAGATTCGTCTATACTTGCAGCTTCGCCAATATATGCAAGAGCCTCTTCATTTTTACCTAATTTTTGATAAAATTCACCCATTTGAACATAATACATTGCATTATTAACATCAAGAGAAATTGCTTTTTTCATTGATTCTAGTGCAAAATTCGTATCACCAAGTTCAAAAAGAGCTTG
This sequence comes from bacterium, assembly GCA_017512405.1. Classification (GTDB taxonomy): domain Bacteria; phylum Cyanobacteriota; class Vampirovibrionia; order Gastranaerophilales; family Gastranaerophilaceae; genus UBA6984. The sequence goes on along the minus strand of JAFWGJ010000085.1, from coordinate 5,023 downwards.
CGCATTATAAAAATATCCTTCCGGATTATTTTGATCCAATTCAATTATCTGTTGGGCAGAATCAAAAGCTCCATCATAATCTTTAACAAAAATATAATTCTTCGCTTGTAATATATAACCATCTATGTATTTTGGATTTTCTTCCAATATTTGTTCTATAATTTCCTGAGCTTCGCCGTATGATTCATTTTCTATCAACATATTTGAATATTCTGTTTTATTAAGTATTGTAGGTTCAAGCACTATTACTTTTTTCATCAATTCGCACGCTAAATCTATTTGTTCAAGTTCTACATCAATTTTAGCTAATGAACTGATTGCAAAAACATTTTCAGGATTTTCTTTTACTATTTTATCAAGCGCTACTTTTGCACTAACCGGATCTCCTGATTTACCTTTTATTAGAGCTTCCAAAATTTTTGCATTTGTATAATCCGGATTGATTTTCAGAATATTTTTAAGTTCAATTATAGACTTTTCATACTGAGAATTCGTATAGTATGAATATGCCTGAGTGTACCTGTATTCACAATTCTCAGGCTCTAAACAAATTGCTATATTCATATATTTTACAGCTTCGTCAAACCAACCGTTAACTATATAAGCATTTGAAAGATTATAAGCATACTGTGCATTTTGAGGTTTTAATTTTACGGCGATACTAAAATAATTAATTGCTTCTTCAATTTTATTTTCATCCAACTTAAATAAACCGAGATAATTCATTATTAAAGCATCTTCTTTTCTGTCTTTGTATTTTAGGAAAAGCTCTTTGGATTTTTCAAAATCATTATTTAAATAATAAACTTCTGCAAGAAAAATTTCTGTTTTTTCTTTTTCAGGATTCATCGTTTTAGCTTTTTCAAGATATTCTATTGCCTTTTCATAATCTTGAATTTGGTAATGTGCAACTGCAAATTGATAATATATTTCATCATCAAACTCGCAATTCATATGCTCTATATTTTCAACAGTTTCAAAATCACCTATCTTGTTCAATATTCTTATTCTTTCAGCCAAATTTTCAACTGTAGGATTAAGCTCATAAATTTTTACTGCGGCTTTCTGTGCTTCAATATAATCCTCATCTTTAAGATATATCGTTTTCATCAATTTCAAACAATCAATATGAAGTGGATTTAGTTCTAATGTTTTTTCTATATAATTGATTGCTCTTTGATAGTTTTCAAGCAAATAATATAATTCCGCAAGTTGTGATAAAATTTCCACATTATTATTTTCTATTGTTAATGCTTTATATAACATTTCAATTGCAGGTTTATAAAAACCTTGTCGTTTTAAATCAAATGATTGAGTTATATAACTTAATACTTCTTTATTGTCCGTTGCTGTCATTATGAAAAATACCTTTTTTCTTTTTCTTTATATTTTGTTGTTCTTCTGAATTTTCCTTGTCATTTATAAGAATTAATACTTCATCTTCACCTGCCATTTTTAAGTTATTTCTGGCTATTGCTTCTAAACTGTCCACAGATGAGAACTCTTTTATTTCACGCTTCAATTTTTTATTTTTCTTTTCCGCTTCGTCGCGTATTTGTTTTATTTGTACTACTTTTGCTCTGTATGATATATTCTTTGATATATTTAGTATAGCACTGAAACCAATTTGCGCTAAACAAAATAATAATACTATTGTCAAGAATGAATAATAAACATTAGATTTTCTTTTTTGCTTTTCGCTTTTTGCTTTTGCTTTTTTTCTGACCGTTTCAATATTGGTCACTTTTGAAGACGGCTTTTGTCTTTTTATTGATTTATATTTACCCTTATTGGAATTTTTATTTTTATCCATTATGTTACCGATTATAATACAATTTTAAAAATTAAACTTTGTTGAAACTGAAAATTGATACAATTGTTCACCCGAATTATGATAAGAAGTTTGACCTACACCAGCTTCGATATAAAATATATCTCTTGAATTTTTTATTTTAGGACTATATCTCAAAAAAATATCATTTTGATATTTCTCATAATCAGGATTAACTTTAAACGTATCAACCAATGTAAGACCTTTTGATAATTTGATTTCCGGAGCCAAATATAAACTACTCATTTGCGTTCCGGATGAAGTATAAGCATCTTTTCCGACAGCCCCCATAAGTCCGAATATTTTATTGTCATATCGAACAAACAATTTAGTTCTGTATTCAAGTTGTGCTGTATCAATATCTGTTCCAAAAGTTGTTCCGTAAGAAAATTTTCCATATTTGTATTCAAGAGAACTTGAAATAGGCGAAATTAAGTATTCATCAACTGGTTTAACATTGAGTTTTCTTTGTTCCTCAGCCTTAGTAAATATATCTTGTTCACTTAAAACGGATTTCTTAGGATATTTTTTAGGAACGTATACTTTTAAATTTAATTTTTCAACATCATCTGTGTCGAGAAACAAAGTACCTTCTTCATCATATTCGACACGACCTTTTAATTTATAATCTTTATCGTTTAAAAGAGCTTTTGGTTCTTTCACATCAATTTTATCGCTTTTTTCCGCAGGTTCTAATGACTTAAAATCAACAGCAAAAGATTGATTTACTACCGTAAAAATTAAAACTGACAGTATAAACAACTTCCTCATAAGAATATTTTAAAACACTTTTTACATCGTTTCAATAACATGAAGTTTTATTTCATTTTTATGGTATACTTTAATTTGGAAAAGAGGCAAAATGTTTAATACTGACACTATATATGAAGTTGTAATATTTTCAATTGGTGATACAAAATCAGGTTCAAAAATGGGTAAACTTCAATTAAAAGACCCAAATGACGATTCACTTTTAAATTGTATTTTATGGGAAGAAACCCTTAACAGAATGGATTCTAAAATATTCAGATGCGGCAATAAGCTAAAAATTGTGTCAGGCAGCTTTAATGAAAAATATAATAATTGTTTGGTATCTGCACTTGAACTTGTGGAAGAAGCTTTAATAGGTCTAAATGAAGAACAAACTAATCAATATTATGACGGAATTATGTCTTATGTTGAAAAAATTACAGATGAAAAATTAAAATTGTTTATAAAAAATTATTTTTCACAACACGAAGACTTAATAAAAATATCTCCTGCTGCAAAACTTATGCACCATAATTATATTGGCGGACTATTGGTTCATACTTATGAATGCTGTCAAATAGCCGAAAATGTAGCAAATGTAGTTTTTCAAAGAATGAATATGAATAATCTTTATGCAGCTTGCATTTTACACGACATAGGCAAAATATTTGAATATAAAGTAGACAAAGAAAGCGGTCTTGTAGATTACGACGAAGAATTCAAAAAAGATTGGCTTTCACATACTCAGTACGGATATTCACTTTGTATGAATAACGGTTTTAAAGAAGTAGCCCGAATGATTGCTGCCCATCACGGAAGAACTGATTGGGGTGCGATTATTGATTTAAACGAAAAAGATTTGGAATCGTGGTTGTACACCGTTCACCATATTGACGATTTATCGGCAAAATTCGGTAAAATAAACGTATCAATGTTAAAATAGGAAAAACTATGAAAGTAAGTTATAAAGTACCTGCAACAACTTCAAATTTAGGCCCGGGCTTTGATTGTCTGGGAATGGCTTTGCCTATTTATAACATCATAACAATAGAAGAAACTGTTTTACCAAGTACGGGCATAGAAGTAAATGTAATGCAAGATGATAATAATTCCGAATTGCTTGAACTTGATAATATTCCTCAAGATAAAGATAATATTGTTCTAAAAGCTGTTGAAATGTTATATAACCTTGTAGGACAAGAAGCTAATGAATTAAAAATTAACATAAATACTAATATTCCTATTGCCAGAGGACTTGGAAGCTCCGCATCCGTAATCGTCGGAGGCTTACTTTGTGCAAACGAACTATTAGGCTTCCCGGCTGATGAAGCAGCTCTTTTATCTATTGCCACAGAAGTTGAAGGACATCCGGATAATATTGCACCTGCAATAATAGGCGGATTAGTTATGTCGTCAATGGAAGACGACGGTTCTATAATATACAGAAGACTTAATTGGAATGATGATTGGCATATAACAGTTTGTATACCTGATTTTGAACTTGCTACTAATGTTTCTCGTTCAGTTCTTCCGGAAAATGTTTCTTTAAAAGATGCTTCTTTTAATTCAAAAAGGCTCGCAATGCTTATTCATGCAATAGATACTAAAGATACCCAATTAATGAAATATGCTCTTGAAGATAGATTACATCAACCATATAGAGAAAAACTTATTCCTGGATTTAAAGAAATCCGTGACGCTCTAAAACACAAAGACCAAATATTAGGAACCGTTATAAGCGGAGCAGGTCCTTCTATAATTGTAATTTCGGAAAAAAATGAATTAGAATACATTAAAGACACAGTTAAAGATCTTTGGAATGACTTTAATATTAATTCAGAAATTAAAACAATGAAAATAGAAATGAATGGTGCTGTTAAAATTGAATAGGCAACCTCTTTATTATTTCCGAACCGAATAAAATTATTCCGATAATAGCACTAAAAAAGCTTGCAACAATAACCGCACCTGCTGAAACATCCTTTGCAAAACCTACCAAACGAGAATATTTGTTATGAAAAACCGCATCCAGTCCGAATTCCAAACTTGTATTTATAAACTCAACAACCATAACGTTTGAAATAGCAAGAATTAATATGCATATTTTTGTAATTGACATTTTTAAAATTAAGGCAAATACTACAACTAATATTGCAGCAACTATGTGTATTCTTACATTCCTTTCTGCTTTTAAAGAAAGTCTTACACCTCTGCCGGCGTTTTTAAAAGTACTAAAAAATCCCTGAGTTTTATATTTAGACATTTTTATCCTTTATATTTTTCAAAGCTTCGTTTTGGGCATTTACAACAAAATTATAATCCTCTTCTGTTTGATGGTCAAAACCTAAAAGATGCATTATTCCGTGCGAAAGGAGGAAACAAAGTTCTTCTTCTTTTTTTACTCCTTTTTCTTCGGCACTCTGAGTAACCTTATCAAGAGCT
>JAFWGJ010000084.1 GCA_017512405.1 bacterium | reverse complement strand
TGAATATGTAATTGTTCAACTATTTCGCAGGCTGCTGCAAGCGGTTCAACAAAAACAACCTGTTCATCAGAAACATTATCCGGTACTTCAAAAAGGATTTCTGTCGGAAGTGTAATATATTCTGCAAAACATCCGTCTTTTCTCCATATTCCTATTGTATGTCTGTCAGGACAGTGTCTTATAAGTCCTTTATTACACCATTCACAATCAGGCTTGTGGCATCCGTAACTGATTTCAGCGACAATTCTTTTACCAACAAGACTTTTATCATCAGAGTTAACATCTTCTACTACACCTACAAATTCGTGTCCTAAAACTCCTTTATAGCCCATATATCCTTTTGTTATTTCAAAATCTGTATTACAAATTCCTGCGAGTTTAACTCTTATAAGAGCTTCACCTTTTTGTGGAATTGGTTTTTCATAATTTTTATCTAATTTTAATTCTTCATCAAATACAACTGCTTTCATAATATCCCTTTCTTTTTGTTAATTCTATCGCAAAAGCAATTATTTGACAATTTTCAAAAAAAATGTTCTAATATTTATGTGCCCCGATAATATATGGTTCATAAATTTTAGAAAGGAAATTTATGAGCAATTTTATAGTGCCAAATACTTTTGTTCCCGGAACAAAAGCAAAGGCACAGGAAGTTAATGAAAATTTTGTCGCCGTACAAAACGAATTAAATCAAAAATTGGTTAAAGGTGGTGATTCCACTCAGCCTTTACTTGTTGGTGAGGCGAGTGAAAATAATCATGCCGTACAAAAAATACAATTACAAAATTCTATAAATAATTTAGCAAGTTATACTGAATCAGTTATATCGCCGTTTATGATAAAAAGCGGAAATATTGATGAAGATGGTGAACCTGATATTTTAGACTACGAAAACGGAGTTCTTTCATTCAAAGTTGATAACGGAACTTTGTATGCTCCAATTGTTGCAGTACCTGCAAATTTACAAGCAGGATTTACCGTAAATGAATTAAGTTCTATTGATTTAAGTTCATACTCAGATGGGGTGTATAATGTATTCTTAAAATCGAATAGTACTGCTTATGTCTTAAATAACACTATAAGTATTCAAAAAGTAAGACCTGAAACACCTTCCTTGAATGATATATTTGTGGATATTTCAACAAATCCTATAACTGCTGAAAAATATAACGGTGAAAGTTGGGAAACATTCAATGATGTATATTTAGGTAACGTTACATTGGCAAGTGGTGAAATTACCGCTGTTGAAAATAATAAATTTAATGATAATGGTTCAACTCCGAGTAACCCTATTCAAACATACATAGTTGAAACGTATGTGAATGCCTATTCCGGATATGTTGTTTATTCAAACGGCTTATGCGAACAATGGGGATTTCTTGTAAATGTAAGTGATTCGCAGGTTGTATCTTTAATGAAAGAGTACAAAAACGGTGCTTACAATGTACAATTAGCAAGTGCGGTTGCGTCAGGTATAAATATACATAGTGTTAAAGCTATGACAGGAACAGGAAACAAGTCAACTTCAAGTTTTAAAATTGTTAAAAGAGACAGTTCATATGAATGCTTTTATTGGTATACAGTAGGATATTTATTTTAATAAGGAGAAAAATAATGAGTTACAAAATAGAAAAACCATATACCGAAAGACAAAAAGTCGATTTTATTGTTCAGTATAATCATAATAGGGGGCTTTTGATTGAAGAAACAGATACGCAATTAATTGCACTTGAACCAAATGAAATAATGGTTAACGGAGTTCCTCAAATTAACCCGGAATATGAAACAAAACAAGCTGAAAAACAAAAACAAATACGAATTGACGAATTAAAGCTTCAGCTTGAAGAACTTGACAAAAAAAGAATACGTGCAATATGTGAGCCATCAATGAAGACTGAAAATCAATCTTGGCTGGAATATTATAATGAACAGATTAGACAAATAAGGCAGGTGATGGCGGAATTATAAATTGTGAATAGTGAACAGTGAATGGTGAATAGAATTTCAATTCACTATTCACAACTCACTACTCACAAAGAAACTATTTTTTATAAGGTCTTTTTTTGAATAAGAAATAAGTTGTATCGTTAATTGTTATAATTTCTTGCAAATCACATTGTTCAAGGAATATGTTTTTGGCATCATCAAAAAGTTTTGCCAAAAGGGCAAGAATTCTGTCATTATGTACTTTTTCAGGTGTATCAAAACGTTGAATATAATCATTTCTTTCAAGTAAAGCTTGATTGTCAGGTCCATAAACAGCCATAACAATGTATCTTCCGGGTTTTACAGCATCAAGGAATGTAGTTTTAAGATAATCATAGTATCTTTTAGATATATGTCCGTC
>JAFWGJ010000083.1 GCA_017512405.1 bacterium | reverse complement strand
GAAGAACAAAACCTCGAACCAACCGACTTAATGTCATTAAAAGAACTATGTCTTAAGCACGGTTTCAACTACGATTACCTCTACAAATGGTCTATTTTAAAAAGAGAAATAAACGTATATTTTAGAGGCACATGGAAATTGAGCGAAAGTGAAGTCTTAAATTTCAGCAAGTTAATAGCAGAAAAGAAGCTTCGCAAAATTAATAATGGAGGTAATTAACAATGGCAGGTATAAGCAAGAAAAAAGTTAAATACAAAAATGGTACTCAAAAAATATTCTATACAATTTCATATAGAGATATATATGGAAAACAGCATACAAAAGGTTGTTATAAAACAATGGCAGAAGCAAAAAAACATCTTAATAAATTTGAGAATGTAAATCCTAGTATAGTAGATATAACTTATGAACAAATCTTTAAATGTTTTATGGAAAATCAACTTAAAACATATTCTCATACGACACAGGAAAATTATAAATTGTATACCAAAAACATATTAAGTAAGTTGTTTCCTCTAAAGTATGACAAAACAAGTTCAATATATTTACAGCAATTTATTGATGATATAGTACAAGAATATACTCCATATGTGGCTCAATTATGTTTAAAAATTTCAAAAGCTGCCTGTAATTATGCGCTAAAGCATAAACTCATTAATGAAAATAAGTTCTTAGCTGTTAATAATGTTATAGTATCACCTAAAAATAACAAGCATTTGACTGAGGCACAGGAAAAAGAAGTCTTAAAATATTGTAAAATTTTATATCCTAAGTATTATCCATTTCTGTGTACACTAATGGGTAGTGGGATGCGTATAGGAGAAGTCATTGCACTTGAAGTTACTGATATTAATTATGAAAATAAAAGTATAAAAGTCAACAAGCAATTTACAAAAGGTCAATTGAAGCAAGGCACTAAAAATAGAGCAAGAATTGTTCAAACAAACGAACGAGATGTATATATCACTAGTGATATTATTTCTGTATTAAAGGAACATGTAAAATCTTTACCTGTTGGAACAACAATACTATTTCCAAGTCAAGTTAATGGTTATTTGAGTGATAACAATATTCGAAGACGAGTATGGGAACCATTACTAGCTTATACAGGTATAACAGACAGAGTGCGTATACATGATTTGCGAGGTTCATATGTTGATATTGCATTTGCTCATAACGCAAGTATTAAGTTTGTGCAAAATCAACTCGGACACGCAAAAGCTCAAACTACACTAGATGTATATGCCAGAAATAGCCAAGACAATATAAACAGCGCATTAGATGATTTGGAGGGTATATTCAAAAGTGATGAAATGTGAGCAAAATGTGAGCAATAAACTAAATACTATAAAGGACAAGAGTCTGAAACTCTTGTCCTTTATGGAGCGGGAGACGAGGCTCGAACTCGCGACATCCTCCTTGGCAAGGAGGCATTCTACCACTGAATTACCCCCGCTTATTTTCTGCTGTATGTTCATTATACATGACAAATTTTTAATTGCAATACTTTTTTTAAAAAAATATTTACATTGTATTTTATTTTTTATTCCGTCATGATAATCTTTTTTTATCAGAGGAATTTTACACGTGCCATCAAAAAAACAAAAAACAGAAGATATAAATACAGCTCTTATGCCGCAAGACATCGCAGCAGAAGAAGCTGTTTTGGGTGCAATTTTAGTTAACCCTAATTCTGTAATGTCAAAAGTCGTTGAAACATTAAAACCTGAAAGCTTTTACAAACCTGCACACAGATATGTTTATGATGCGATGCTTCAATTGTATAACCAAAATCAAATGATTGATATTGTTTCAGTTTCAGATGTTTTAAGTTATTCATCGAAACTTGAAATTGTTGGCGGACGTGCTTTTGTTAATGATTTAGCATTCAAAACCGTAACAACTGCAAATGTTGCCTATTATGCAAAGATAATACAGGAAAAAGCACTTAAAAGAGCTTTGATTAATGCAGGTGCGGAAATTGTATCCTCCGGATATACTTCTGATGATGTTGATAATTCTTTGGAAAATGCGGAAAAACTTATTTTTGATATTGCTTCTCAAAAATCAACAAAAGATTTTGTGCCTATCCAAAAAGATGCTTTCAATGTTTATAACCAAATTGAGTACAGATTTCAACACAGAGGTGAATGTTCCGGAATAAAAACCCACTTTTACGACTTAGATGAGACAACAAACGGACTTCAAAAATCAGATTTAATAATTCTTGCAGCACGTCCGTCAATGGGAAAAACAGCTTTTGCCTTAAATATTGTAGCAAATGTTGCACTTAAATCAAAAGTACCCGTTGCAGTATTCTCTCTTGAAATGTCAAGCGAACAACTGGTTCAGCGTATGATTTGTTCGGAAGCTGAAATAGACATGCAAAGAGTTAAAAACGGAAATTTACAAAGCAAAGATTTTGACAAACTTGCCAATTCCACAGCTGAACTTTCCGAAGCTCCTATATATATCGATGATACAGGAGGTTGCACTTTAACTGATATACGTGCAAAATGTCGACGTCTTGCAATGATGGAACCAAATTTGGGACTTGTTGTAATTGATTACTTACAGCTTATTGCATCTTCAAGCAATAATGACCGTAATCAAGAAATTTCAGCGATATCAAGAGGATTAAAAATACTTGCAAGAGAACTGAATATCCCAATTATTGCTCTATCACAACTTTCTCGTAAAGTAGAAGACAGAGGTGACAAACGTCCTATGCTCTCAGACTTGCGTGATTCGGGTGCAATCGAACAAGATGCGGATATTGTAATGTTCATCCACCGTGAAGACTATTACAAAAACAAAGATGCAGACGCAGATGGTGAAGAAGTTAATAAAATTGCTGAATCAAGCGGTAAATCAGATATTATAATTGCAAAACACAGAAACGGCCCAACAGATACAATAAAATTGTTGTTCCAAGCTAATATAACCAAATTTAAAAATCCAATCAAATCAACAGATGACATTTTTTAATTTATACAAGATTTTTGATTACACTGTAAATTTTTGACAGTATTTCTCTGTCTTGTTTAACATTTTCAAGCAGCTTGATTATATTGCCATACAGTTGTTGTTCATTTTGCATTCCGCCAAAAGAAAATAATTCATCAGGTTCAATATTTAAAACATTTATAATTTTTTCTAAAGTATCTGCTGTTAAAAAACCTTTACCCGTTTCAATTATTCCTAATCCGTTTAATGAAATGTCTATTTTTTCTGCAAATTCCAACTGCGAAAAACCTCTTGATTTTCTTAAACTTCTAATTTTTTTGCCCAATAACTTCTTAATATCTGACATTTTAACCTCTTTTTGTATTTTAAGGTTAATACATCTTAAAATATACACAATTAAACTGTTGACTAACGTAGTTTAGTTATGTAAAATCATAATTAAACTATTTGTTATTAGAATTTAATTATGCAAATTAAGAAGGAGTTTTATGAAAAATATAATTACAAAAAAACATATAGCTTTCACATTAGCGGAAACTTTAATTGTCATGGCTGTTATAGGGATTGTATCCGCATTAACTTTACCTAATTTGAACAGTTCAACAAACAATAAAGAAAAAGTTGCAAAAGTAAAAAAGATATATCAAAACTTGAATGATGCTTTTGGTCGTGCAGAAGCTGTATACGGACCTATTGATACTTGGTTTACAAACACATCTTGTATAGACTTTGGAAATGCAACTAATAAACCGTGTTCAAAACGTTTAGCAGAAAGAATAACTGAATTTATGAAATTGTCAAAAATTTGTGAATTTGACCAAACCGGATGTTTTAGCAACAATACCTACAAAACCAGAGATGGTGATAGTACGGTGCTTAATCCGAAAATATCATACAAATACAAAATTCTTACAGCAGATGGTACTTCTTTGTCATTTGAATTAACAGGTAAAAATTGTAGTTATAATGAACGTTTAGAAGGAGAATGTGCCATAATTGGCATTGATATAGATGGTCCGACAAAAGGACCGTCTATTCGAGGTATAGATACTTTTTACTTTTATTTTACAAAAAACGGAATAGCTTTTATTGATTATGAACCGCGTTTAAATGATTTATTCCAAAAAGGTATATATGCAGACTCTTGGATAATTAAAAATGAAAATATGGATTATTTAAAAGCAGATAGCAGCGGTAAATGTCCTAACGGGACTCAACTTTCTGAAACAGTAACAAGCTGTAATTAATACAAATCAAAATATTTTATAATTTTGTCTTTACAACAAAAATTCACTTGTTATAATCGTAGTATGAATACGTACGTTTATTCGATTGAAGATGATACCGAAAATGCCCAAACGCTTTATGTCAACTTAACTAACAAGTGCTCAAACTCTTGTGTGTTTTGCATTAGAACTACGGTTGATAATATAAAAGGCAAGAACATGTGGCTTGAAAATGAATTTTTTTCGGCAAACGATGTTTTAGAACAATTTAAAAATTTCAACACCCCAAAAGAAGTTGTTTTCTGTGGTTACGGCGAACCTCTGATGAAATTTGATATTTTAAAAGAAGTTGCAACAGTTTTAAAACAAAAAGGAATAAAAATAAGGATTAACACTAATGGAACAGGGAATATTATAAACAAAAAAGACATTGTTCCTGAACTTGCAAAATTTACAGATGAAATTTCAATTAGCCTAAATGCCCCTACACAAGAACAATACGAAGAAATTTCAAAACCAAAATTTAAAAATACGTTTGCTGAAATGCTTGACTTTACAAAGAAGTCGGTAGAAAATAATATTAAAACGACTCTTACAGTCGTAGATGAATATCCAGATTACAAATTAGATATTCCTGCATGTAAAAGAATTGCAGATGAAATCGGAGCAGACTTTAAAGTAAGAAAATGGATTAGTAATGGTTATTAGTATAATTTGTAGGAAATGAAAGGAAAGACAAATGCTAAAAGAACAATTAGACAAAATCATGTGTCCTAAAACAATCGCAGTTGTTGGTGCTTCTACAAAAGAACACACAATCGGTTCAGACATCATGAAAAGATTACAAGAGTACAAATTTACAGGTAAAATCTACCCAATCAACCCAAAAGGCGGTATAATTGAAGGTTTACAAGCTTATACAACAGTAAACGAAGTACCTGAAAGCATTGATTTGGCTATCATCGTTGTTAATTCAAAATTTGTATTATCAACAATTGATCAATGCCACGAAAAGGGTATCACAGGTTTATGTATTATCACAGCAGGTTTCAAAGAAACAGGTGCTGAAGGTGCTGAACTTGAAAAACAATTAGTTGAAAAATTAAATGAATACGGTATGAGATGTGTTGGTCCTAACTGCTTAGGTGTTGTAAACACTAACCCAGAAATCAGTATGGACGGATGTTTCGCAGAAAGCTTACCTGAACGTGGACACATTGGTTTCGTTTCACAATCAGGTGCTTTAGGCGGCGGTATTTTGAACATCTTAAAAGACTTAAATCTTGGTTTTGCTCAATTTATTTCAATCGGTAACCAAGCAGATGTTAACGCTGAAACAGCATTAGAATACTGGGAAAATGATGATGACGTTCACCAAATGTTATTATACATGGAATCAATCCAAAACCCTGCTAACTTCAGAAAATTAGCAACAAGAATTTCTAAGAAAAAACCTATCCTTGCTTTAAAAGCAGGTCGTTCAGCAGCAGGTGCATCAGCAGCATCTTCTCACACAGGTTCATTAGCAGGTGCAGATAAAGCAGCTAATGCTCTATTAGCTCAATCAGGCGTTATCAGAGAATATTCTTTGAAAAATTTATTTGCAACAGCAAAAGTATTTGCTAACTGCCCTATTCCAAAAGGAAACAGAGTAGCTATCATCACAAATTCAGGCGGCCCTGGCATCATGGCAACTGACGCTGTATGTGAATACGGTATGGAAATTGCTAAAATTACAGACCAAACAAAAGAAACTTTAAGAAGCTTCTTACCGGCTGCTGCATCTGTTAAAAACCCTATCGATATGATTGCATCAGCTCCTATCGAACACTACAAAGAAACATTAAAAACAGTTATTGCTGATGAAAATGTTGATATGATTATGGTTATTTACTTACCATTCTTAGGCTTAAAAGACATTGATGTTGCAAAAGCAGTTATGGAAATAAAAGCTCAATATCCTGAAAAACCAGTTATCGGTGTATTCATGACTAAGAGCGAATTCTTCACATCATTATCAGATATGGATGTAAATATGCCATTCTTTATGTATGCGGAAGAAGCAGCAGAAGGCTTTATGAGATTAGACCAACAACGTAAATGGATTTCAAGACCTGAAGGCAAAATTCCTTGCTACGATGTAGACAGAAAGAAAGCTGAAAGCATTATATACCAAGCATTAAAAGAAGATAGAGCTCAATTAACAACTCGTGAATCAATTGATGTATTAGATGCTTACGGTATCAGAGTATGTAAATCAGGCTTTGCTACTAACGAAGAAGAAGTTGTTGCATTAGGTAACTCAATCGGCTACCCTGTTGTAATGAAAATGACTTCTAAAACAACATCTCACAAAACAGATGTTGGCGGTGTTAGAGTAAACATTCAATCAGAAGAACAATTGAGAGCTGAATACAAAGACTTACTATCTAAATTAGAAGAAAAAGGTCTTTTAGACGGTCTTGAAGGTGTAATCATTCAAGAAATGGTTAAAGGCAACAGAGAAATGGTTTGCGGTATCGCAACAGATCCTCAATACGGTCCAATGATGATGTTCGGTTTAGGTGGCGTATTCATCGAAGTTATGAAAGACGTAACTTTCAGAATTGCTCCATTAACTGACGTTGATGCTGAAGAAATGATTAAATCAGTTAAAGCATACAAATTATTGGAAGGTGCAAGAGGTACAAAACCTGCTGATATGAACCAAATTCAAGAAACAATGTTGAGATTATCTCAATTAGTTTCTGACTACAAATTCATCGATGAATTAGATATAAATCCATTGTTAATATCTGAAAAAACCGGTGAAGGCATTGCAGTAGATGGTCGTATCAAAGTTAGAATGGAAGAAGCTAAAGAAGCTTTAGGTTTAACTTGCACAGCTTGCGGTTGCTGCGGTTAATCTGAACATTTCAATACAAAAAATGCGATTTTGCTTTTAGCAAAATCGCATTTTTATTATTTTAAAATCCAATCGATTAATGGTCTAATTTCACCCATTTCGCCATCAAAATTTTTAAGTATTTTATCTATATTCAAGTTTTCCTTAATGGGTTCAATTGAAAAAATACCGTCTTTAAATACCTTGGAATAATTAAGACCGTTATTTGCACAGTGAGGAACGTTAACAGTACCGTTTTTTCGTAAATATGCAAGTCCGTGTGTACGGCAAGTTAGCCCTCTATTGGAATATACCGAGCATAAACCGTCAATTAAAAACGGGCATCTGTATTCGAATCGTTCACCTTTAAAATTTTCTTTTTGTATTTTTATTTTTTCAATATTTTGTTTAATTTTAAATTTTACATCATCAGGCAGTTTCGTAAAAGCGTCCATTAAATATCCCATTTCTATCCAGGAAAAAGGGTATTCTCCCGTTTCACAGCAAGCCGAACAGCCTTGATGACAATATATATATTCAGAATTTTCTTCAAAATATTTATCAATTTTCTTTTGAAATTCTTTTATAAAGAAATCATATTTTTTTAACATATAAAGATTTTAACATAAATTTGCAAAAAGCATTTTAAGCTCTATAATTATATTTATGTCAGATAAATGCAGACTTTGCGACAGTAAAAAAATAAAATTAATAAAAAAAGGTGTACGAGATAACCAAGACATTGATGTTTTCAAATGTCAAAATTGCGGTCTTGAATTTCTTTCTAAAACAAATCAAGCTAATGAACAATTTTACGAAAACGGTCAAATGCACGCATCATATGATGTAGAAAATTGGTTTAAAAGTACATTATCTGATGACAAAAGAAGAGCAGAGTTATTAAAAAAATATATTAAAAATAAAGACATACTTGATTTTGGGACAGGAAACGGAGGCTTTTTATTACAAGCTCAAAAATACACCAAAAATGTGTTTGGTTATGATTTGGATAAATCACTGGCAGAACATTATAAGAAATATAACCTAGACGTTAAAAATTCAATGGACGAGTTTACACAAAAATTTGATGTCATAACTATGTTTCATGTGCTTGAACACATTGAAAATCCGGAACACGTACTGGAAAAATTAAAAAACTGCTTAAAACCGAATGGAAAAGTTATAATTGAAATTCCAAATTCAAATGACGCACTTTTAACATTATATAAATCAGAAGCATTTAAAAATTTCACATACTGGAGCTGCCATCTGTATGCATATAATGAAAAAAATATTAAAAAAGTTATTTCATCTGCTTTTAAAATTGATAAAATAACACATTTACAAAGATATCCATACACCAATCATATAGGTTGGCTGAAAGATAAAAAAGCAGGCGGACAAAAAAGATATAAAACGTATAAATTTATAAATTATTTATATGTTTTATTTTTAAAATTAACAAAAAAAACTGATACACTACTATTAATAGCATCTTGATAAAGTAATATGTTTATTTTAAAATTTATACGTATAGGACATAAAAAGGAGATTTTAAAATGGGAAGAAAACCGATTATTGCAGGTAACTGGAAAATGAACTTGTTAAAAGCACAAGCAAAAGAGCTTTTTGAAGGAATAAAAGGCTATGTAAGCCAATATACAGCAGTAGAATTACCAACAGTTGTAATTGCTCCCGTATTTACATCATTATCAGCAGTAGAAGATGTAAAATGTGATTGCGGTTGCGGCGGTAAAAAAATATCCATAGCATGCCAAAATTGCCACTGGGAACAATCCGGTGCATACACAGGTGAAATTTCAGTAGAAATGGCAAAAGACGCAGGCTGTGATTACATAATTATCGGACACTCAGAAAGAAGACAATATTTTTCAGAAACAGATGAAATGATTAATAAAAAAGCAAAAGCTATCCTTGCAGGGGGCTTAATTCCAATTATTTGCTGCGGTGAAACATTAGAACAAAGAGAAGCAGGCGTAACTGATTCACATATTGCAAGTCAAATCAAAGCTGCATTAAACGATATTTCATCAGAAGATATTGCTAAATCAGTTATTGCATACGAACCGATTTGGGCAATAGGTACAGGCAAAACTTGCGACGCTGTTGAAGCAAACAGAGTTATTGCAATGATAAGAAATGTTGTAAAAGAAGTTGCAGGAGAAAACGCAGCAGATGCAATAAGAATTTTATATGGTGGTTCAGTAAAACCAAATACAATTGAAGAACAAATGCGCCAATCAGACATTGACGGAGCATTAGTTGGCGGTGCATCATTAAAAGCTGACAGTTTCAACGAAATTATTGCAAATACAATGAAAACGATGGCTTAATCAAAGGAGATTTATATGACACAACAATTTCAACAACAAGTAAAAATCAGAACAGGTTTATATGTATTTTTGAAGGAAACAACAAATCCTGTTGTACTGTACTTTGATAATCCACAAGCTGTATTTGATGAATTAAAAACAGCAATGAAATCGGCTTCACCTGTTCTTATAGATAAACAGGCTAACGGACCTATAAAAAGATTATGCATAGTTTCAAACCAAATAAGAGGACTTGCATTGCAAGATGAACAATACCAATAAAATTTCAATAGATGATATTGAAAATGCAACAGGAAAACTTCTTGAAGTAGATTTTGATGATATTATAGATAACATACCATCATCTAAAAATGTCAAAGCCCACCTTATTATAAAATCGTTAGGAGATTTTATAGAAGTGAAAGGTTCGGTTCGAGCAGAATTAACACTGGAATGTGATTTGTGCTTAAAAGAGTTTGAATATAATCTTGAAGAAGAAATAAATGAAACTTATGCAAAAAACTCTTTGATGGAAGAATACGGTCAGGAAACCGAAATAAAGGACGGACAATTTGTTACGGATTTAGAAGGCAGTGATGAAATAGATATTTATGATTTATTGTATCAATCTGTAATATTAAATATACCAAATAAAAAAGTTTGTGGTATAAATTGTAATAAAGGGGTTTTTCAAACAGATGAAGAATTTGTTGAAGAAGATCCGCGTATGGAAGTATTTAAGAATATAAAATTAGATAAATAGAAAGGTATAGAAAAATGGCAGTACCAAAGAAAAGAACAGGTGCAAGAAAACAAGCAACAAGACGTTCACACTGGAAAGCACTAAAACCAGCAACAACAAAATGTTCACATTGCGGCGCAACAGTTTTAGCTCACACAGTATGTACTGAATGCGGCTACTACAAAGGAAAAGCAGTAAGTATAAAATCTCCTGATTATGTATCAGAAGAAGTAAAACCTGCAAAAAAAGCTCCTGCTAAAAAATCAACTAAAAAAGCTGCAACCAAAAAGGCTGAAGCTCCTGTTGAAGAAACAAAAGTTGAAGAAACTGTATCAGAAGAAACAAAAACAGAAGAAGTAAAAGCAGAAGCTGAAACAGAAGAAAAAACAGAAGAATAACAAAAAACATCTGAGGGGTAGATGACCAGAATAGCGATAGATGCAATGGGTGGTGACCACGCTCCGCACGAGATAGTTGCGGGTGCAGTTTGGGCTGCTTATGAATATAATGTGCCCATTGAACTGGTCGGCAAAAGAGACGATATACAAAGAGAGCTCGATAAAGTTAAAAATGAAGGATTCTTGTCTGATTGCGGACAAAAGGGAACCAAAAAGCGTATAAAGATAGATACTTCTAAGTTGGACATTATAATTACTCACGCAGATGAAGTAATAGAAATGGGCGAACACCCCGGCCAAGCATTAAGAAAAAAGAAAAAAGCTTCAATTGTATTAGGCGTAAAAGCAGTTGCTGACGGAAATTCCGATGCAATAGTTGCAGCAGGTTCTACAGGAGCTGCAATGGCAGCAAGTTTATTCGGGATGGGAAGAATAAAAGGAATTACCAGACCCGCTATTGCTGTTACATTACCATCTCTAAAAAAGCCTGTATTAATTATAGATGGTGGTGCCAACAGTGATTGCACACCTGAAATGCTTTACCAGTTTGCAATTATGGGTATTGTATTTTCCAAACACGTTTTGGGAATAAAAGAACCCAGAGTCGGAGTATTAAATATCGGTGAAGAAGAAACAAAAGGTAATACTCTTGCACAAGAAGCTCATAAACTTTTAGCAGCGAATAAAGACAAGTTTAACTTTGTTGGTAATATTGAAGGAAAAGAATTATTGCTTGATTCTTGTGATGTTGTTGTTTGTGACGGTTTCGTGGGTAATGTTACACTAAAAGTTACGGAAGGTACAGCTACACTACTTTTCAAATTAATAAAAGAGCAGTTTGAAAAATCTTTATTTGGTGGCGTTGTTGGAATTATGGCAAAAATCTTCCTAAATAAAATTTATCCTAAAATAAATTATGAAGAGTACGGCGGAATGCTTCTTTTGGGCGTAAAAGGGATTACAGTTATTTCACACGGCAGAAGCAAAGCTTATGCAATAAAAAATGCAGTAAGAGTTGCAAAAGAAGCTGTTGAAACAGGATTAAACAAAAAAATTGAAGAATTAATAGAGGAATAATGAGAAAAACAGCATTTATATTTCCGGGACAAGGTTCTCAATCAGTAGGCATGGGACTTGACTTATACGAGAATTATGAAAGTGCAAAATTAGTTTTTGATACAGCAGATAAAATCTTGGGTAAATCTGTTTCAAAAATATGTTTTGAAGGTCCGGAAGAATATTTAAAACAGACAATAAATACTCAACCCGCAATACTAACAACATCAATTGCAGCTTTGGAAGCTTTTAAAACAAAATTAAATATCATTCCTGTATATACAGCAGGACACAGTTTAGGTGAATATTCGGCATACTATGCTGCAGGTGCAATTACTCTTGAAAACACACTTAAATTAATTCAAAAAAGAGCTGAATTAATGGCAGAAACAAAATGTGGCACAATGGCTGCTGTTTTAAATTCTGATGAAAAGACTATTAAGGAATGCATGCAACAAGTTGAAGG
>JAFWGJ010000082.1 GCA_017512405.1 bacterium | reverse complement strand
ATTTACCAAAGGAAAAACCTACTCCATCGCAAAAAATACATATAGGATTTATTAATTTGGTAGGACATTTTAATTCTGCAAAAAGGAAAAAAGCTCCGAATACGTTTTTAGAAATGGAAGATTTAGATAACGATTTTATTACCATGACAATATACTTCGGCGCAAAACGTTATTACATTTTGCTTCGTTCGAAAATGCTGTAATTAAAAATTTCTTTCAAACTTGCCGTGCAGAATTTATTTTAGCTCAGAATGACATTAAGGTTTATTCTAAACCTTGGTCGTCTTCTTTGATTTTATCAATAACCATTTTTGCCATTTCTTTAGCGATAATGCTTTGAGTAACTTCCGGACAATTTTGAAGCATAGTCATAGCTGTTTTTAATGTTCCGTCAATATCATACCAGCGACCTTTTCTTGAATCGCTTTGACCTGATTGCACAGCAGAAATAACATCTTCAACAGATTCATATTTATCGTTTTCAATATTGTGTTCAATAATAATTTTAATTAAATTAAGTGCAATTCTAATTTGAGTTTCATCATCCGAATGTTCAAGAGTGTTCATAGCCTGTGATAAAACCGGGTCTTTATCATACCAGCGTCTTTTTTGATTAGAATATTCCTCTTTCATATTACTTTCCATAGCTGTTCTCCTTCTGTTAGCCTTGTTTAAATGTTACACCTTTATTACCTTTTGGGTATTCCCAATTTATGCTTTTATTTTTACATGCTATTCTGCATGCTCCGCATTCAAGACAATTTTCGTAATTGACAGTCATTTCCTGCTTTTCTTCATCCCATTCCCAAACTTGAGCTGGGCATACAAATGTGCATGTTTTTATACTACAATTTTTACATTTTTCTATATCAGGTGTCAAGTGTGAAATATTGTCACTTGTATATTTTACTTTGAATAATTTATCACTTAAACTCATTTTAAAATCTCCCAAAGTAACTTTATACCTGCAAATCCGTCTTTAAATAATTCTGATATATTTCTATCCGTAAAAATAGATTTTATAAAGTTTCTGAATTTATCCCGCTTTACAATTCCGTCAACTGATGTGAACATTTCAAAGAATGAACTGATTTTTTTTATGTAGTAATCCGTAAAGGAATTACGTCTTTTGTGCATTGTAGGCATAAGATTTCTGTAACTTTTTAAATCTTTTATAATAAACGATTTATCAAGTTTTTGTTTATATAATTTTAAAGTATTTTTTGAAAAATCATTCATTTTTATTGCTTCAACAGCTGTTTCACCGGCAAATTTACCGCTAATCATGGCAAGGTTTGTGCCTTCCCAGTGTAAATTATTAACAAGCATTGCCGCATCGCCAACTACCATAACTCCGTTTCCATACAGCTGAGGAATTTTATTATAGCCGCCCTCCGGTATTAAGTGTGCGGAATATTCAAGTAACTCACCGTCTTTAATAAGAGGAGCAACAGATGGGTGTAATTTTAATTTATCGAGTAATTCATAAGGCTTTAATTGCTTTTCCGTAAGTTCGTCCAATGCTACACCAAGCCCTATTGTAACAGAGTTTTTGTTTGTATATATATAACCCAAACCAAGCATGCCATTCATAGGATAGCCGATAATTTCTGTTATACAGCCTTCATTTTCTTTCAGATTAAATCTTTCGTTAATTTTTTCGCTGTCAATTTTAAAAACTTCTTTTACTCCAAGTGCAACATCAGATGGTTTAAAATCATTCCTTAGACCTGCTTTTTTTGCAAGAAGTGAATTAACGCCATCCGCAAGAATTACAATATCTGCATAATAGTCTTCAAGTTCTGTTTTTATGCCGATGATTCGGTTATTTTTAATAATCAAATCCTTTACCAAAGTTTGCGTAACAATTGTTACGCCTTCTTTTTTAGCTTGTTCAGAGAGCCAACGGTCGAATTTTGCTCTTATAACTGTGTAACTGTTTGAATTTTCATCAACTGAGCTATGAGAGATAGTTGTATCTTCATTTTCTGTTAAAAGCATGTATTTGTGTTTTGTATTATTTCGCTCAAGAGGTGCGTTTTCTTCAAAATTCGGAAAAATTTCTTTTATAGGTTTTGTGTAGACCGCACCTCCAAAAACATTTTTGCTTCCGCAAAAATTACCGCGTTCTATTAAAATAACTTCTTTTCCGGTTCTTGCAACGGTAACTGCTGCCGATATTCCGGCAGGACCTCCGCCTACAACTATCACTTGTGTTTTATTTTCCATAAATATATTATACATTAAAAATTTTGTGCTTTAATAAAGTTATGAAGATTTTAGGTATATTACCGCACAGTATTGGCGGAAGGCTTACAATTTCAAGCTTGTTTGACGGTTTTGTACAAAATGGTCATACGGTTGAAATTTTTGATGAACTAAAACAAAATGATTTTGAAAATTTTATAAAAAATAAAAATTTTGATTATATTTCAGGATATGATTTTTCAGCAATAAAATTAAAAATTGATAACAAACTTGATATACCGTCAATTAATTATTTTTCTGATGAGATAGAAAGCAAAGCTTCCGGTGTTGGCGATGATTGGTATATTTATATGCCATATCTTAGTGAAAAAGATAATTATACTTTCTTTTGGGATAAAGAACTTATAAAAAAATATGATTTTAAAAACATGTTTTACATGCCTCATTTCGTTAATACAGATATTTATAAACCGTTAAATTTAAAAAAAGATTATGACATAATGTTTGCCGGAAGACTTGATACAGATTACAGATTAAATTTCTTTATTGAATTAATGCAAAGTTTTCCAAATCTGAAATTTGCCTGGTTTGCAATAGAAAAGCATTACAAAGATGCACTGGACAGAACGGATGAAAAAGCCCTTATTAAATCTGCTTATAGAGGTTTTATTGATAATGAAAGTAATATGGCTATTGAACTTAATAAAGCAAAAATAGTATTTAATATAAATTCGCAAGGACTTTCATCACTAAATTACAGAACAATTCAAACAATTGCATGCAAAACTCTTATGGTAAGCGATTTTAGAGAAGAAATTAATATGTTCAAAGGTGATTTGCCGTTTTATATCAATATTGAAGATTTAAAAGAAAAAATAAAATATTATTTGAATAATGAAAAGGCTTATGAATACACAATAAACAAGTGCTTTGATTTTGTATCAAAGCACCTGAATTCAAAAAATTGTGTTGAAAATATACTTAAACTAACAAATAATTAGTCGCAAGTTGTTTTTGTTTCCCAGTTAAGAGAGCTTGCACATTTTAAATAATCAAGATTGCCGATTGAAACAGCCCAATTTGTTCCATTAATATTATCGCCTCCTAAACTTAAAGCATTATTTGTTCCTCTATCGTTTCCTCTTCCCTTAGGTATAATTTCTCCTGTTGCTACATTTAAACCAAATCGAAAAATATCTTTTCCGACGGTAGAACTATTTTTTCCATTGGTTGCAATATAAATATCCACGACATTATCGGTAATTGTTTGGTACATACTTATAATGGAAGCATCTTTAAGTTCTCTAGTATACCAACTTCTGTTTAAATTTAGTACAGGGAATGATGCTGATTCGGAAGTTTCTAAAAATTCATATAAACTTGCAATCTTTTGAGATCCTGCTTGATTTTCAAAAGAATCACCATATTTTAAAATTGCTTGTTGATATGAAGTTTTTAATTCATTTTGGAATTTTCTTAATTTTACGACAGTATTTTCATCCTTATAAGAATCCGATAAATTAGGTACTGTCAATGCGGCAACGGTACCAATCAGTGCTATTACTATCAAAACTTCTGCCAATGTAAACGCTTTTTTAATCATTTTGTTCTTCCTTTATATTATCCAGTGAAAAATTAAATTTATATAAATAGTATATACCAACAACAGTCAATAGTACTATTAAAATAATCGGATGTACTAAAGAAATTGCAAGAATTTCTGATTTTTTAACTCCGTATATGCCAAGAGCAATTAAATAAGCTGCCTGATACGGGCCAAAAAATATTGATGTTGACGGCAGCATTGCTGAAAATGATATTAAACTTATTACAAACAAAGATGCCGAAAATGGTAGCGACAAATTAAAACTTGCGATTATTAAATATGCCACATAACATTCTATTCCCCAAATGATGGCACTTGTAACAACAGATTTTAATGAAAGTTTTAAACTATCTAAGACTTCAAAACCTTCCATAAATGAATTAGCGTGTTTATTTAAGCTTTTTATAATGTTACTAAGTTTACTTAATTTGATTTTTTCAAGCAGTGACTCTATTTTTTGACATACAAAATCAATTTTATTAAATTTAAAAATCAAATAAAATGCAATCATGCTTCCTATAAAAATAGAACCAAAAACATAAATCAAACTTAATATCACAGGATTATTCCGGCAGTAAAATAAAATACCAAATAATAAGATAAAAAATACGCTGACACCGTCAAGAGTTCTTTCCAAAATTATTGAACCGAATATTTTCATCTTTTTTTCATTTTTATTATCACCGAGATAATAAGCTCTGTAAATATCACCGGCTCTTGCAGGCAAAAAACTGTTGAGCATGCTTCCTACAATAAAAACAGAACCTAAATGCCAACTGGAATATTTAGGATTATCCATTAACAATGCTTTCCATCGTATTCCTCGAATGTACATTGATAAATAGTATAACAGGGTAATCCATATTATGTACTTAAAACTAAATATTTTAAACGCATTAATGAACTCTTCTGCGCTTATATCTCTGAAAATGTATACCAAAAATATTATAAATATTAAAGTTACAGATATGGTCAGTATTCTTTTTCTGTTCATAGAATGATTTTAGCATATTTTTTATCATAATGCTATATTTAATAAGGTTTATTAACTAAATTTTTGTGGGTATTTAATTCAATTTCGTCGTCTAATGGTTTAAGTTCAATTTTATATCCATATCGTTTTTCAAGAGCAAGTTCAATTAAATAGTCTGCAAAATGAGGATTTTTGGGTAAAAATGAACCGTGTAAATATGTTCCGAAAACATTTTTAAATCTAGCCCCTTCTGTTTTATCTTCGCCATTATTGCCATGACCTGTTAATATTGTTGAAATAGATTTTGTTTCACCCTCTAAATAGGTTAATCCGCTGTGATTTTCAAATCCTACAAGTGTATTTGGTTTTAAATAATCAATTTGAGTGGTAACGTTACCTATAAAACGCTTATTGCCGGCTAATGTGTATGCATCTAACAGGTCAATTCCTTTTAACTCAGAACCGTCTTGCGCTTTATAATAATGTCCTAACAGTTGATATCCTCCGCAAATAGATAAAAATACGACATTTTTATCTCGTTCTTCCGTTAAAAAGTGTTTATGTTTTTGAAGTTCACATGCAACATCAACTTGCTGCCTGTCTTGACCTCCGCCAATAAAATACATGTCATGTTCTCTAAATTCATCGCCTAAATTAATTTCTTCGGCAATAAAATTTATTCCTCTCCATTCACAACGTTTTTTTAATGTTAAAACATTCCCAATATCACCATATAAATTCAGCAATTTGGGATATATATGCGCAAAGGTTATCTCTAAATTTTCTTCCATAAATTAAGTTTATTATAAAAATAAAAAAAAGGACGTATACAAAATACGTCCTGAAAACTTTTTATACAGTCAGTTGACTATTTGCCAAGAACTGCTGCTCTGAATTTTTTACCAGCTGAGAATGTAGGAACTGTCTTAGCAGGGATTTTGATTTCTTTACCTGTTTGAGGGTTTCTACCATTTCTAGCAGCACGTTTGCGTGGT
>JAFWGJ010000081.1 GCA_017512405.1 bacterium | reverse complement strand
CAAATCCTGTAAAAGCATTACAACAACAGGCAGCGTAGTAAACAGATTTTAATTAAATTAGGTAAGGATAAGGTAAGTTAATAAATTTTAGTTAGTGTGAATTTTAACCTCTCAGAGATGAGAGGTTTTTATTTTGTTTATTAACGTGATATTATTAATTTATGAGAAAAATAATTTTAGCGTCAAGTTCGCCCAGACGAAAAGAAATTTTTAAAGCATTAAACATAGACTTTGAAATAATTCCTTCATCTTATAAAGAAGTGATGGAAAATGATTTTTTTTCTTATGAAAAAATAGAAAATCTTGCTTATAATAAAGCATTAGTAGTTGCAAAATCCATAAAAGAATCGGCATTAATAGTTGGTGCAGATACAGTAGTTGTGTTGGGTAATAAAATAATGGGAAAACCAAGAGATAGAGAAGATGCGTATAATATGCTAAGGTCTTTGTCTGATAGGGAACATTCTGTTGTAACAGCAATCTGTGTGATTGAAACTCCAGATATGCATAAACAAGTTTGCTCAACGACAAGTTATGTTGAATTTGAAAATCTTACTGATGAAATGATAAATAAGTATATTGACGAATTTAAACCGTTTGACAAAGCCGGTTCCTACGGAATTCAGGAACTGCCAAAAGGTTTCGTAAAGCAGATAAAAGGCAGTTACGAAAACATTGTGGGTTTATGTCCAAAGGCTTTAGAACAAACTTTGAACACATTTAAACATTAGCCAATTCAGGTTGTTTTACACTAAGTGCAATACGTCTGTCCTGAGGATTTAATTTTACTATATAAGTTTTGATAGTATCTCCGACTTTGGAAATGGTGTTGTTTTCATTATCATAAGCTGAAAGTTCTTCCTTCGGAAGTAATGCTTCAACACCGTTATATATTTCAATAAAAGCTCCAAAACCTTTAATTCTGGTGATAACGCCTTCTCTTAACTCACCTTCTTTAAGTTCTTTTTCGGCAGCAACCCAAGGATCTTCTTCAAGATTTTTAAGACTTAATGAAATTCGACTTTTATCGTGATCTACGCTGATTACTTCAACTTCTATTGTCTCACCTATTTTTAATCTGTCAGAAGGATGGTCAATCCATTTCCAAGATATTTGTGATAATGGTAATAATCCGTCAACTCCGCCTATATCTACAAATGCCCCGAAATCTGCAATTCTTACAACTTTACCTTTAACTATTTGACCAATTTCAATTTGTGAGAATAAATTAGCTTTTTCCTCTTCCGATATTTCAGCGACAGTCTTTTTGTTTGATAGAATAAAGCTGTTTTGCTGACTATCCAAAGTTAAGATTTTTAATTCCAATTTTTCACCAACTGTAAATTCTTGGTCTTTGTTTTTAAGCTGACTTGACGGAACAAATCCTTTTACTCCCAATATATCTACAATTAAGCCACCTTTTACGATTGAGCTTATTTCGCCCATAATTATTTCATCAGTTTCTTTAAGTTTTTCAAGTTCTTTCCAGGTATATGCTTGTTGTACTTTTAAACTTGAAAGCAACATTTTACCGTCAACATCTTCATCTGAAATTATAAGGAATTCATATTCTTTACCTTTTTCCAGAACTGTTTCAATAGAAACAGTCTTATCTGAAACCGCTTCTCTTTCAGGGACGCTTGCTGATGTTTTTGCACCTATATCAACAATAGCACCGTCAGAATCATAACCGCATACTATACCTTTTACTAAATCTCCTCGTTTAAAATTGTAGTCATAAGAGCCAATCAACGACTCAAACTCTTCATCAGAATAGTTTTGTTTCTCCATAATTTCTCCGTGTTTATATTATAAAAAGACCATAATTTACGTTTACATTATAAGACAAACGAAATCAAAAAACGAGTGCGTTTGTCAAAATTATTTACATAAATTTAATATTTAGTTTATATCAATTATTGTAACGCCGTCTCCGCCTTCAGAAGGTTCTCCTGCTCTGAATTTAGCAACGTAAGGCGAAGTTGATACGTAATCTCTTACGTAAGTTCTTAATGCACCGGTTCCGTTTCCGTGAATAATATATACAGGTGAAAGATTTGCAAGACTTGCTTTATCAAGATATGCTTCAAGACTGTCCAAAGCTTCATCACCTTTATAACCTCGTAAATCCAATGTATTTGACATACCGCTGCGTTTTAATTCAAAAGATTCCATTGGTTTTAATCTTAATTGAGGTTTTTGTGTAAGTGAAGAATCAAGTTTTGCAACTCTGTCCTTGCTTATTTTAGTTTTTATCTGTCCCATTTGAACAGTTAAGTTGTTATTTTTATCAGGCAATGAAACGACTGTAACCGGTTGATTTAATTCTTTAATCATAACAGTATCGCCGATTTTAATTGAATCCCAAACGAGTTCATCATAGGTTTGTTTATCCATTGCATTATCTATTTGGTCTTTTAAGTCATTTTCCATATATGATAATCTTGTATATGAACGTCGAGCTGTTTTTTCGGATTTATCACGTCTTAATTCGCTCATAATGTCCTTTATTTCTAAGCGTACATTATCAAATTCTTCTGAAAATTTGTTTTCAATAGCTTTAATTGTTTTACGTTTATCTCTGCGAAGTTCAGCTAATTTAGTTTCATAATTTTCCTTAGCTTTTTGTGATGAAAGTTTCATCATTTCAACATCTTGAAGATTTTTGCTGAGTTTTTGTTGAGTTTCCTGTAATTTTTCTATGATAACTGCAGAAGGATCTCTTTGAATGTTTAATGTTGATTTAGCACGTTCAACCAATTCAGGATTTAGTCCCAAATTGCTTGCTACGAATATTGCATTGCTGGCACCAGGAATACCTATTGTTAGTTTATATGTAGGTTTAAGAGTTTCTCTGTTAAATTCAACGCAGGCATTTTTAAATTTTGAATTGGTATATTCAAGAGTTTTTAATTCCCCAAAGTGTGTAGTTGTAACACACAAAGAATTTTTGGTAACTAAATCATCAAGAATTACTTCTGCCAGTGAAGCACCTTCTTGCGGATCAGTACCTGCACAAATTTCATCTAGTAAAACTAATGAGTTTTCATCTGCATTGTTTAAAATTTCTATAATATTGTTCATGTGTGATGAAAAAGTAGAAAGATTTTGCATTAAATCTTGTTCATCACCAATATCTGCCATAACTTTTTCAAATGGGTACATTTTGGCAGATAAGCAAGGTAAAAACATACCGGCTTTTGCCATTAACACAAACAAACCGACAGTTTTTAAAGTAACTGTTTTACCGCCTGTATTTGAACCTGTAATAATTAAAGATTTGTATCCGTTACCCAATGAAAAATCATTTGCAACAATATTCGGCACTCTTGTTATTAATAACGGGTGTTTTATTCCTGTAAAATCAAGAATTTTTTCTTTTGTTAATTCAGGTTCTTCTGCATTAATTTTGGTAGCATATCTAGCTTTTGCAAAATGCATATCCAATTGAGATAAAACTTGTTCATTTGTTTTAAAAGAATCAAAATTATATTTAATTTGTTTTGTTAATTCTGTCAAAATTTTTACAATTTCGTCTCTAATTTTAACTTTTAATTCACGAATCTTGTTATTCATTGAAACCAAAACAGAAGGTTCAATATACGCAGTTTTATTTGTTGCAGATACATCGTGAGTTATACCGGATACTTTTCCTTTTGCACTTGCTAAAATCGGGAACACAATTCTGTTATCACGGATAGTGTAAATTGGTTCCTGCAAATACTGTGCAAAATCAGGTGAATTTAATAATTCGTTTATTTGATTTTTAATTTCTTTTTCTGCGTCTTTTAAAGATGAGTAAAGTCCTGCAAGAGTATCGGTTGCATCTTTTTTTATGTTATCTGCTTCATCAAATTTTGAAAAAATTTGTTCTTCAAGATCTTTATTTGGAATAAGCTGCATTGAGATTTTGTTTAACAAACTGTCAGCCAGCGTATTATCTCTCATGAAATTTTTAACTAATCTTGCCGAGCGTAGACTTTTTGCAAGACTCAATAATTCTTGTTCTGAAAGACAAGTGTTAAGATGATTTTTATCTATCGTTGTTAAATCTGTCAAATGTTCAATTGGCAGTTCAAGTAACTTGTCAATAAGAGCTTTTGCTTCTTTTGTCAGTGTTATATTTTCTTGAACTTTATCAAAATCATCGTACGTTTCGATATTTAAACATAACTTTTGACTTTGAACTGTTTTTGCGAATGTTGCTAATGTTGACAATACTTTGTCAAATTCCAATGTACTTTTACTTTTTTCCAATATATTCATAATACATTATTTTATAACAATAATATTATCTGTGCAAGTTGTTTAAAGTTTTTATTGTTTTTTTTTATTTAGCTATATAAATATTTCAAAAGGTGTATAAAGAATTGTAAAAATCACTTTTTAAATTTTTGAAAATAAGATATAATGCTTGTTATAGATATTTTATAAAAACTATAAAAAGATGTTAATTGTTATGGTAGGTAATGTACAGGAGGGACAGTCATGGTACAGATAAACAAAATCGCAAATGTCAGTAAAGTAGAAATGAATCCAGTTAAAAAGACGGAAGTTCAACAAGAAAAAGCTTCTTCTGAGGTTTTACAAACTTCGGATGATAAAGTAAATTATTCTATACAAAGCGGTGAAAGTTTTATGGCTGTATTTGACGAAATGAGCAGTAATGTTCCTGATCGTACAACAACAATAGAAGAAAAAGAATTGGCAATATCATATATAGACAGAATGTTAAATTGTGATGATATTCCGGATGACATGAAGACATATTGGACAGATAAGAAAAATGTAATTGAAATGGAGATAATGTCTATACAATTGATGTCCGAGGAACAAAATAATGTTGATAATTCAGATAGCGCGGAAAGTGCAGGTACAAAAAATAATTCAGATATATCTTATAAAGATATTAAAGAGGATTATGATGATTTTAAACGTAAATATTGGGATAAAGATAGATCTTTTGCAAATGAAGAAAATAAGACAGAGTATTGGATGACTTATGATAGAGTATGTATGGCATTTTTGGATAAAATGCTCAAATGCGAAGATTTAGAACCTGATATGCGAAAAAAATATAGTGCTGAATATTCGGAATGTGAAACAGACTTAAAAAAATTGTTGGCTAATTTAAATGCACAACCGTAATAGCAAATTGTATAAAGTATGGAATACAAATTAAATATATAAAAAGAGAAGTTCTTATTGGAACTTCTCTTTTTACAAATGCTGTTGGCCACTCTGCCGAACAAAATGCGAACCGTTGAGCATTTTGTGAGAGGTAAGAACCGTTTGCATTCTTGCAAACTTGGTGAGAAAACGTGTTATAGGCGCAACAAAAAAGAAGTCTGTGTATAGACTTCTTTTATATATCTGCCGGTGGCCGGAGTCGAACCGGCACGTGGGGTGAACCACACCAGATTTTGAGTCTGGCACGTCTACCAATTTCATCACACCGGCATAACTGCAAAGTATGATTTAAAATTATAATACCAAAAAAAAATTAAATTTCAAACGTTATTTTTAAAAGTTTTATAATAAATATTTTCTTTCGCCTGTGAGTGCTTTTGGATTGAGAAAAAAAGTTTTAAAGTGCAATTGGAGGAACAGGGAATGAGGAAATTTTTAATACTAACATTTACTTTTTTATTTTTTAATTTAACTTCTAATGCAGCACCTTTGCAGGCAAATATTTCAAAAGAAGGTGAATCCGGAATAAACAAAATTGTGGATTCACAGACTAATCAACCAATTCAGGGAGCAAGAGTTACTTTACCTCAAAAAAATTATTCAACAAAAACAAACTCAGACGGAACATTTGATTTAAAAGCAGACATTAGCGGCCCTACAATTTTGTCGGTGGAAAAAGAAGGTTATAATCCGTTTTCATTGACAGTTGATGAAAGGATAGCTTCACGTCCTATTATTGTAGGAATTGAAAAAACTAATCCTATGAATATTACAATTGACAAAGATATGTTTCATTTAGGAGATAACAATTATTCCGACGCTTCTGCTAATGCAGGTGAATTTAGGGTAAAGTGTGTGGGACCTTATTATACAAAAAATGTTAAAATTTCACAAGCTACAGACAGCACTTACCTTGTTATCGGTTCAATAATAGGTGTTGATACAAAAATGGCAAGAAGTATGGGGCAAAATAGAATTGCTAACGCATATGCAAGTGCACCGGAAATATATTTTAACGGAAATAAAATTGCTGAAATACAACTAAATGGTGACGGACAAAGCTTTAAAATCCCTAAAAACCTTATTAAATCGGGACAAAATAATGAAATAACTATTAAAACGGGCAAAAACCTTATGCAGACTTCATATATAGATTATGATGATATTGAATTTATGAACTTATCAATAGAAACACGTTAGGAGATTTGTAAAACATCAAGTAAATTTTGGGCAATTTCTTTTTGTAAAGGAACTGGTGATGCTTTAAGATATTCAAATGCTTCTTGAATCCGTTTATCTTTATCGTACCAACGTCTTAATATGTAGCTGAATGCTTCATTTAAGGCGTTATCTCTTATTTTTACTCCAAAATTTTTGGCCTTTATTGTTATGTAATCGGCACATTTTAATTGAATAGATTCATTTGCAGTTTTCATAAGGCTTACTGCCAAGCTGAGTGTGGGGTCTAAATCGTACCAACGTTTTTGCATAGAATTACTTTCTTTTAAATTTATTTTTCTTCAGGAGGTTGTAATTTGTCAATAATATCAAATGCCAATCCTAACTGAACATCATGAGGAGCTAATTTTAAATATTCAAATGCATCATGAAGTTGTTTGTTCTTATCGTACCAACGTCTGAATAAATAGTTAAAAGCCTCTGATAAATCGCTGTCGGTTATTTTTATACCGTAGTCTTTTGCTTTGTCGATAATATGATATGCACATTCAAGCTGAACTTTTTCATCAGCTTTTTCCATTAAATTTATTGCTAAATTTACTGTCGGATCTAAATCATACCATCTTTTTTGCATATATATTCCTTTTGATTCTATTCTATGTTAAAAACGATTTAATTTCTACCATTTTATCAGATAAAAGATTTTTAAACAAGAGTGTTTTTTCTTTTGAAGTTTCACCTTTAATAATTTCAATATTCGATTTTGGTATTTTAAATTTTTTTGACAAAAATTCGATTAATGCTTTATTTGCTTTGTTTTCAATTGGTTGAGCCGTAATTTTAATTTTTAATTCGGTATCAGTTTTGATAATTTCATTTTTACTTGCATTAGGTGATATTTTAAGTTTAATTATGAGTGAATTTTCAGCCACAAAATTGCCTCTTGTAAAAATGGTAAAATACTAGTAAAATAATTATACCATGAGCGATGAAATTAATACATTATCTTTATTTGATGAAATCAGACCGTTAATAGAAGAGCGTTCTGATGAAGATAAAATTTTGATAGAAAAAGCGTTTAATTTTGCCAGAAATAAACATGAAGGTCAGTTTAGAGTATCAAAAGAACCATATATTATTCATCCTGTTGAAGTTGCAAAGATATTAATCAGCTTAAAGACTGATACTCATACGGTTATGGCGGCATTTTTGCATGATATTCTCGAAGATACGGATACTACGGCTGAAACTATACAAAAAGAATTCGGTGATGATGTTTTAACAATAGTTCAAGGTGTTACGAAACTTGGTAAATACCATTTTAATTCAAAAGAAGAGCGTCAGGCGGAAAATTTCCGTAAAATGTTTATTGCAATGGCAAGTGATATAAGAATAATTTTTCTTAAACTTGCTGATCGTTTACATAATATGCGAACACTGAATTTTATGCGAGAAGATAAGCAAAAACGTATAGCACAAGAAACACTTGATGTTTTTGCTCCGCTCGCAAATCGTTTGGGTATTGGTAAAATTAAGGCAGAATTGGAAGATTTATCGTTAAG
Source organism: bacterium (assembly GCA_017512405.1). Lineage (GTDB taxonomy): Bacteria > Cyanobacteriota > Vampirovibrionia > Gastranaerophilales > Gastranaerophilaceae > UBA6984. The sequence goes on along the minus strand of JAFWGJ010000081.1, from coordinate 9,519 downwards.
ATATCTATATCCAGAGAAATATGATGAAATTGTTAAGCAAGTTGCCCAAACAAAAGCAGAAAGAGAATCTACGGTAAAACTGCTTATGGATAAAATTGCCGCAGATGTCAAGGCAAACGGAATAAATGCCCAGATTACAGGCCGTGCAAAACATTATTACAGTATATACAGTAAAATGAAACGTTTAAATATATCGTTTAACGACCTTTACGACATAACAGCTGTACGTGTAATTGTAGATAGTGAAAAAGAATGTTATGAAGTTTTGGGTTTAATTCACTCACAGTTTAAGCCTATTCCGGGGCGTTTCAAAGATTATATTGCAATGCCAAAAGGCAACTTATATCAATCATTACACACATCCGTAATTGGACCTAAAATGCGTCCTTTGGAAGTTCAAATAAGAACGCATAAAATGCACGAAGTTGCTGAATACGGTGTTGCTGCTCACTGGCGATATAAAGAAAAAGGTTCTCAAAAAGCAAATAATGCGGAAGATTTGCAATTTTCCTGGATGAGAAAGATGGTTGAATATAATCAGGATTCCGCTAATGCTGAAGATTATGTAAATTCTGTAAAATTAGATATATTTTCCGACCAAGTATTTGCATTCACTCCAAACGGAGATGTATATGATTTGCCTAAAAAGGCTACTCCTGTGGATTTTGCATACCGTATTCACTCGGAAGTAGGACATAAAACAGTCGGAGCTTTGGTGAACGGCAGAATTGTTCCGCTTGATACAAAATTAAAAAATGGTGATATAGTTGAAATTTTAACATCAAAACAACCGGCACCCCGTCTTGATTGGTTAAATTTTGTTGTTACAAAGCAAGCAAGTTCAAAAATCCGACAATGGTTTAAGAAAAATAAACGTGAAGACCATGTTGAACTTGGAAAAAGTAATCTTGAACATGAACTTACAAAAGCTGTTTTTGATGAGTACATTAAAAATGGTGAATTTGAAACTGTTGCAAAGCAAATGAACTATGTTTCAGCAGAAGATCTTTTTGCGGCACTGGGTTATGGTGAAACAACCGCAACTAAAATTATCAATAAATTAAAACGGAATATAGAAGCGGAAAAACAACCTGAAACTGCTTTTCAGCCTAGAAAAAAGACCAATGCAAAGGATATTATTGGTTTAGATGGACTTTTATATTCTTTTGCAAGATGTTGTTCACCAATACCAGGGGAACCGATTGTGGGTGTTGTTACTCGTTCAAAAGGTGTTTCTATACATAGACTGGATTGTAAAACTCTTGAAGATGTTGAACCTGACAGATTATTGGATATTCAATGGGCAAATAATCCTTCAAATAAAACTTATAGTACTACTATAAGAATTGAAACTCAGGATAAACAAGGTATTTTAAAAGAAATTATTGCTGCGGTTTCAGATAATAATACAAATATCAACTATGCAAACGTAAAAGCAAAACAGAATAACATTGGTATAATTGAACTTGGTATCGAATTGGATAATCTAGATACTTTAAGAAAGGTTATTACAAGCTTGCAGTCATTACCTGACGTTATAAGTGTTAAACGTATTCAAACTTCTTTTGCACAAGCTCCGCAGCAATTCAGTAAGAAAAATGTACAAAAGAGCAAAAGAAATAAAAAAAGCTGATTATAAACTATTCCGGTAAATATTTTGTCCAATGTTCATCAAGTTCTTTTAAAAATTTATGAGCATTAAGAACATCATCTTTTGAAATTGGCGGTAAATCTTCTATCATTCTTAAAGGTGTTTTTTCTCTGTCAAAAAATTCCGCATCAAGATTTTTGGTACCTATAAATGCCGTACCGAAATCTTTTTCGCAAACATTACAGTGTAAATTCACAACAAGAGTTTCGTTTTCTTTTCTTAAAATTTTTATGGATTCTTCGCTAAAATCTGATTTACATCTTGAACAACATAAATTTTTAAACATTACATTAATCTTATCAGTCATAACATTATAATTGTACAATAAACAATTTAGTTTCAAGAATAATTAATAGTGGAATATATAGTAATGAGAAAAAGCAAAGGGAGTATACTATGTTCACACTAACCGTAGCTACAATGGGATTTATAGTTTATGCCGCTTGTGTAATAATACCAAGTGTTTTAGATGAACTGGCAAATTCTCATTAATTATTTGTGTTAAAATTCTTTTATGGAATTTAAACACTACACTGTTATGAAACAAGAAGCTGTTGATGCACTTAATTGCAGAGACGGACTTGTATATGTGGACGCAACACTTGGTGGTGGCGGACATAGTGAACTTATTTTACAAAAAATTCAACCGTCGGGAAGATTAATTTCTTTCGATGTTGATGATGATGCTATAAATTATTCAAGAGAAAAATTAAAAGATTACAAAAACTTAACAATAGTAAAAGATTCTTATACAAATATTAAGAAAGTTTTACAAGAACTAAAAATTGATAAGATAACCGGCGGAATTCTTTTTGATTTGGGAGCTTCATACCATCAACTTACTAAACAAGAACGAGGTTTTTCTTTTTTAAAAGATGCTCCATTAGATATGAGATTCAATAAAAATGCGGATTATAGCGCTTATGATGTCGTAAATGGTTTTAGTGAAGAGGATTTGGTACGTATTTTTAGTGAATACGGGGAAGAACATTTTTCTAAACGTATTGCCAAGGCAATAATTGCCCAAAGACATGTCATGCCAATAAAAACGACTTACGAATTAGTTCAAATTATTAAGAAATCAACCCCTCCTCAAAAAAGTCGTATTCACCCTGCAACAAGAGTGTTTCAGGCTATCAGAATTGAGGTAAATAATGAGTTAAAAAATATTAAAAATACATTGAATGATGTGTTGGATTTATTAGATTATGGTGCTATAATATGTGTAATAAGTTTTCATTCACTTGAAGACAAAATTGTAAAAGAACAATTTAAGTATTATTCGGTAAAATGTCATTGCCCAAAAGAGCAAATGGTATGTACATGTGAGCCCCCAGTGCTTGAATTGATTAATAAAAAGCCAATAGTTGCAAGTGAAAAAGAACTTATCGAAAACCCGCCTTCTCGAAGTGCAAAACTTAGAGTTGCAAAGTTCATAAAGAAGTAATATGGCGGGATGTGTGTATTAATAAATCTCTGGTAGGATGAAACGTTGCAACAAGAATTGCTACATTTGACATATAACGAATTTAATGAACTTGAAAGCTTTGAATTTGAACTTCCTCAAGATACGGTCATCGAAGGTATTTTTGAACAAGAGGATGATGTTAAGAGCATGGCTATCAGAAAATTGAATTTTACCCTTTGTATATTACTTGCAATTTTGATTGCTATAACAACTGTAAGTTATTATTTTGCAACAGCAACGGAAATTACGCTTAATAATTTAAGCAGAGAAACTTCTGTTTTCAATGATGAAAATGTTGAATTGGAAAATCAGCTGGATAAGTTGAAATCATTCAATAATGTTGACGAGTCTATGCAAAAAAGTAATTTGTTATCTAAGGCTAAGAAAGTTATTGAAGTTGAAGAAGTTAATTCTGCAAATGTTGCAAAAAATACTTTGGATAGCAGAAAAGTTTTCAGTTGGTCAATAGGATACTAAGGATAAAGTTTCTGCCTTAACAATGCACATGTAAATTATTACAAGGTTATTGTCGTGAAAAGAGCAGATAGGGAAGAAAAATTTAAAAATTTCGATAAACGTCTTGGGTGTTGGCAGATAGCGTTTGCTGCTTTTGCAATCGGTTTGATTGTTCATTTGTTTTTTATACAGGTTATTGATATTAAAAATTTAAGAATAAAGGCAAAAAAACAAAGAAGTGCACAAAATTTTGTTTTACGTGGCGATATTTATGACCGAAACGGTATAAAATTAGCTTCGGATAAAGTTCTTTTTGATGTTTACGCAAGAACTCCGGACTATGAACATACACCGGAAGAGCTTGCTAATATGCTGGCACCGGTACTTAAAATGCCTAAATCAACATTAGTACAAAAATTGCGTCGTAAAGATATTATGATTTCTCTTAAAAAAGGTGTAGATAGACAAACGCATGATGAAATAGCAAAATTAAGATTGAGAGAAATCCCAATGGATAAAAAGAGTACAAGAGTATATCCGCAAGGAGCATTAGCGGCTCATGTTCTCGGTTATTATAATTTTGATGCTGATATAGCTTCCGGCGTTGAATTAACCGCAAAAGATAAATTGGAATATGTTGAAAATAATCTTCAATTACAAAAAACTCCAAAAGGTGATATTATTTATGATTTTGCAACAGATCCTTTAAGTACTACACGTCCTGTAAAAGGTAAAAATATTACTCTTACAATAGATACCGCAATACAACACGTTTGCGAGCAAGAACTTTATAAGGTTATATATAAAACGAAAGCACTAAGGGGTACAGTTATTGTTGAAAACCCTCGTACCGGTGAAATATTAGCCTATGCAGTTTATCCTTATTATGATCCGAACAATTATCATAAAGCTAATTATACGCAGATAAAAAATTGGACATTAACGGATGTTTTTCCTCCGGGGTCTACATTTAAAGTTATTACTGTTGCATCTGCAATGGAATTGGGTAAAATTAATCGTAATTCAAAAATTAATGATACCGGTAAAATAAAAGTCGGTTGGTGGGATATTGAAAATTATGATTATAAAACAAGACCAAATCCTGGTATGATTTCACTTGAATATTTATTTGAACACTCAAGTAACGTTGGTTCTGTTAAAATAGCTCAATTAATGACTGCAAAAGAATTTTATGATATTTTGAAAAAATTCGGATTTGGAGATAAAACAGGTATAGATTTACCTGCAGAATCAAGAGGTCTTATAAAGTCGCCGAATAAATGGGATACTTCCGACCAAGCAACAATGGGTTATGGCTACGGTACTTCCGTAACTGCAATTCAGATGATAGCTGCGGTTTCTGCTTTGGCAAATGATGGTGTTATTGTAACTCCGCATATAATTAAATATGCTCCGGAAGAAGCTGTAAATAAAATTCAATACAGACAAGTTCTAAAACCTCAAACAGCAAAAGATGTAACTCAAATTTTGACAAACAGTATAAATAACGGAAAATCTCCGATAAAAATGGACAGATATAATATTGCAGCAAAAACAGGTACATCCAAAAAATTAAAAGATGACGGAAGTGGTTATTCAAATAAGTATTATACATCAATTGTCGGTTATTTACCATCATCAGACCCACAGGTTTTGATTTATGTAATGGTTGACTCGGCACAAGGCGGAAATGTTTGGGGAAGTACAATTGCGGCACCTATTTTTAAGGAGATTTCTTCTCAGGTTGCAAGAATTATGAATCTAAAACCAGATAAAAATGTTGAAGATAAAGATTAAGGAGAAGTTATGAAATTAGATGATTTAATAAAAAATATTGATTGTAAAAAGATAAATTATGAAAATATTGAAATTACAGGGCTTTCTTACAACTCAAAAACGACTGCGGACGGTAATATTTTTATTGCTCTGGTTGGAGAAAATACAGATGGACATAATTTCATTGACTCTGCAAAGAAAAATGGAGCAGTTGCCTTATTTGTGGAACACGAAGTGGAATCTGATTTACCTCAGATAATTGTTGATTCAACAAGACATAAAATAGCAGATTTAGCGGATGCGTTTTATCAATCACCTTCTAAATCTATTAATTTAATAGGTGTTACGGGTACAAACGGCAAAACTACCGTTACGCACTTAATTCAAAAAATATTCGAACACGAAGATAAAAGATGTGCAATAATTGGAACTTTGGGTTATAAATTGAATTCAAAAGATTTATACAGAGAAGCTAAATTTACTACGCCGCAGGCACCTGAATTACAAAGAATTTTGCATCAAATAAAATTTAATAATCATATTGATAATATTGCTATGGAAGTTAGTTCTCATTCGTTAGAACAGCGAAGAGTCGGTAATTGTGATTTTAAGGGGGCCGTTTTAACTAATTTAACACAAGATCATTTGGATTATCACATAACAATGGATAACTATTTTGATGCAAAATCAATTTTATTTAAAAATTTAAAAGAAGGTTATTTTGCCGTTATAAATGCTGATGATGAATATGCCCAAAAATTTATAAATATTGTTCCTGAGGGGGTAAAAATTTACACTTACGGTATAAAAAATAATGCTGATGTAATGGCAGAAAACATTGATTTTACATCAGATGGCGCAAAATTTGAATTGAAAAACAGCGATATAAATGTTTCTCTTCATATGAACGGAATGTTTAGTGTTTATAATGTATTAGCAGCTATTACAACAGCTTTTGCTATGGGAATTGATTTGAAATCTGCCGTAAAATCTTTGGAAAATGTGTATGGTGTTGCCGGAAGATTTGAAATTGTTCATAAAAAACCAATGGTAATTGTAGATTATGCTCACACTCCCGATGGTTTGGAGAATGTTTTAAGAGCAGGCAGAGAAATTATTCCGCAAGGTGGTAATTTAATATGTTTATTTGGCTGCGGCGGAGACAGAGATGCTACAAAGAGACCTAAAATGGGTGCTATTGCAGAAAAATTAGCTGATAAAGTTATTGTTACAAGCGATAATCCGAGAAGTGAAGACCCTGAGCAAATAATTTCAGATATTATGACAGGATTTCAGTCTGTTGATTCTGATAGAGTAATTGTTGAAAGCGATAGAGGAAAAGCAATAGCATTATTAAAAAACATTTCAAACGAAAAAGATGTTGTTATTGTTGCAGGAAAAGGTCATGAAGATTATCAAATTTTAAAAGATAAAACAATTCATTTTGACGACAGAGAAGAAGTTAAAAAGGTTTTTGGTTAATGTTTGAGGATTGTATAAAAACTAAATTACTTATAGAACAGCATTTTCACGGTGCTTATGGTGTAGATTTTGCAACCTGCAGCGAAACTGAAATTCTTGAATTATCAAAAAAACTTATAGAGCACGGAATAGGCGGATTTTTCCCGACACTTGCAACTGATACTGTAGAGAATATAAAAAAACAAATTCAAATTTTTAAATCCGCAAGTAAAAAACAAACACCGGATATGGCAAAAATATTAGGTGTCCATTTAGAAGGTATATTTTTAAATCCTGAAAAGAAGGGTATTCATGATGAAGCTCAATTTATGGATTTAAGTATTGAAAATTATAAAAAAATCGAAGATGATTTTATAAAAATAGTAACGCTCGCACCGGAATTAGATAAAAATTTTGAATTAATAAAATATTTAAAAATGAAAAGTGTAAAAGTTCAAGCCGGACATTGTATTGGCGGTGATTTATCCGAATGTAACGGTGTTACGCATTTATTTAATGCGATGAGTCCTATTAACCACAGAAATTTGTCGACAACACTTTCGGCACTTATTAATGATAATATTTATACAGAAATTATTGCAGATGGTGTTCATTTGAGTGATGATATTTTAAGTTTAATTTTTAAGACTAAACCTGCGGATAAAATAATTTTAATATCTGACTGCTTACCTATAACGAACAGTGATAAAAAAGAAATGAATTTTTGCAACAAAATTATATACTATGACGGTCGAAAAGCAACTGATAAAAATGGTATAATTGCAGGCAGTACAACCTTGTTAGATACAATTATAAAAAGATTGTCAGGTCTGAATAAAGATGTTTTTAAATTTACAGAAAATACATATAAATACCATGATATTGACATAGACGGATTTATATGGTGGAATGATAAATATGAAATTGCAGCCGTTGAAAAAAATGGTAAGATTTTATACAAAAATTAAGGATTAAATATGGCAGACGAAAATAATAATAACTTAAATAAAAAAATTCAAAGTGCGACAAATCCAAACTTAACGCAAAATAAAGTATATAGCAAGCAATATTACATAATGTTCTATACCATAATGGTTACATCATTTACATTTATGTATTGGTTGTGCAATTTCACAAAATTGAAGGAAATGTTTCAAATAGTGGCAATTACAGCGGTATCAATTGCAATAGCTGAATTTGTAACAAGAAAGTATTTGAAATTATAATAAAATAAGGCGGTTGATATTATCAACCGCCTTATTTTTATTTGCTTATATTCTTCATTGTAGGGAATGCTATGACATCACGAATAGTTTGAGAATTTGTTAATAACATTACGAGTCTGTCAATACCCATACCCATACCGCCTGTTGGAGGCATACCGTATTCAAGAGCTTCAATAAAGTCTTCATCAATTTCCATGGCTTCTTCGTCGCCGTTAGCTTTTGCAAGAGCTTGAGCTTCAAATCTTTTACGCTGGTCAATAGGGTCTGTTAATTCAGAGAATGCATTTGCAATTTCCCAACCGTTTACACGAGTTTCAAAACGTTCTGTTAAGCGTTTGTTATTTCTGTGGACTTTTGCAAGAGGTGAAATTTCAAGCGGATAATCAGTGATGTGAACAGGTTGAATTAGACTTGGTTCAACTTTTTCTTCAAAAACAAGGTCAATAACTTTGCCCCAGCTGTCGCATTCGTCAGCATTTACACCAATTGATTTTGCAAGATTACGAGCTTCTTCAACAGTATTGCAAGTATTAAAATCTGCTCCTGTATATTCCTGAACGGCTCCTAACATCGTTTTTCTATCCCATGGAGGAGTTAAATCAATCTCATTTTCGCCATATTTAATTTTTGTTGTACCAAGAACTTCCTGTGCAACAAAAGCTACCATATTTTCTGTTATTTCCATCATGTCATTGTAATCAGCATAAGCTTCATATAATTCAATCATTGTAAATTCGGGATTATGACGAGTGTCAATACCTTCATTTCTGAAGCATTTACCGATTTCATAAACTTTTTCTGAAACACCGCCTACGATTAATCTTTTCAAATATAATTCAAGCGCAATTCTCATAGTCATATCCATATCAAGAGCGTTATGGTGAGTATTAAAAGGTCTTGCATTTGCGCCTGATGCTACGGTTTGCAAAATTGGAGTTTCGACTTCCAAATAGCCTCTTTTTGCCAAAAATTCTCTTATTTTTGATATGATTAAACTTCTTTTTCTGAAAGTATCTCTTGTCTCTTCATTAACAATCAAATCAACATAACGCTGTCTGTATTTTGTTTCAACGTCAGTTAAACCGTGAAATTTCTCAGGTAATTGTAAAAGAGATTTACATAAAACGGTATATTCTGTTGCTTTTATTGAAAGTTCTCCTCTCGGAGTTCTTCTTATAGTACCTTTAAAACCTATTATATCGCCGACGTCAACAAGTTTAAGTGTTTTGAAATTATCTTCTCCGAGATTTTGTTTATGGCTAAAAATTTGAATTTTACCTGTTTCATCTTGTAAATCAATGAACATACCCGTATTTCTCATTGCCATTACACGACCTGCAACGGAATATTCATCTTCCGTTTCTTCCCCTGCTGGAAGATCTTTGTATTTATCTTGTAATTCCTTAGCTGATGCTGTTTTTACATATTTATAAGGATAAGGATTAATACCTTTTTGTGTAAAATCTGCCAATTTTTGAATT
>JAFWGJ010000003.1 GCA_017512405.1 bacterium | reverse complement strand
GGTTGTGATTATAAAGATTTATTAGCTGTAATGAATTCTGAATCAGGTTTGAATTCACAAGCTGTAAATCCAAATGGCGGTGCAACAGGTTTAATTCAGTTTATGCCTTCAACAGCAAGAAGCTTAGGCACAACAACAGAACAATTAAAACAAATGACTCCAATTCAACAATTAGATTATGTTGAAAAATTCTTACAAAGAGCTAAACAATCATCAGGTTTAGGTAATAAACAACATTTAACTGCCGGCGATTTATATGCAATGGTATTTTTACCAGGCAGAGCTACAAGAGAAGTTTTAACATCTGCCGGTGAAAGTTATTATGAAGCTAATAAAGCTACAGATGATAATCACGATGGTAGAATTACAAAAACTGAATTAGGCAACAGATTAATGAGAAAACGTGTAGACGAATCAATTTTCGCTTAATAAAATAAAAAAGACTCGCTTTTAAAGCGAGTCTTTTTTATTTTATTTTTTAACTATTGTTGAATTTGTTTCATAACTTCATCAGCAAAGTTTTCGCTTCTTTTTTCTAGACCTTCACCAAGGTTGTATTTAACAAATTTATTAACTGTTAATTTACCTTCGATTAGTTGTGCAACTGTTTGGCTTGGATCTTTAACGAATGGTTGTTCAAGTAAACATTTTTGAGCTAAGATTTTATGCAAACGACCTTCAACAATTTTCTCTCTGATGTTTTCAGGTTTGTTAGCCAAATCTTCTTTACCCATTTCGATACGTTTTTCTTCTTCTCTTACTTCTGCAGGAATATCATTGCTTGATAAAAATTCAGGAGCACAAGAAGTGATATGTAAGCATAAATCTTTCATTAATGCTTCATCTTTTTTATCTGTGCTTAAAAGAACACCAATTTTACCGTTGTGGATATATGTTGCGATGTTACCTTCCAAAATTTCAAATCTTCTGATAGTAATTTTTTCACCGATAGAAGCGATTTTTTCTTTAATAACGTCTGCAACAGGTTTACCGCATTTTGGACAAGTTGTTGCAAGTAACGCATCAACGTCAGCAGGTTTAGCATTAGCAACTAATTCTGCAAGACCTGAGCATAATTCTTTAAATTCATCATTTTTGGCAACGAAGTCAGTTTCACAGTTAACTTCAATCATTGCGCCGATTGTATCATTAACATAAGAAGCAACAAGACCTTCAGCTGCGATTCTGCCCATTTTCTTTTCGGCAGAAGCAATACCTTTTTGTCTTAAAGCTTCCATTGCTTTTTCCATATCTCCGTCAACTTCTGCAAGTGCTTTTTTGCAGTCCATCATTCCGGCACCTGTTTTTTCACGGAGTTCTTTTACCATTGTAGCTGTAATTTCCATTGTTTCCTCCATTAAGCTTCTACTTTTTCTTCTTCTGTTACGCCTGCATCTTCCGCTTTAATTTCTTCAACTTTTGCCGTGTTTGCAGCTTTGTTTTCACGAAGTTGTTTACCTTCTAATACAGCATCTGCTAATTTTGATGCAATCAATTGTACCGAACGGATAGCATCATCATTACCCGGAATAATATAATCAATATTATCAGGATCTGCATTTGTATCAGCTAAGCAAATAACAGGTACACCCAGTTTTTTAGCTTCTAATATAGCGATATCTTCTTTTTGTTGGTCTACGATGAAAAGCAATTCGGGTAAACCTCTCATATCCTTAATACCGCCAAGTGTTTTGCTTAATTTAGCAACTTGTTTATTGATTTGAGCCTGTTCTTTCTTAGGTAATTTTTCAATTTGACCGCTTTCAATAAAGCTTTCATATTCTTTTAATTTGTTAACACGAGTCTTGATAGTTTCAAAGTTTGTCATCATACCGCCTAACCATCTTCTGTTAACATAATAAGCACCTGCTCTTTGAGCTTCTTGTGCCACTACTTCGGCAGCTTGCTTTTTAGTGCCTACAAATAATACATTTTTACCTTTTGCAGCATATTCTCTTACAATTTCATAAGCTGAATCAAGTAATTCTGATGTTTTACGTAAATCAATAACGTAAATACCGTTTCTTGGACCGTAAATGTACGGTTTCATTTTTGGGTTCCATCTTTGTGTTTGGTGTCCGAAATGTACACCTGCTTCTAAAAGTTCAATCATTGATGCTACTGGCATCTTCTTTCTCCTTTATGGTTAATGTGTTTTACTACGGGAAGCCCGTTCAATTCCGTATTCGAAACTAGGTTTTTGCCTATCAAATCGTGACTTCCATAAACATCGTAGCATGAACATGTTCAATTGCAATTTAATTCTTAACTTTTATAAAAATTGTTTGACATTACTATTTATTTATTCTAAAATTTCTGTACTCACATCCTCGAGTAAGTGTGAAAATTTTAAAAGAAGTCATTAATCTTTTAGAATTTTCCAAACAAGAAAGAAGGACAAAATGGCAAATATTAAATCAGCTAAAAAAAGAGTTTTGACAGCAGAAAGAAATCACGCTAAAAATGTTGCTTTCAAAACTTCTATCAAAACAGCACTTAAAAAAGTGTTGGAATTAGCTAAGGCCAAAGACGAAGATGCTATGAAAACTGCATTATCAAAAGCATATCAATTGTGTGATAAGGCTGTTTCAAAAGGTATTTTGCACAAAAATACCGCATCAAGAAAAAAATCAAGATTAACGTTAGCTGCTAAAAAATTATTAGCAGAATAGTTATCCTGATGTTAGAAATTTAAGCCGTAAAACTTAGGTTTTACGGCTTTTTTATTAATTGTAATTAATATTTAACATAAGGGAATAAAAAATTATTTGTTTGGTATAATAAACATGGGTAATTTACAGGGTGTGTGCAATGCCGGTCGAAAAAGCCGTTAATTTAAAAGAGTATCAAAATTTAATAGAAACCGTATGTAAGGTTGAAGCTCAAAAAATGTCTTCTACTGCGCATTTGCTTGATTATCTTGAAATGGTAAACATAGCAACACAAACTCTTTATGTTTTGTTTAAACAAAAGTCGAAAGACAGTTACAACAATTCCTATCTCTCAACTGCTATAAAATGGTCTATAAGAAATGAGGTTAGACGTCGCTATAAGTGGTACTCTATGAAACAAAAAAGGGATGTTCTTTCCCCTGATGATATTAGGGAAACAATGTACAAAACTATTTTGTCTGTTGAAGAAATGGCAGATGCTGAAAATCCCACTATTATCCGTTCTAACGACAGAAGTCCTGAGGAATCACTGGAATTTCATCAACTTAAAGATAAAGTTTCAAAATTATTGAAAACACTTCCGCCGAGAGAAAAAGATTTTATTGAACAAAAGTTTTTTAAAGATAAAAAATTACGTGAAATGTCTGAGGAATACCAAATTTCTCCGTCGAGAATATCCAGAATTATACAGTCCGGCTTAAACAGAATAAAAAAAGAACTTGCCAAGCAGGAGATGTTGTAAAGTGAAAACTATATTTGAAAAAAATAATAATGTCGACGGAATTAACTTTGACGATAATTATTCAAATGTTGATTTTATTGATGAAAAATTTTTAAGGAAAGATAAAATAGGCTTGCCGCAAACTAGTGAATTAGAAGTTTTACGCCATTACAAAGAACTTTCAGACAGAAATTTTTGTATTGAAAAAGGTTTTTATCCTCTTGGTTCTTGTACAATGAAATATAATCCAAAAGTTAATGAATATCTTGCTAATTTGGAAGGATTTTTAAATATTCACCCGAAATTAAAAGATGAAGATGTACAAGGTTCATTGGAATTGATGTATAAATTACAAGAATCTCTTAAAATAATTACGGGGATGGATGCCATAAGTTTGCAACCCGCAGCAGGCGCTCATGGCGAGTTTACAGGCATGATGATAATTAAGAAATATTATGAAGTAAAGGGCGAAAAAAGAAAGAAAGTTATTATTCCTGATTCAGCTCATGGTACAAATCCTGCAAGTGCTAATATGGCTGGGTTTGAAATTGTTCAGGTAAAATCAAACGAAAAAGGACAAGTCGATATTGAAGCTTTAAAAGAATTATTAACAGACGATATTGCAGCTATAATGATGACAAATCCTAATACCTTGGGTATTTTTGAAGAGAACGTTCTTGAAATATCAGAACTAATGCATAATAACGGTTCATTGCTGTACTACGACGGAGCTAATTTTAACGCAATTATGGGGCATACAAACCCTAAATTAATGGGTTTTGATATTGTTCATATTAATTTGCACAAAACTTTTGCTACTCCGCATGGCGGTGGAGGTCCGGGTGCAGGCCCTGTTGCGGTAGTTGAAGCTTTAAAAGATTTTTTGCCAACGCCGGTTATAAATTATGATGGTGAAATGTATCACAGAAATTATAATCTCGAAAACTCCATAGGTGCTGTGAAGAGCTATTTCGGAAATTTTGGAGTGCTTATCAGAGCTTATGCTTATATTTTAATGCAAGGCAAGTGTTTAACAAATGTTAGCGAAGATGCAGTGTTAAATGCAAATTATATGAAAGAAAGGCTGAAAAATCACTATAAACTGCCTTATGATGAGCCTTGCATGCACGAATTTGTTTTGTCAGGCGATTTCCAAAAAGAAAAAGGTGTTTCGACTCTGAATATTGCAAAAAGGCTTATGGATAGCGGTGTACATCCTCCAACGATATACTTCCCACTTATTGTTCATGAAGCAATGATGATTGAGCCAACGGAAACAGAAAGTAAAAAAGTCCTTGACGAATTCATTGAAATTATGGTAAAAATAGCAAAAGAGGTTGAAGAAAATCCTGAAATAATTTTGAGTGCTCCAAATAATGCACCTATTAAAAAAGTTGACGAAACGCTTGCAGCTAGAAAACCTGATTTAAAATTTGAAATGGAAAATTAAAAATGAAAAAAAATGATAAAAAAGTAAAAGTAGCATTCCCGCATATGGGCACAATATCGGTGGCTTGGTCAGTTGCGCTGCGAGAATTCGGTGTGGAAGCTTATGTTCCACCTTATACAAGTAAAAAAACTTTGTCTTTGGGTGTTAAAAATTCTCCTGAGGCAGTTTGTTTACCATATAAACTTATTTTAGGTAATTTTATTGAGGCGATAGAAGGTGGCACTGATTATGTAGCAATGCTTGCATCACCGGGTTGTTGCAGATTAGGCGTATATGGTATAAATATTCAATCAGCATTGGCTGATTTGGGATATGAAACTAAATATTTAGAGCTTTCATTATACGACGGAATTAAAGGTTTATTCAAGTTCTTTCATGATTTGCTTGGACGAAATGATTATATTGCCGCAGCAAAAGGTACTCTTATGATGATTAGAATGGTTTTTGCTTTGGATGATTTGGAAACTTTACTTGCATATTACAGAGCAAGAGAAATTAAGGTTGGTGATGCTGAAAGACATTATAACAAGTGTCTTGAATGGTACAGAAATGTTAAATCTTTAAGAGATATCGGCAAATTAAAAAAATCAGTTAAAAAAGAAATGGCTAAAACCGAGATTGATAAAAACAGAGAAATTCTTAATGTTGATATAACAGGAGAAATTTATCTTGTAGGTGATCCGTTTTCTAATCAATATATAGAGCGTGAATTAGGAAAAATGGGTGTTCAAACGAGAAGAAGTCTTACTGTTGGCAGTTTCTTAAAAGATGCTATTATACCTAAAATGTTCAGGGGCAAAGAAACTCACTTACAAAGAGCAGAAAGAATGGCAAAACCATACTTAAATCGTGATATTGGCGGAGATGCTCTTGAATGTGTTTCAGATGTAGCATTTGCACATGTTAATAAAAAAGATGGTATAATACATATAAGTCCGTTTACTTGTATGCCTGAAATTATGTCGCAAAATATTTTTCCGGCTATGAGAGAAGACCATAATATTCCTATTTTAACGCTTGTTATGGATGAACAATCCGGTAAAGCAGGGTATATTACGACGCATCAAATCCACAAAAGCTTCTAATCTCGTAATATACCCT
>JAFWGJ010000080.1 GCA_017512405.1 bacterium | reverse complement strand
TTTATCATTGAAAAATTATGCAAGTTAAATAAACCATTTTTAAGTACTATGTTTGTGAACTGTAAGTAGTTATTAGTGGAGTTGAATTTATCAATTCGCGATTCACTATTCAAGACTTACAGTTCACAAACATAGTACTTAAAAATGGTTTATTTAACTTGCATAATTTTTCAATGATAAATATTCAAAGGCAGTGTTCCTTACACTGCCTTTTTCATACTGTGCCTGTAAATGAAATGCCTCTGTATAATCACAGAATAATTGCACAGCAGACTATAATTACAATTTAAAATAAATTTTGTTATTTTACATTGATAATTTTTATAAAATTTTATCTTAAATCATTATCTTTTTGTCTAATAGTATTTTGCAAAATAATTACCGATAATTCTCGTAAAAGAGGTTAAAAATGACAATTACGATATTAATTTTTGATTATAAAAAAGCTGAACAAAATTTTTTCAAAAAAAATCGTCTTGATGATTACGACATTCATTTTTTTGAAGAAAGTTTGAATGAAACGACAGTAAATAATTTGCCTGATGATTTACTGGAAGAAACTACTGTTGTAAGTGTTTATGTAACTTCAAATGTAAATAATGAGGTTTTAAGTAAATTTCATAATTTAATGATACTTTCAACGCGTTCATCAGGTTATGAACATATTGATATTCAGGAATGCTGTAATAAAAAAATAAAAGTTCTCAATGTAGAAAATTACGACAGCAAAGCTATTGTTCAATATACGTTTGGTCTAATGATTACGCTTATAAGAAAAATTTTGATAGCGGAAAGAGATGTCAGAGAATTTAATTTTGAATATAACAGTTATATAGGTCGTGAGCTTGATAAACTTACGCTTGGAGTAATAGGAACCGGTAATGTAGGTTCTGAAATTTGTCGAATAGCACATGCTTTCGGAATGAAAATACTTGCTGTTGATATAAGAAAAAATCAGGAAATTATTGATAAATACGAAGTTGAATACACAGATAAAACAGCTTTATTGCAGAATTCTGACGTTATAACCCTGCATGTGCCATTAAATGAACAAACACGAAATATAATTTCCAAGCGGGAATTTGCTATAATTAAGCCGAGTGCAATTATTTTAAATACATCAAGAGGTGAATTAATTAATACGGCTGATTTATACGATGCAATTGTTACGGAAAATCTTGCAGGTGCGGGATTAGATGCTATGGAATGTGAAGAAATAGCTTTTAATACACATAATATGACATCAAAAGTGAAAGAGTCTAATTTAGAATGTATTTCAAAAGTCTTTTTAACAAGACGTCTTGCACAATTAGATAATGTGATTGTAACTCCGAGAGTTGCATACAGTACACAAGATTCGATAGACAGAATTTTGGAAACAATGTTTAATTCGATAGAGGATTGCATACAAGGAGGTCATACTAATCAAGTAAACTAGTATGACCTTCTCATTATTAAATTTTTAAATATGAATTAAACTTCAACGAAAAGTCTTCTGCCAACGATATTTGGTTTTCCGTTGTAGTAACCTGCAAAGTAACCGCCTTGAACAGGTCTGTTTTTTGCATAATTATTCATATCAATAGTTGAACTTACGAATGGATTCGGATTAAAAGGGTTTGTTGTTTCAACTGTTTGAACTTGTTGTTGTTGCGGTTGTTTAGGATTTACAACTGCAGGTGCTAATACTTTGTTAAAAATAGAAATTAAATCAGTGTTTGCCATTATGTAGTCCTCTCTCGCGCGTTTCTCTCTCTCGACATTTCATGTTTAATGAGAAAAATTAGAAAGTCATATTTTTAGTCAAAATTTATCAAAATATTGTAATATATCTTAATAAATTCCATCTTTTTTATGTAGTATAATGTTTTTATGGAAAAAATAAATCGTAAAAATGTATTAATTATTGGAAATTGTGCAAAGGAATTTGCATTTGCAAAAAAACTCTCAGAACTTGATTGTGTCGGTGAAATATTTGTAGCCAGAGGTAATGACGCGATGAAGGAATTTTGTACTTGTATTGATATAAGAGAAGATTCACCAATTGAATTGTTAGAATTTGCAATGGAAAACGGGGTTGATTTAACGGTAGTTCTGGGTGAAAAGGCAGTAAAGGCAGATGTTGCCGGATTTTTTGCGGATAACGGTCAATTAGTTTTCGGTCCGACTGCCAAAAGTGCTGAAATTTGTACCAATAAATCAATAGGCAAAAAATTCATGTATAAATTAAGAATACCGACTGCAAGATTTGGTATTTTTGAAAAATCAAATTTGGCATTTGATTATGCAAGAAATTCTCAAATGCCGATTGTAACAAAAACAGATGAACACAGAGGAGTAAACGGAACTCTGGTTTGCAGTTCATATTCAATCGCGAAATCATTTATTGAAGAATCATTTTTACGTGGTGAGCAGCGTATTATTATTGAAGATTTTATATACGGACATGAATTTTCATTCTATGTTGTAACAGACGGTTATAATGCTTTGCCGCTTTCAAGTGTGGCAAATTATAAATTTTCACTGGATGGTGACGGCGGGCTTTTAACTCCCGGTATGGGCTGCTATACTCCCGATTACAAAATTTCAGCTGACGTTGAACAATATATTATGCATGAAATGATATTCCCGACTTTGGATAATTTGGCTCAAAACGGTACTCCTTATGTTGGAATTTTAGGTCTTGATGCCGTTTTGACTCCTGAGGGAGATGTTGTTGCATTAGAATATAATACTTCGCTTCAAGAGCACGACTGTCAAGGCGTTTTATCATTAATGAATGAAAATTTATTCTATTTAATGCAAGCTTGTGCAATGGGAACTTTTGCGGATGATTATCAATTTGTTGATATGTCAGAAGAATTCGCTGTTTCAGCTGTGCTGTCATCCGGCAGAAAAAGCGGTTCTATAATTTCAGGACTTGATAATTTAGACGAAACAACAAAAGTTGCTCATTTTAACACTATTAAAAACAAATATCTTGAATATGAAACTGTGGGCGACAGAACTCTTTTAATTACAAAGAATGCTAAAACAATTTCACGTGCGGTTGAAAATCTTTATGACGAAATTGATTTGATTGAATTTGACGGTAAAAAACACAGAAAAGACTTATGTTTAGTTCCTGATTATAATTAATCTTCGGATTTGTTCATTAATTTCCAAATATAAATGTATGTTGCAAAAGTTATAATTATTGCAATTATTTCAGCGTATTTTAGAGGTAAATGAAATCCGATTTTTTCGCTAAAAATAAATGCCATTGTTATAAATACGTAAAACAGGGCAGGAATTAAGGTCGCAAAATAATTTCTTTTAAGTTTTGCCAAATAAATTGTTCCGCATAGCAAAACCGGAATTGCAATTAGTTGGTTAAAGAAAGTGAAGTATCTCCAAATCAAAGAGAAGCTGTTTGCATTGGTTTTTGCCCAGATTAGAATTGATAAAACACATACAACTATTGGTATTACAATTATAAGACGATTTAAAATTCTTTTTTGGTCGAGTTTTAAGGCTTCCGCAATTGTAATTCTTAAACCTCTAAGTGCGGTATCACCTGACGTTATCGGAAGAATTATAATTGCCAAAGTTACCAAAAACGCTAAATTAAATGGTACAAATTTGTTTGCAACAATATTTACGACATTTACAGTTCCGATAATATTTTGCGGTACAAGATTAAGGCTGTAAACATCCATTGCGGCAGCTGCCCAAATTATTGCAATCAAAGATTCCAAACACATCATTCCATAGAAAATAACTTTTCCGTCTTTTTCGTAGTTAACCGTTCTTGAAATGATTGTAGCTTGTGTTGAGTGGAATCCTGAAAGTAATCCGCAGCTAACAGTCATAAAAAACATAGGAATTAACGGCAAATGATTAGGGTGTAAATTATAATGTGCCAAACTGAAATTTTGTAAGTTAACTCCTTTTATAAAAAATCCGACCAAAACCAATCCTGTTCCTATTATAAGCATTACACCCAAAACAGGATAAAATTTACCGATAATTTTATCAATAGGAAACAAGGTTGCGATAATAAAATACAAAAGGATTGCAACGTATGAAGCAAGTACTAAAGGATTTGTTATAACAAATTCTTTTACGTTAAAAAATCTTTCAACGAATAAATCTCCTGCCGTGTAAACAAATACAGTTGCAAGAAGTAAAAGCATAATTGAAACAATTACCATAAAAATTGAAAAAGCTTTTTTGCCGAGATATTTGTTGATTAAGCCTGTAATTTGTGCTCCGTTATTTCTGACAGATAACATTCCCGCAAAATAATCATGAACACCGCCTGCTAAGATACATCCAATTGGAATGAGAATAAAAGCAATCGGACCGAATAAAATTCCTTGAATAGCTCCGATAATAGGCCCCATACCCGCAATATTCAAAAGGTGGATTAAAGCATTTCTGTTTTTGTGCAGGGGAACAAAATCAACTCCGTCTTTCATTGCATTTGCAGGCGTTTCTCTTTCGTCGGGTGCAAAAAGCTTTTCTACGTATTTTGAATAGAAAATATAACCAAAAATTAAAATTAATATCCCAAAAATAAAAGTTATCATAATTAGATTATATACCACATAAAAATTTTGGTTAAATGTTTAATAAATATTCATTTAATTGAACAAAGGATTGAAAACCCAATATAAATAGCTTATAATGTTAATATATTAACAGAACAGCGGGGGCATTTATGGAAAATATATTCAATGTAGCAAAAAAAACTATGGCTTTTACATTAGCTGAAACTTTAATCGTTATTGGCGTAATAGGTATTGTATCAGCTCTGACTTTGCCGAATTTAAATAGTTCAACCGGAGACAAAGAAAAAGTAGCTAAGGTTAAAAAGATATATCAGAATATAACTGATGCTTTTGGTCGTGCCGAAGCAGTTTACGGGCCTTATGAGGAATGGTTTGTAAATGATACTTCACCAGATGCAAAAGCGAAACGTATGGGCGAACGTATATCCGAGTTTATGAAAGTCTCAAAAAATTGCGGTAGTGGCGAAGGAAGTACCACAGGCTGCTTTACCAGCGGAAATTCTCATTCTATGAATGGTAATGCTAGTAAAATTTGGGATAGTGCTAATTATTATAGAATTATTACTGCGGATGGCAGTTCAGTTGCTAATAATGCTTCTGCTATTATAGTTGATATAGATGGTCCGACAAAAGGAAAATATACATTGGGACATGATCTTTTTGTGTTTTGTTATAATGCCGATAAAAAAACTATTATTCCAGATGGTGATAACAAGACTTTTGCTGAGCTTGCTTCGGATTCATTAGGTGAAGGTGCATATATGGCTTCTTGGATAATTAAATATGACAATGCGGATTATTTGAAGATCCAATCTGTTAGTGGTTCTACTGTTACTTGCAAAAATGGTAACACAATGACTGAAACAAATCCGACCTGTAAGTAGTTATTGTTAAATAGTTTAACAAGTATGTCATGCTGAACTTATTTTAGTATTTTGCCGATTTAAAATATTACGTTTTGTATAGTGCGAATACTGAAATAAATTCAGGACTGTAGTTCCTGATGCCCTAGTGCTTAAGTGTTTTAGTACATTTAATACGTATAACAGTTTGAAATGTTTGTTTTTCAGGCAAATTGTGATAAAATAATACACACAACCTTGTATGTAAAAACATGTTACAAAATGCGATTGTAAGTATCAAGTTTTTTATTCACGGTCGTTAAAATATACGTATAATTGTGCGTATTAGAATAAGAAAGGTGTGTTTTAATGAATATAGGGAATATCTCTTTTAAAGGTATACAACCGGTTAATCAGCAGGAAACAACTAAAATTCCTCAAACCGGTTTAAAAGAAGATACTTTTGAAAAAAAGGCAACATATAACAGAGAAGAATTTCTTGCCGAATTAGATACATATCTTGACAAAAGTGGTAAGCCTAAATACAGTAAATACCACCAAATGTATATAGTCGGAACTATTGATAAAAATCCTGAAAAATATGAAGCTGTTAAAAATATGGCAGCTTTACCAGGCATGAAAGGTAAGGATTTGGTAAGACTTGCATGTGCAAGTCCTCAAAAACTTGCATCATTGAATGAGTTTGCAGTAAAGAAAAATCAACATAATCAAAGTAAATATTCAGGAAGCGATATGATGACTTTGGTCAAATTGGAAATGGAAGATTTAGAACGAGTAAAACCTCTTTCTAACACAATGTTGAGTGCAAACAGTTTAGAAAGCATTGCAGAAGATAAGAGTTTGAATATAGAAAAAGTAGCTAAAAAAGCTAATGAAATGGCAGAAGCTTGCGGTGTATTTGATGTATCAAGTGTTTCTTTCAGAAAAGATGTTTACGATCCTGATAATGCCTACACAATAACCGGTTATAAAGAGGATGGTTCTGAAAAAGCTGAACTGCTTGATAAGAATTTTAACCGTCTTGCAGTGTCTGAAACAACGGCATATCTTGACAAAATTAGTAATAAACAGTATATAATTACAAAAACAAATGACTACAGAAACAATACTACATCTAAAGTTCGTCACTATTTAGACAAAAATGGTTATCCTATAGTTGAAAGTCAAGTAAGAATCATAAAAGATAAAAACGGAAATGTTAAACAAACAGAATACATGGCTCCTTCCGAAGTAAAAGGTGTATACGATATTAAAAACGTATATCCTGACGGAAGAGTGGAACAAGTGTCATCAGGTAAAATCGATAAGAAAACAGGTATTGTTTCCGTGAAACGTGATATGAAGTCGCTTGACGGAACAAGAACAGAATATCTGTACGAAAATGATCCGCAAGGTAATAAAATTATAGATTACAAAATTACTGATGAAAACGGCAAAGAGTTGCTTAAATATTCCAGAACTTTTGAAGTTATTGATGATAACAAATATATTACAAGTAAAAATGATAAAACCTATGAAGTTACTGTAAGCGAAGATAAAAAATTAATGACGGTAAAAGACTTGGGTACAAAAGAAGAAAACACTCTAAATTTAGGTAAAATGCTTCGTGGTGATAAACAATCAATGGTGAATTTGTTGAAAAAATTCCCGGGCGAAGAATTGATAGCACTGAAAGATACAACAAAAATCTTAAAAGGTATGAAAAAAATAGATGATTGTTGTTTCTGGGATGATACCAAAGAAATAGATGTTGTAGATGACTTATTTTCAGTTATGCATGAATTAGGTCATGCTAAGGATTCTAAAAAAAGTTTCGGTCAAATTACAAAAAATCCTGAAGTTCAGGAGGTTTATAATAAAGAACGTAAAGCATTCAGTAAAGCATTTCCTAATGCTCAAAGAGATCATATAAATTACTTTATAGATGTAGATGATCATTATTTGGGTGATAATGGCGGACTTTCAGAAACAATTGCAGAAGCTAATGCATTGTTGAATACGTATAACGGAGAGTTGGATATTGCTGCTCGTGCTCAATATTTGCAACAATATTTTCCTAAAACAATTGCAACATTAGCAAATACTTTTAATAACCAGTAATAAGAGATATAACTTATGGAAATAAACAAATTATCTGCTGTTCAATCTGTTCAAACAGAACCGGCAGCAAAAAAAGAACAAATAAAAGAGATAGGATTAAAAGAAGATACCTTTAGCAAATCAGAGGTGCCTTTTAATCGTGAAGAAGCTGAGAATTTTTTATTAGGTATAAAAAATTTTTATGGTGTAAGTAAATTTGTAAATCCTGTTCAGCGTGAAAAAGTTTTGACAACAGTTGAAAAAGAACCTGAAAAGTGGTCTTATGTACAAACATTGGCACCAAAAAACAATATCTCTGCATTACATTTAAATTATTTCCTTGAAAGAGATAAAGAAACTCTTGATAAGGTTGTTGATTTAGCATCAATAAACGACAAATTTGGAAACGGTAAGTTTTACGGTGGTCATATAGTTGAAATTTTAGGCGGCGGTGATGAAGTAGTTGAAAACGCAAAAGCTTTATCCCATACTGATTTGGATGCTACAAATATTGTAAAAGCTGCAAAAGAGAAAGGTATAGACTGCAAAAAAGTTGCTAAGAACGCAAACGAATTATCTGATTTTGCAGGCAAAGGTCTGGAAAAAGTTGTTTTTGCAAGAGATGCTTATTCAAAAGGCGATTATACTCTGACGGCAATGAAACCTAATAACGCATCCGTTAAAGTTATTCTTGATAAGAATATGAACAAATATGCGATAGAAACTGTTGATTATTATGAATCAAACGGAAAACGCTACGCAATACGGAAATCAAATGATTATAGAAATAATACGGTTTCAAAAGTCAGATATAATGTAGAATCAACAGGCAGAGAACGTCCTTTACAAGAAGTTAGAATTTTAAAAGATAAAAACGGTAAAGTTCAAAGAACCGAATATACATCACCTTCTGATGTAAAAGGTGTAATGAATGTAACTTACAAATATCCTGATGGTAGAACGGAAGTTATTTCATCAGGTACTGTTGATAAAAAAACAGGTATAACGACCATAAAGAAAAATATGGTATCGCCTTTGGGTACAAAAACGGAATACCTTTTTGAAGATGACCCTCAGGGAAATCGCTTATCAGACTATAAAATTACCGATAAGAACGGTAATGTTCTGTTGCAGAATAGTGAAACCTTTGAAGTCGTAGATGACAATACATTTATTTCATCTAAAAACGGTAAAAAATATGAAATTAAATCTGAACCAGACAAAATTACCGTAACGGATATGGATAAGCCTGAAAGAAAAGCTTCATTTGCAGCCGGTTATAACATAATCGGTGATAAAGAAGAAATGTTTAAGGTATTAAAGAAAATGCCAGGTGAAGAGTTGTTTAAAATGAAAGATAATATTAAAACTCTTGAAGGAACAAAAGATGTTTTACAATCTTTTACTCACATGGATGGTGATACCCGTATGATATATTCAGGAGATGATCTGTTTATCATTCTTCATGAATTAGGTCATGCAGTTGATAAAAAAGATGTAAATTTGAAAAACAGATATTTATCGAAAGGCAAAGCAATATTCGAAGATAAGCAGTTTAATGAAATATATGAAAAGGAGAAGGAAGCTTTTAATAAGCAATATCCTGATGCACAAAGAAATCATATTTCATATTTTATAGACCATGAAACGCACTATAATGGTGAAGAAGGCGGAAGAAGAGAAACAATTGCGGAAAGTAATGCTCTTCTTACAACCGCAAGGTCCCATGAAGTTCTTGCAATGCGTTCACAGTATTTGCAGCAAAACTTCCCTGAAACAATCGCTTATTTGGATAAAAAATTAAACGAAGGTAAACAGGTACAAACATCAAGATTCGGTTATTGAGGATTTTGTTATGGAAATAAACAAGATAAATAATATTCAGTCTATACAGACAGAAGCGGCATCAAAAAAAGAAATAATAAAAGAAACAGGGTTAAAAGAAGACACGTTTAGTAAATCCGAAGAGTCTTTTAACGTAAAGGATGCTGATGATTATCTTTCAAGTTTAAAAGATAGATTTGGCAGAAATAAATTTAACGGCGAGTATAGTCGTTCTGAAATATTGTGCAAAGTTGAAAAAGAGCCTGCTAAGTGGGCTAGTATAAAACAGTTGGCGGCTCTTAACAATATTGATTCTAATTTTTTAAACAAGTGCGTAGATTATGATAATAAAGCACTTGCAAGAATGACAGAATTTGCGGTAATAAAAAATAAAGATGGCTATGAAAAATTTGATACATCTAATTTGAAAGAAATTGTCGCAGGTGATGATGATTTTTATAAAAATGCAAAGGTACTTGCAAATACTGATTTAGAAGCTGAAAATATAATAAAAGCAGCTAAGCAGAAAGATTTGGACTGTGAAAAATTAGCTCAAAGAGTAAACGAATTGTCTGATTTTGCAGGCGAAAAAACAGAAAAAGTTGTATTTGCAAAAGATTCTTATTCAAAAGGTGATTATACAATTACTGCGACAAAATCTAATGATTCTACCGTTAAAGTAATTCTTGATAACAATATGAATAAATATGCTTTGGAGCAACTCGATTATTGCACATCAAATGGTAAAAATATTGCAATAAGAAAATCAAACGATTATAGAAATAATACAATATCAAAAATTCGATATAGTCTTGATTTGTCAGGCAAAAAACGTCCTACCCATGAGGTAAGAATAGTAAAAGACAAAAACGGTAAAATTCAAAGAACAGAATATACATCACCATCAGAAGTCAAGGGTATAATGAACGTAACATATCAGTACCCTGACGGAAGAACAGAAACTATTTCATCCGGTACAGTGAATAAAAAGACAGGTATAACAACAATAAAGAAAAATATGACATCACCATTAGGTACAAAGACAGAATATCTGTTTGAAGATGATCCACAGGGTAACCGTTTATCAGACTATAAAATTACTGACAAAAATGGTAAGGTTTTGTTGCAAAATAGTGAAACCTTTGAGGTGATTGATGAAAATAAATTTATATCTTCAAAGAATGGTAAAAAATATGAAATCACTGCCGACAATGATAAGGTTACAGTAACAGATATGGATAATTCTGAAAGAACAGCTACTTTTAAACGTGGTTCTGATATTGTCGGAAATCAGGATGAAATTATAAAAGTCCTCAAAAAAATGCCTGGTGAAGAGCTTTTGAAATTAAAAGAAAATGTGAATGAACTTGATGGAACAAAAGATGTTATAAATTCATATACTATAACAGGCAAGGCAAAAAACAGAATATATTCAGGTGATAACCTATATATAGTTTTACATGAATTAGGTCATGCTCTTGATGTAAAGGATGTTGATTTAAGTAATGTACAAAGCACTATTAAGAATGCAATATTTGAAGACGAGCAGTTTAACAAAATATATGAAAAGGAAAAAGAAGCTTTTAATAAGGAATTCCCTGATGCCCAAAGAAACCATATTTCATATTTTATAGATCACGAAACTCATTACAGTGGGGAAAATGGTGCTAGAAAAGAAACAATTGCAGAAAGCAACGCTTTATTAACTACTCCAATACCACATGCACTTCTTGCAATGCGTGCTCAATATTTACAGCAAAATTTCCCGGAAACAATAGCTTATCTGAATGATAAACTTAATGAAGGGAAACAGGACTTGTCAAGGTAGGTGCTTATAATGGAAATAAATAAGATAAATTCTGCAAAGAGCATAAAAAATGAATCTCAAACAATGAGAACGAAAATACCTGATACAGGATTAAAAGAAGATTCTTTTAATAAAAAAGAAGAAACTTTTAATCCAGAGGATGCAGGAAAATTTTTGTCCGATATTGAAAATAAATGCGGTTATAAAAAGTTTGCTTGTGAACAATTTATTACAAAGGTTGTTGAAAATGTTTCAAAGGAACCGGAGAAGTGGTCTTATGTTAAACAATTAGCAACGCGGGATAATATTTCTCCATATTCATTGGCGAATTATTTTTCAACTGCTTCTGTTGAAAATTTAAAAAAAGCAACAGAATTGGCATATATTGACGATAGAAGCGGTAACCCAAAACTTGACGATTATACAATAGAACGTGTCGTAAAAGAAACAGATGATTCAAATTTGTTTGATAATGTAAAAACATTGGCAAATACAGATTTGCATCCTGAAAATATATTAAAAATAACAAAAGAAAAAAATTTAGATTGCAAAAAGATAGCTAAAAATGTTAATGAAATGTCAGATATGGCAGGTGATGATTTCAAAAATGTCATTTTTGCCCGAAACAGATATTCAAAAGGTGATTACACAATTAATGTAAAAAAGGCAAATGGCTCGGAAATTAACGCAATGTTTGATAGTAATATGAATAAATATGCTTTTGAAACAATAGATTTTTATAAATCAAAAGATAATTCTTATAAAATTCTGAAATCAACTGATTTAAGAAATAACACGGTTTCAAAAATACGCTATTCGGTAAATGCTATTGGTGATGAAAAACCAACACATGAAATCAGAATAATAAAAGATAAAAACGGAAAAGTCAAACGTACAGAATATACAGAACCGTCAGAAGTAAAAGGTGTTATGAATATAACATATAAATATCCTGACGGAAAAACAGAGATTATTTCATCAGGTACAATTGATAAGAAAACAGGTATAACAACAATAAAGAAAAATATGACATCAGCATTAGGAACAAGAACGGAATACTTGTTTGAAGATGACCCTCAGGGTAATCGTTTATCAGATTACAAAATAACCGACAAAAACGGAAAAGTACTTTTGAAAAATAGTGAAACTTTTGAAGTTATAAATGAAAACAAGTTTATATCATCAAAAAATGATAAAAAATATGAAATAACTTCTGATGACAATACTGTAACAGTAACAGATTTATCTAATCCTGAGAAGACAGCTGTGTTTAAACGCGGTGTTGAAATAGTCGGTGAGCAGAATGAAATAATCAAAGTTTTGAAAAAAATGCCGGGTGAAGAACTTTTGAAATTAAAAGAAAGTGTAGATGAGTTAGATGGTACGAAAGATATTTTAAGTTCTTATTCATCTCCGGGACCTGATAAACGTAAAATTCACTCAGGCGATAATTTGTTTGCAATTTTACATGAATTAGGTCATTCCGTAGATATGAAAAATGTTGATTTGAATAATTTACGCAGCACAGTAAAAAATGCAATATTTGAAGATGAAAAATTTAATAAAATATATGCAAAAGAAAAAGAAGCTTTCAATAAAGAGTTTCCTGATGCACAAAGAAATCACATATCATATTTTATAGACCATGAAACCCACTATAATGGACAAAAAGGTGCAATAAGAGAAACAATTGCTGAAAGTAATGCTCTATTGACTACTGCAAAAACACATGAAGTTTTGGCAATGCGTTCGCATTATTTACAACAGCATTTTCCTGAAACAATAGCTTATCTGAATGATAAACTTAATGAAGGAAAACAGGACTTGTCAAGGTAGGTGCATATTATGGAAATAAATAACATTAATACGGTTCAAAATGTTAAAACAGAACCGACGGCAAAAAAAGAAATAATAAAAGAAACAGGATTAAAAGAAGATACTTTTGAAAAGAAGTATGATGTAGATGCTGTTATGAAAGGTATTGAAAGTATTGAGATTTCGGAAAATCAGAAGAAATTTCGTTATCAAAAAATATTGAATCATGTAAAAGAAATCTTAACCGAGTGTCCTGAAAAATGCCAATATGCAGCAAAACTTGCACCATTGGAAAATATAACTCAAACAGGTTTTTTAAAAGTTCTTGAGAAACCGTTAAATGATTTAAGTGTTATTACAGATATAGTTTCAACAAAAGATAAAGAAGGTAATTTAAAATTTTCCGAAGTAAATGTAGGAGAATTACATAAAAATTGTACAAACGACGAACTAATAAGAGTAAAAAATTTATCTCATTCAGTACTTGAAGGTGATAATATAATTAAGGTTGCAAAAGAAAAAAATCTGGATGTTTCTAAGGTTGCTCAAAAGGCGGAAGAAATGTCAAAGATGTTTCCTGATAATGAATTTGCCAGTGTAATTTTTGCACGCGATAGATTTTCTAAGGGTGATTATACCTGTAAAGCAGAAAATTTTGACGGAGAAACTTTTACTGAAATTTTAGATAACAATTTGAACAGATATGCACTTGAATCTTCAAAAGAGTACGATTCTGGCAAAAATTCTTATAAAATAAAAAAGGTTATTGATTACAGAAACAATACAACGGCAAAAACCCGTTATGAAAAAATTGACGGAACGTATCAGGCAACGCATGAAATAAGAATTATAAAAGATAAAAACGGCAAAGTTAAAAGGACCGAATATACTGAACCATCTCAAATTAAGGGAGTTATGGATATAAAATATATTTATCCAAATGGTGAAGTTAAACAGGTATCATCAGGTAAGATAGATGCTAAAACCGGTATTATGTCTATAAAAAAAGACATGGTTTCTTCAAACGGAACAAGAACGGAGTATTTATTTGAAGATGATCCGCAGGGTAACAGAATTTCTGATTACAAAATTACGGACAAAAACGGAAAGGTTCTTCTTAAAAACAGTGAAACTTTTGAAGTTGTTGCACCAAACAAATTTATATCTGCCAAAAATAATAACAAATATGAAATTACAGCTGATGATAACAGTGTTACCGTAAAGGATTTGAATAAACCTGAAAGAATAGCGACTTTCAAACGCGGCTCTGAAATAATCGGTGACGAAGAAGAAATTATGAACGTCTTGAAAAAAATGCCGGGTGAAGAACTTTTAAAATTAAAGAAAAATGTATCAGAACTTGAAGGTACAACCGATGTTATGCGTTCATATACAAAAACAATACAAGATAAACGTACAATTCGTACTGGCGACGATTTATTTGTAATTTTGCACGAATTAGGTCACGCAGTAGATATGAAAGATGTTGATATGAAAAATCTTGCCGGAACCGTTCAAAATGCAATTCATGAAGATAAAATTTTTAATGAAATATATGAAAAAGAAAAAGATGCATTTAATAAAGCGTTTCCTGATGTTCAAAGAAATCATATTGAATACTTTATAAATCATGAGACCCATTATAACGGTGAAATCGGAGGAAAAAAAGAAACAATTGCTGAAAGCAATGCTCTATTAACCACAGCAAAAACACATGAAGTTTTGGCAATGCGTTCGCATTATTTGCAGCAGCATTTTCCTGAAACAATAGCTTATCTCAATGATAAATTAAATGAAGAAAAATAAATATTAAAAAAGGCTTTTTTAAGCCTTTTTTAATGCAAAAAAAAGCCTGATATAATATTAGGCGTCTTAAAACCTTTATAAGGTAGATTGTGTGTAGTGTGTAGTGTGTGTGTGTAATGTGAGTAGTTAAGTAGTTAGTATGTTAAAACTTCTCTAAAACTTACTTTTTAATTAAAGCTAAGTTTTAAATCTACTTTATTGTTAAACGCAATCATGTTCATATAAGAAAATAGAACATCCGA
>JAFWGJ010000079.1 GCA_017512405.1 bacterium | reverse complement strand
TTAATATGGGGCAATATGCATGGCGGAGTAGTTTCCGGTTTTGGTTTGCTTGCTCTTTATACAATAGGTGAAGCATTAAATAAAAAACCTTTTAAATATTATCTTATTACAACATTAATTTGTCCGCTAATGTTATTTATCAATCCTTATGGTGTAGAATTTGTTAAATTTTTATTTAAAGCCATAACAATGAAAAGAACTCATGTAGTTGAGTGGTGGCATATATTTACAAGATACAATTATCATATGTTTTTAACATTCAAATTTATGGCGTTGTTCTACCTGATAGTTGAATTTTTGAAATTAAAAAATAGCAAATTCAATTTTAAGGGAATGGATAAAACAAAGTTTGTTGTGTTGCTTGTA
The DNA here is from genome assembly GCA_017512405.1 of bacterium. GTDB lineage: Bacteria > Cyanobacteriota > Vampirovibrionia > Gastranaerophilales > Gastranaerophilaceae > UBA6984. The sequence goes on along the minus strand of JAFWGJ010000079.1, from coordinate 7,302 downwards.
ACATTATTTATGGCAATAAAGCATGTAAAAATGATGCCGTTTTTTGTGTTAACGGGTACGGTTTTTTGCTACGAAGATGTAATAAATACATTCAAAAATTTCAATTATCCAAAATGGTGTATGCCTTCGTTAACAATATTTTTAACAATGTTTTCATTAACAATGCTTCTTATTAAAGATTATCGTCCAATGGTTAATTTCAGCAGATATCCGATAATGGAAGTTGAATTTATAAGAGCAAATCATATAGAAGGTAAATTACTCACAAATTTCGGAATAGGAAGTTTTGCAGCATATAAATTATATCCGCAAAATAAAATTTATATGGATGGCAGATATGAAGAAGTTTATGACGATTATCTCTTGGAAGATTTAGATAGATTATTTACTGTTAAAGGTGAAAATGCATTTGAATTATTCAGAAAAAATAAACCGGATGTAATAATTTTAGAAAAAGGTTATCCTTTATTGTATGGAGTATTGAGCCGAAAGGATAATGATTGGGCATTAGCTTTTGAAGGTGTTAGTTATGGTGTTTTTGTTAATAAAAAAATAGCAAAGGACAATTATATACCGCCAACAGGAGATTTAAAATATTATAAAAAGACGATATTAAATACAATGATAACTTTTAAGGGTCCTAATGCCATAAATGTTGACGAAATTAACAAACGAGGTCAAAACATTGACAAATAAAGAACAATACAATTGCATTTTCGGCGGAGGTGCAATAAGGGGTATTGCTTATATTGGTGCGTTAAAAGCTTTGGATGAGCTTGGTATTACCTTAAATACACTTTCAGGTTCTTCGGTAGGAGCAATTTTTGCGGGTTTGATAGCCGTAGGATACAGTTATAAAGAGATTGAGCAGAACTTTCTGAATATTAATTATGATTTATTCAGAGATATTCATTTTGGGTTTGGAAGTGCCTTTGCTCTTTCCAAAGGAGAAGTTTTTCTTGAATGGATAAGAGAAGTTATTGAACAAAAATACTACGGAAATGCTTATAAAAAGGGTAAAAATCCGACGGTAAAATTTAAAGACTTAGAAAAAGATTTGGTTATTATTACAACAGATTTAACGAATTTTCAATGCAAAGAATTTTCAAAGTCGGAAACTCCTGATTTTGAAATAGCAACGGCAATAAGGATTTCATCAAGTATGCCGGGTTTAATGACAGCTGTAAAGTATGAAAATTCAGAACTGGTAGATGGTGATTTGCAAAAAAGCTGCCCTATGTGGAAATTATCAAATACACTAAATAATTCAAAAGAAAGAATCTTGGAATTTCGCCTGGAAGGTGATTATGATAAGAATGGCAAAAACCCTATTGATTATTTGAATACTGTATATAGTTGTGTAACTTCAATTGCAACAAAAAACATAGTGCAGACTTATGGAAATTGTGATAAATACGATTATGTAACCATAAATACGGGTGATGTATTAATAATGAATTTGAATATACCTCTGGAAAAACGGAAAGAACTTATTAGTATTGGTTATAATCAAACAATGCAGTATTTTAAGAACGATTTACCTATAAAAAAACAAAATTTGGCATCAAAATACAAAAATCTTAAAAATACGATAGATATAATAATTGAACAATTAGATAAAAAGAAGGTTCAAGATGCAAAAATACAATTGAGTGAATTATATGCAATCTTATGTGAAATTAAATCCGATATTGATGACTGTTTTTATCAAAATATACAAAATATACGATTTAGAATTTTAAATGAATTAAAGCCTTCACCATTGTTTAAAAAGTATTCTGTTGAGAAAATACGTTCAATATCAGAAGACTTTAAACAGATTTCGGACAATTTGAATGACAAAATAAATGAGCTGAAAGAGTATTCAAAAGAAATGATTGTTTAATAAATAATTTGCTCAATAAAAATATTTACAAAAGTTTACATGATGTTCAAATATATAATAAGCATTTGATTTTTACATGTTCACTAAATGCTTGAAAGATTGGTGTTTTTATAAAAACAATCAGTTTTTATATTAAAATTTCGCATAAAAAGTTGATTAAAACGGCTTGCAATGATTTTTTGAGCGAATATGATAAAAGAACACACTAGTAAAAAGGAAAACTATGTCAAAAGACGTAATTGAGTTAGAAGGAACAATTTTAGAATCAATGCCAAATGCCATGTTCAGGGTAGAACTTGAAAACGGGCATGAAATATTGGCGCATATTTCAGGAAAGATAAGAAAGAATTTCATAAGAATATTGCCCGGCGATAAGGTAAAAGTGGAAATGACACCTTACGATTTAACAAGGGGCAGAATAACATTCAGATTAAAATAGACAATAATAATATAGAAAGGTAAAACAATGAAAGTTAGAAGTTCAGTAAAAAAGATTTGTGACAAATGCAAATGTATTAAAAGAAAAGGCAGAATAGCAATTATTTGTGAAAATCCAAAACATAAACAAAGACAAGGTTAAATTTTGCGTAGGGTGCCGTGTGAGCGTTAGCGAACCCAACCCGAATAAATGAGGGCAAAGTGAATGATAGCGATAGCGAAATGAACGCTTGCCCGAGTGAAGCAATAGTTTAAATTGTACAAAGTATTTGAATAACAAGTAAAGTAAAACACATTAGATAAAGGAAAAAGAAATGGCAAGATTATCAGGGGTAGATTTACCTCGTAACAAAAGAATGATTATAGCATTGACTTACATCTACGGTATCGGACCTGCAAGAAGTAAAAAAATCTTGGAAAAAACAGGAATATCAGAAGATTTAAGAACAGATGATTTAACAGATGCTGACATTAAAGTATTGCGTGAAGAATTAAGTCACTACGAAATAGAAGGTGATTTAAGACGTTCAGTATCAATGAATATTAAACGTTTGCAAGAGATTAACTCTTACAGAGGAATGCGTCATAAACGTTCATTACCTTGCAGAGGTCAAAGAACAAAAACAAATGCAAGAACTCGCAGAGGTAAAAAAGGTTTAGCAATTACTAAGAAAAAGACAGTATAGTTAAAGTAAGATAAAAGAATTATTAAAAGGTAAAAGGAAATAAAACAATGGCAAGACCAAAGACAACAAAGAAAAAAGAAAAAAAGAACGTATTACAGGGTGTTGTTCATATTCAATCAACATTCAACAATACAATCGTAACTTCAACTGATACACAAGGTAATGCAATTGCTTGGGCAACTGCAGGTGCATCAGGATTTAAGGGCGCAAGAAAGGGAACACCTTTTGCAGCTCAATCAGCAGCAGAACAAGTTGCAAAGAAATCAATTGACCAAGGTATGAAGAAGGTTGAAGTTTATATTAAAGGACCTGGTTCAGGTCGTGAAACTGCAATCAGAGCAATTCAAGCTGCAGGTTTGGAAATTACATTAATAAAAGACGTAACTCCAATTCCTCACAACGGTTGCAGACCTCCTAAGAAACGTAGAGTATAGGTCATAATAAAAAACTGTAATTAGAACGATTAGAAAGAAAAAGGAAAATAAAATGTCAAAATACACAGGAGCAAGAAATAAATTATTCCGTAACTTCGGAGTAAAAGACTTATCAAACAGAAAGTTAACTTCTTCAATGCGCCAAACTGCATCAGGTCAACATGGTGCAGTTAGAAAAAAACTTTCTGAATACGCATTACACTTAAATGAAAAACAAAAAATCAGATTAACATACTTAGTATCAGAAAAACAATTTTCAAGATACTATACAGAAGCTGCAAGAAGAAAAGGCGTTACAGGTACAATTCTTTTACAATTATTAGAATCAAGACTTGATAACGTATTATTTAGAGCAGGTTTTGGTATAACAAGAAAACAATCAAGACAAATTGTAAATCACGGTCATGTTTTGGTTAACGGTAAAAAAGTTAATATTCCGTCTTATTTATTAAAAGCCGGTGATGTTGTTACTATAAAGGAAAGAAGCCAATCATTTGTAAAAAGTGTTATAGAAATGATTGACATGCCTTGTGAATCAGCTTGGATTACAAAAGACAAAGATGCAATGAAAATAGCATTTGACAGAGTTCCGGAAAGAGAAGAATTAGATCCTGAACTTAAAGAACAACTTGTAATTGAGTATTATTCAAAATAATAAGTAAAAATTAAAAACTACGTAACAACATTAAAACTCAGGAGATAAAATAACATGGATTTAAAAATTAAAACAGTTAATACAACAACAGATTCAAACGGATCACAATATGGTAAATTTGTTATCGAACCTTTGGCAAAAGGTTTTGGTAATACAATAGGTAACTCTTTAAGACGTGTTTTATTATCAAGTCTTGAAGGTACAGCAGTTACAGCAGCAAGAATTGAAGGTATTACACATGAATATACGGCAATTCCTGGTGTTGTAGAAGACGTTATTGACGTAATGTTGAATTTAAAGGGTTTAGTAATTAAAACAGATTCTAAGGAACCTCAAACATTAAGAATTGATATAGACCATGCTGGTCCGGTGCTTGCAACTGATATTCAATTACCTGCTGGTGTAAAAGTTGTAAACCCTGACTGGTTAATTTGTACAATTGCTGATGGCGGCAGTTTCCACGCAGAAATTACAGTAGAAACAGGAAAAGGTTATGTAGCACATGATGTGCCAAGAGATACAAAATCAGCACAATCTATTGATATATTACCAATTGATGCGACATTTATGCCTATTAAACGTGTAGCTTATAACGTAGAACCAACTCGTGTAGGCGATTCAATTGATTTTGATAAAGTTACATTAGAAATTTGGTCAAATGGTTCTATTGATGTAACAACAGCGCTTTCACAATCAGCTCAATTATTAATTGACCACTTTATGCAAATAGCTGCAATTACAGGTCAACCGGTAGTTGTAAATCAACCAAATCAAGTTTTGGATGATGCAGAACCGGAAGAAGAACTTACAACAACAATTACAATTGAAGAATTGGAATTGTCAGTAAGAGCTTATAATTGCTTAAAGAGAGCAAGCATAAACTCAATGGCAGAATTGTTGAAGAAATCAGAACATGATTTATTAAACATTAAAAACTTCGGTAAAAAATCATCAGATGAAGTAATTGAAAGATTACATCATTTTGGTTTGGATTTAGCTCCAAATCCTGAATTACCGGAAGAAGAATTGGTATAATTAAGAAAATAATTAAAAGATAATAAAAAGGATAGAAAAATGAGACACTTAACAAAAAAACATACGCTCGGAAAGGCAAAAGATCAGAGAGATGCCTTATTACGTGCGTTAGCAACAGAGTTATTTACTCATGGTGAAATCAAAACAACATTGGCACGTGCAAAAGCATTAAGACCATATGTTGAACAATTAATCACACTTGCTAAAAAAGGTGATTTAACATCTCGCCGCCAAGCAGCTAAATTTATTTACGATAAAGAAATCGGTAAATTTATTGATACTGCAACAGGTGAAATTTTTGAAACTGTTGAAGAAGGTAAAAAGTTTCCAAAACAAACAGTTTTAAGAAAATTATTCTGTGTAATCGGTAAAAAATACACAGACCGTAACGGAGGTTACACAAGAATTTATCACTTGCCTCCAAGACGCGGTGATGCTAGCGAAATGGCACTAATTCAATTAGTATAATAAAATGACCAGATATTCGTTTTTAATACAGTATCAGGGCAGAAATTATGCAGGCAGTCAAATTCAACTTGATGAAAATGGTAATGAACAACCCAATCCTACCATTCAGGGAGAATTAGAACGAGCTATTTGCACATTGACAGGAGCTCAAAGAACTCCAACTAATCCAAGACCAATAAAAACGGTCTTTTCCGGAAGAACGGATACAGGCGTAAATTCAACGGGACAAACTGTTCATGTTGATTTAGATAAACAAATTGTTGCTTCAGAATTTATCAAATCAATAAATGCGTTGTTACCAAAAGATATATCAATATCGGATTTACAAGAAGTATCAGATGATTTCCACGCTCAAAAATCGGCAAAAAGAAGACATTACAGATATGTTTTACTAAACCGAGAACAACGAAAAGCTTTCGATGGCGACTTGTTGAGAGTGGAACAGGACTTGAATATTGAAAGAATGAATGAAGCTTTAAGTTATTTAAAAGGAGTTCATGATTTTTCAAGTTTTAAAAATTCCGGAAGCTCAAATCCATATACGATTTGTGAAATTTATGAAGCAAATTGTTGGAAGAATGATGATATGGTTGTTATTGATATCATAGGAAACAGATTTTTGTACAATATGGTAAGAATAATAATCGGAACATTACTGGATATTGAACGGAATAATGAAAATCCTGAATATATGGAAATTGTGTTGAATTCACATGACCGAAATAAAGCAGGAAAAACAGTCAGTCCGTCAGGATTGACACTTTTAGAAGTAGAATATTAAAAGACATAATGGAGAAAAACGCATGAAAACTTATTCAGCAAAACCTCTTGAAGTAGAAAGAAAATGGTATGTAATCGATGCAACGGACGAAATTTTAGGTCGTTTGGCAGTACGTGTTGCAAACATTTTAAGAGGAAAAAACAAACCGGAATACACACCAAATGTTGATACAGGTGATTTTGTAATCGTTATCAATGCAGACAAGGTTAAAGTTACCGGTAAAAAAGAAACTGACAAAATTTACTATCACCACACAATGTATCCGGGTGGATTAAAAAGTGCAAGTTTCAAAGAATTAATGGAAAAAGATCCAAAATTAGCTATTGAAAAAGCAGTTAAAGGTGTGCTTCAACACAATACGTTAGGAGATACTCAATTTACAAAATTGAAAGTGTATGCAGGACCTGAACATCCACATGCAGCACAAAAACCTATCGTATTAGAAAAGGAGGCTAAATAATGGCAGATAAAGAATTTATAGCAACAGGTCGCAGAAAAACATCAATTGCAATTGTAAAACTTGTAAAAGGAAAAGGCAGAATTTTTGTTAATGGTAAAAAATTAATGGATCATATCGGAAATAAACCTGCAATTGAAATGATGGTTTACAGACCGCTTGTTTTAACAGAAAATCAAGAAAAATATGACGTAAGAGTAAAAGCAGTAGGCGGTGGCGTTGTATCGCAAGCAGGTGCAATAAGACACGGTATTGCAAGAGCTCTTGTAAAAGCTAACGAAGAATACAAAAATGTATTTAGAGCAGAAGGCTTATTAACTCGTGACCCGCGTGTTAAAGAACGTAAAAAATACGGTCGCAAAAGAGCAAGAAAAAGATTTCAATTTTCAAAAAGATAATTTATTTAATATACATATTGAGAAAATGCTTGCAAAATTGCCGGCATTTTCTCTTTTAGCTAATT
>JAFWGJ010000078.1 GCA_017512405.1 bacterium | reverse complement strand
TCTTGAATTAAACGTAAAAGTTGAAAAAGACTGGCGAAAAAAAGATAAGATATTAAAAGCTTTCGGCTATAAATCTGAAACATAAGATTTTACAAATGATACAGCTTCTTCTTTCGTGTTAATATTTCCGTTAAATTGTTCTTCTTGAAGATTATCAACAAGTTCTCCCAGCTCTTTTGAAGGTTTTAAACCGGTAAGTTCCATTATTTCTTCACCGGAAAGTAATTTTGGTAATGGTTTTAGCGTATCTTTTATTTCAATATAGTATCCTAAAAGCTCTTGAAGTCCTGAAATATTCTTTTTGACCATTTCTTCCGTAACAGCCTGCCCTCTCGCAGAAAGTCTGTCTGACATAGCCAAAATAATGTTATCTATGACGTTATTTCCCATTTTTCTGATATATCTTAGTTTGACTTTTTCACTTAAACCCTCTGTTGATATAACATGCGATGGGTAAATATGATGTTTAATCATATCTGTTATGTATTCAATTTGCTTTTTAGAAAATTTTAAACTACGCAAAATCTTAGGACACATTTCTGCTCCGATATATTCGTGTTTGATAAAACGATGTCTGCCTGTGTCTTCCTCTATTGTCCAGCAGCTAAATTTTCCTATATCGTGCATAAAACCTGCAAGTTTAAGATGTGCTAAACGCCTAAATCCTCCAAAATCAATTTTATCAAGATGAGTTTTTACATCTTTATTTGAAATCTTATAAAAATTTTCAATCTGTCTTACAGTTTCTACTGAGTGTCCTATTAAAGGCAAGTGATGATGGGAATTCGGCGGAACTTTTTTTACATCATTGTAAATCGGCAAAATTTCACATAAAAGTCCACTTTCATCTAAATTTAACAAAGCTTTTACTGTATAATCTCCGTCAAAAAGCTTCATTAATTCATATTGAACACGTTCTTTTGCAGGATTATTGATTAATTTATGGTGCTTTTTAACAATTTCTTTTAAATCTTCATTAATGTCAAAACCGGTTGTAGCTTGAAATCTGAATATTCTAAGCAACCGAAGAGGGTCGTCAATTAAATTTTGCTCGGAAATAATGTTTATTATTGAATTTTCTAAATCTTTAAATCCGTCGAAAATATCAATAAACTTATTGTCAGAGAGGTCAAAGGCAATAGCGTTCATTCTTAAATCTCTGCGTGCTAAATCTTTTTGCAAATCGTTTTCAATCGGATTAGTTATATCAATAAAATTAACTTTATCTTTTAGTACTATTCTGTATATTTTATTTTCTTCGTCAAGAGTTATAAATGTTGCATCAAGATTTTCGGCTAAATCGTGCGCAAAAATTTCGGCATCTTTGTCTATAACAATAATATCTTTGTCAAAATTATTCTTTCCAAGACAAAAATCTCTTATAACTCCGCCAACAAGCAACACCCTCGTATCTTGTGCAAAGTTAGAAATTTTTTTTACTAATTCATCTTCCAATATTTTATTTGTTATTTGAGAATTCATAAATAATATTTCCAAGACCTACTATAACAGCAGTTTCAGCTTTTAAAATTAAATCTCCCAGAGATAACATTATAATACCACTTTTTTCAAACAATTCAAACTCTCGTTTTGAAAAACCACCCTCAGGACCGACAATAACAAGTATTTTCTCACCATTTTTTATTATATTTTTTGAAAAATATTCTTTCATAGATAACTTGTAATCTCTTTCACAAAAAGCGATTATTCTGTCAAAATTATTTGATTCTATAAGTTTTTCAAGTGTAGTTAAATTAAAACATTCAGGTACCGCTGACCTTTCGCATTGTTTTGAAGCTTCATACATAGTTTTTTGCCACTTTGGAATTTTCTTTTCAATAGTTGATTTTGTTAAAGCACAATTATCCGTATAAATAGGATAAATACCCTTTACGCCCAATTCTGTTGCCTTTTCAATCAATAGAACTTGGCAATCACTTCTTAGTGGTGCTTGTGCCAGATATAAATCAAATTTCAAATAATTCTCAGATGGATACTGCTTTTCTATTTTAACATTTATTTTATCTTTTGTAATTTCTGAAATTTTACCTTCATATCGGATACGATTCTCGTCAATCATCTTGATATTTTCACCGATTTTAGCACGCAAAGACCTTGCAATATGCTGATAATTTTCTTTATCATCTATAATTACAAGGTCATTGCTTATATTTTTTGTATTAATAAAAAAATGCGGCATATTAATAATCAGAAGGTGCTGAATCTTCATCATCTTTTAATGATGACAAATCATCACTGTATGTAGAATCAAAATCCTCAGGCAGCATATCAGTATCAGGCCATACTGTTTCTTCATCAAAACGACAAGCACTCATATTTATTGAGGTTGAGAAATCGGAATTTTGTAAATCACTTTCTTCAAATATACAACCTGCCATATCTGCATCACCGAATGTACAGTAATTTACTGCTGCATAAGAAAAATCGGCACCGGGCAATATTGCATCAGTAAAATCACATTCTACAAGGTTTGAACGTGTAAAATCAACTGATGTTAAATCACAGTTTTGAAATTTTACTTCTGTTAAATGCGAATCCGCAAAAGAACTTGAATTCAAATCAACATCGGTAAAATCAACACCTGTTAAAACTATATTTGAAAAATCCACTTCACTTAAATCAACTTCTTCCTGTTCTGCTCTCCAACGATTAAATTCTTCGGGATTTTCCTGCACCAAAGTAACTAATTCGTCTTTTGTGTAATTACTCATTTGTTTTTTATCTCCTTTATACTTGTTATTCTTTAATCAAATTCATCTGCATACCTAAAAGTACTGCTTGTGTGCGATTTGCAACTTTTAGTTTTTTAAATACACTGTTTAAATGTGTTTTTACGGTTACTTCTTTTAAAAATAATTTTTCTGCAATATCATGATTACTTGCACCCTTTGCCACAAGAGAAAGAACCTCTTTTTCTCTTTGAGTAAGAGTCTCTACCGGTTCATCAGAACCGAATGATATATCAACAGATTTAGATTCACTCTTGTTCCAATTTGAACGTCTTAATACAGCTTCAATTCTTGCTAACAAATTGGGTAAGACAAAAGGTTTAACAATATAATCATCAGCACCTATTTTTAAACCTGAAACTATTTTTTGTTCTTCACTAACTGCCGTTATCATTATAACTGGAAGCATTTTCGTTTTTTCATTTGTTCTTATAGCTTTTAAAGTATCCCAGCCGTTCATGTTTGGCATCATTACATCTAAAAGAACTAAATTTATGTTATCAAAGTCTTTTGACAAAATTTTTAATGCCTGTATTCCGTCTTTTGCAACAGCAACTTCATAACCGTACATAGGAAGCGCATCAGCTAAATATTTAGGATTATCATCAACTATTAAAATTTTTGCTAATTCTGCCATTTATTAATCTACCTTTAAACAATTTTATTTTTAAGAGCTTTTAATGCGGCTTGTAATCTGTCATCAACATCTAATTTTTGAAGAATACTTGCAACATGAACTTTTGTAGTATTTACACTTAGAGATAACTCGTTTGCTATATCCGTATTACTGTAACCTTCCGTAATTAACTTCAATATTTGAGCTTCCCTTGCAGTAAGATTATAATCTGTTTTTACAGGTGTAACCTCATTCACATGGTTGGTTGTAGCTGCACGAAGTACAATATGAGATATTGCAGGGTCAAACCACGCTGCACCATCTAACACCGACTGTACAACACTTACTAATTTTTGAGGATTAATCTCTTTTGAGCAATATGCATTTGCTCCTGCTTTTATACTGTTTAAAACTTCACTTTCGTCGTTATGAGAAGTTAAGATTACTATTTTTACATCTTTATTTAAAGCTCGAATCTTTTTTGTTGCATCTATACCATTCATATTTGGCAAGCCCAAATCCATAATAACCAAAGATATATCATTTTGCTGGAAAGATTCTATACCACTTTCAGCAGAATCAGCTTCATACAATTTACCAATAAAATCAGCTCCGTCAAATGCTGTTTTAAGCGCAAATCTTGTTAATTCGTGATCTTCTACAATTAAAATATTTTTTGATGTTGTCATAAATTTAATTCTTTCTGTGCCTCTGTACAATTAGGGTTAAGTTTTAAACATTTTTTAAAATACATTGATGCTGTTACTAT
>JAFWGJ010000077.1 GCA_017512405.1 bacterium | reverse complement strand
TTTAATTCAAGATAAACTTTCTTTTCAACAATTTCTTCTAATTCCAATCTTGCCTGCGTTCCTACCGTTTTTAACAGAGAGCCGTTTTTGCCAATAAGAATACCTTTTTGGCTTTTATGTTCGCAATAAATTGTTGCATAAATTTTATCAATAGTTTCTTCCTCTTTATAATCATCTATCATAACAGCAATTGAATGAGGAATTTCATCTTGAGTGTTTATTAATATTTTTTCTCTTATAATTTCAGATGCAACATCTCTCATTGTTTCTTCTGTTAAAACATCTTCCGGATAAAGAATATCACCTTCCGGTAATTTTTTATAAACATTATCTAATAAAGTATCAATATTTCTTCCTGTTTTTGCTGAAATTTTAACTGTCGGGAAATTCTTATCAAAAAGAGTTTTGTAACTTAATAAATTTTCTTCAACTTTTTCTTGTTTTTTTATTTTATCCAGCTTGTTTAATGCGATAATAACAGGCTGTTCTGCTTTTTTAATTATGTTTTCGGCAATCCACTTATCACCTTTACCCGCAAGGTCTGAACCATCAACAAGAAAAATTATTAAATCACTGTCAGGAACGGCAATTTTTGCCTCATCTAAAAGAAATTCGCCCAATTTATTCAAAGGCTTGTGAACCCCCGGAGTATCGACAAAAACTATTTGACCTTTTTCATTTGTTAAAATACCTTTTATTCTCTTCCTTGTAGTTTGAGCTTTATCAGTGGCAATAACAATTTTTTGTCCGAGAATTTTATTTAAAAGAGTTGATTTACCGACGTTAGGTCTTCCTATTATAGTTACAAATCCGCATTTCATAAATCAACAATATCATAAAATATACATTAAAGGCAGTATTTTTATGAAAATTCATATATTTTTTAAAATTATAATGTTAGTATTAAACTCGGAGATATTCTGTGCGAAAAAACGTAATAAGATACATTTTAATATTTTCAATAATTTTGTTCGGCACAAATGCTTTTAGTGCAAACGAATATAATAATGAACTGTTAAAGATTGATGTTGATCAAACAACGGGTGATACGGTTCGGGTTAATATCTATACGGATAAGCCTTATAAAGATAAAATTATAGTAAATAAAAGACCCGATAATAAATATGTGATTTTATTACCTGAAACAGCAAATTCGGTAACCTCAAAACCCGATATATCAGGAACGACGGTTTTGAATGATGTGGAAGTGAAAACTCAGCAGTATTCTTCACTTCCGGGTAAGGGTTATACAAAAATTATACTTGATGGTAAAAAACCTATAGAAATTGTTCCGCAGGCTTTTACAACTAAAAAAGCTTCCGCTCAAAAGAAAACTTCTTCAAAACCGTACCTTTCACCACAACAAGTTCAAACTGCTGTTCCGCAAAGAATTCTAAATCAGCAGAAACCTGTTACAAATAATGATTTTGTACCATCTTATGAAAGACAAAGACAATTAAATCAGCAGCAAAATTATATTGCAACTCAGCAACAGTCTCAGCCTTCAACTTATGTTCGACGTGAATCAGCTGCAACTCAATACACACCTGAAAGAACTCAAACACCTGTCGTTCAACCGCAGGTATTGCAAGAGGTTACTCAGCCTGCAAATAATGCTGTCAGTGAAAATGTTGTAAATCAAGATACATCGCAGGAGCAGACTCAAAAACAAGAAGAAATTACTGACGAAAATGATACTAAACAAGCCATTGATGATGCAGAGGTTTCGGATGAAGATATTTCTGAGGATGAATTAGTATTTTTTAAAAAAATTATAAAATTTAAACAAAAAGTTGTAAGAAAAATAAAAAAAATATTATCTTACAGAATTTCGTTCACATCTTTTATAACTGTATTACAATTAATATTGTTAGTCGTATTGGTTAAAGTGATAAGCGATCTTGTTAAAAAAGTTCAAAGTCCAACGGAACCTCAACCGCTAACAAAGCGTTTAATTCATGATAATGATGAAACTTTTGAACAGGCTTATCCGTCTTATTCAAATATGGACGTGTATAACACGAACAGAAGTAATTTTGAAGAAGATGGCAAAGAAGGATTTAATATTGCTCCAATATCTGCTCCTTCAAATTTTACGGCTAAATCAAGCGTTCAAAGTAATTCTTATTCAAACGGATTGCAAAAGTTTAATAAGCAGCTAAACCTTGAAAATGATTTTTACAGACCGTTGAGTGAGATTAACGAGGAAGAAAGAATGTCAATTTTTGATGAAAATTCTCAGGATATAGAAAAAACAATATTTAAAAATCCTCTGACAAAAATCAGTAAGCACGATGAGGAAATATTGTTTGATGAAATAGAACCGGCACAAGAAAATACACCTTTTGCCGAAAACAATGAACAGGAGGATTTTTTTGATTACTCCGGTAAATCAAGTAATGATGAAGATTTCTTTATTTTTGAAGACGAAGATGAAGATGAGGATGAGGATGTAGAATATCAAGAAGATTACTTAGATGAAGACGAAGAAGATGAAGAAGAATATGAATATGTAGATGAAGACGAATACGATGAAGAAGAATATACAGAGCATGATAATAAACAGAATCAGGAAGTATCCGCTCCGAAAGAGCCTGTAAATCCTTTTGAACATTTAACTGTTCAGTCAAAATATGTAATCGATTCAAATCGCGGTTTTGCACAAGTTAGTGTTGACGGCGTAAATGCTTTAATTGGTTATGTAGGCTCTAAAATAAGTGTAATAAGAAAATTCACGGAAGAAGTAAAAGGTACAATGCAGGTTCGTTTGAATGAACAACCTGACCCTGAAACAATGATATATATTATTAAAGTTGGCAGTTTTAAAACTCTTGTGGAAGTTAAACCGCAAAGTATAAGACAATTATTGGATTTATAACAAATGAAAAGGTTATTATTAAGTATTTTTATGCTTGTACTTTTATGTACAGGCTGTACAAAATCCGATAACAGAACTGTTATAAAATTTGCAAGCTGGGGTTCTCAATCAGAGGTTGAAATAATAAAACCCATTTTATCGGAATTTGAAAAAGAAAATCCGAATTTAAAAGTTGAATTTATGCACATACCGCAGAATTATTTTCAAAAAATTCATTTACTTATTGCTTCAAATCTGGCACCTGATGTTATTTTTATAAATAATCTGTATCTGCCTGTTTACGCTGATTTTTTGGAAGATTTAACGCAATATAGCGACAAGAATATTTTTTTTGAACAAACTTTACAAGCGTTAAGTTTTGATGGTAAAGTTCTTGCTCTGCCGCGTGATGCGTCTAATATGGTTGTTTATTATAATAAAACAATTTTTGATAAATACAAAATACCCTATCCTCATAAAAACTGGACACTTGACGATTTATTAAAAATCTCTTTGCAATTTAAAAAACACAATATTTTCGGTATAAGTTTTGATGAACAACCTTTATTTTATCTGCCTTATTTAATGAGCAACGGAGGCGGAATTTTATCTGACGATTTAAAATCGGTAATTATTAATAATCCTGATTCACAATGCGGGTTAAAATTTTATGCTGATTTAAGAAACAAATATAATGTAGCCCCTAAAAAGTTTCAAAGTGCAAGTTTAACAATGGCACAGATGTTTTTGCAGCAAAAGTTGGCGATGCAGGTTTCAGGGCGCTGGTTAGTGCCTAAATACCGTGAAGCAGCTGATTTTAACTGGGATATAATAAATTTTCCAAATGGTAAACTGGGCAGCATTGTACCTATGGATGCTTCCGGATGGGCTGTAAGTAAGGCTTCAAAGAATAAACAGCATGCTATAAAACTTATTCAATTTTTATCAAACAAAGAAAATATACAAAAAATGACATCAAGCGGATTAATTACACCTGCAAGAATTGATGTAGCAAAATCAAAAACTTTTCTGGACGGAAAGCCTAAATCTTCAAGAGTTTTTATCGATGTTATTTACACATCTAAACCGACTCCCGTATCTAAAAATTACAGAGAATTGACAGATGAATTAAGCCAAAAGCTTGAACCGTTATTCAATAATTAAGCGTTAGCTTTTATACCTTCAACTTTTAAATTTAATTTTCCGTTTGATTCGTGATATAAAGTTTTGGCAACAGCCTCAGGGTAGAAGGAGAAACCTTTCATTTCACCTTTATTAATTCTTTTGATTACTTCATCAATATATTTTTGAGAATTTTCTTTCATTTCAGGGTGTGCATCAACCCAATCGCCAAGAGGGATGCTTTGTCTTTCGTGGTTACATCCGCCGCATTCAAGCATATAATTTCCCGGAACATTTCTTCCTCCTTCAGAGCGAGGGTGAATGTGTTCAATTGTTCCGACAGACAACTTAACCAGACGTTCGCCGATTTCTTTATGGCTTCTTTCTGAATATTTAACGACAAAAGCGCTTACATCATTCTGAGAAGTCGGCATTTTTTCCGCTTCTTGGTGAATTTGAGCGTAAACTTCTTTATTTGAAATTTGAGGCTCAAGTTTTTCAACATCTTTTATAAAAGATTTTCTTTTGAATTTAATCTCTTTATCATCGGAAGCTACAAGTTTTCTTGTTAAATCGGTAACTTTTTGAATTTCTTGCTGTTCTTTTTCCGAAAGTTGCTTAGAAATCTCATTAACTGTGTCTAAAATTGTATTCTGCTTTTCTTGAAGTTTTGCCAGTTGCGGAGCTTTATTTTCTCTCAGTAAATCTCTGAAATTAGCATCAGGTTTTTCTTCTGACCAGCCTTTAAGTAAATTAAAACATTCTTTTTCAATCGGACGCATATGTTTTTCATATTTATCAAGAGTTTTAACGGCTTCTTTACTTGTGCAGCCTAAATTTTTTGAAACATCATGCATATCTTCCTGTGTCATCATTTCAATACCACAGCAAGGACAAACAATGTGTCCCAAAGCTCTTACCTGTTCATCATGAGCATATCCCAAAAACGGAACATAAGCAGGTGCTAAAATACTTTTTTGCGGAACAGTCTTTTCAAAAGTATCAGGCTTTGTTGCAAAGCTGACGTGAGGCAATTTTGTATTGTTTGTTTGTTGGATTGGTTTTGTTGAATTTAATGAAAAAATTTTGAGAGGTTGTATCATGTTATTTCCCGTTATTAAATGATATAATTTATTGATTTCGGAGTTTTTTTATTACCTTTATTCTTTGCTTTATTCTTTGCTTTTTCTGTTATTTTTTGTTCTTCTTTTTCAACACGAGCTCTTTCTTCTTTTATTTGTGCAGGAGTAAGTTTTAATTTTGATGTATTAATTTTGATTAAACCTTTTGATTCTTTTTCAAGAGTTTCTGCTGCAATAATAGGGTAAACTCTGCATTTTTTGAAAGCTTCGCCTTTATTAATCTTATCAATTACAACATCCATATATTTTTGCATATGCTTAGGAATATCAGGATTTTGTTTTACCCATTGATCAAGCGGCATATTTTTTCTTTTTGTATTCCATTCACGGCTTGCATAAACATAGTTAGAGTATAAATTCTTACCGCCATCTGATTCGTCTTGCGGGTGGCGAGGGGTGATGTGTTCAAGTGAACCTACTGATGGTTCAACAAGTGCAATGCCGATTTGGTAAGGTGTTTTTTCTTGTTTTGATTTAGGGTCTTTTTGTGTATATTTTACAATGAATGTACTTACGTGGTCTTGTGCTTTTGGTAATTCTTCCGCAATGTTTTTAAGTTCTTGTGCAGAATTTTTATCTTGCATTTCTTCTGCTATTGCATCAAATTTTTGCATAAATCTGCGTCTGCGGAAAATGTAGTTTTCGTCTTGTTTTTCAATAATGCTTTTTGATTCGTCAATCAAACCTGTTAATTTTTTACTGTCATTTTCGTTTGAAATCTTTTTATTTACAAACTCAGACATCTTTCCAAGTGTTTCGTATTCCATTTTTTTAACATTTTCAAGATGTTGAGGTCTTACTGTATCAAGAAGTTCGCGGATGTTTTTATCGGGATTTTTTTTGCTTAAAGTTCTTATAATAGCAAAAACATTTTTTTCAACAGGGTGCATTCTGTCTTCAAAAGGTTGAAGTAGTGCAACTGCATCTTCGCTTCTTCCTCCGAGGTTTTCTTTATTAAGGTGGGATATTTCTTTACCGTTAATAAGTTTTATACCGCAATAAGGACAAGGAACATCACCGAGTTCTCTAACGGTTCTTCCTACAATAGTGTCATCGACAGAGGTAAATGATAAATTAGTAATTGATTTAGCATGTTCAAATGTATCAGCTTTTGAGCTTTTATAAGCGATAGGATTTGTCTGGTATTTACCAAACATCGGCATTTTAATCTTATCACATGACACACTAATCGGATTAATCATACTGTTATATAACGTGTGAAGATTTTTTTTTGCCATGTTTTTCAGGGTTTGTTAAGATTTTTTTACAAAAATGTTAATTAAAATAAAACTTTATACAAGGGTTGATAAAGCTTAAAAGATAATAAATAATGATAGTATATTATGAGACTGGTTGGAGGCATTTATGAGCAACAAATTTTGTTCATTGGCTAAAAAAACTTTTGCATTTACACTTGCTGAAACATTAATAGTAATAGGTGTAATCGGTATAGTATCTGCTTTGACTTTGCCTAATTTAAACAGTTCAACAGGTGAAAAGGAAAAAGTTGCAAAAGTTCAAAAACTATACCAAAATATTCAGGATGCGTTCGGATGTGCTGTAGCTGTTTATGGACCTTATGAGGAGTGGTTTGTTGAAATTACAGATAATAAGTTAAAATCAAAACGTGCAGGTGAACGTATAACAGAATTTATGAAAACATCAAAAGTTTGTGGTCTTAATACAGGTGAAGGATGCTTTAGTACTGGTGATGATAATAGTAACTATACATATAAAATTATTACCGCAGATGGTGCATCAATGTATTTTGATGCTAGTTCAGGAGAAAATGGACATTTTTATATGGTGATTGATATAGATGGTCCAAATAAAGGTGCTGCAAAGGCTGGTGTAGATTACTTTCATTCAACTGTAAGTTATAATGTAAGTAAACGAGAACTTGAAACATATTGTGGTTCGGATGTTACTTCTTCAACTTTTATTCCTGATGACCGCAAATGTGCTTTTTCTTGGATTATAGCTGTTGGTAATATGGAATATCTTAAAACAAAAGAAGACGGAACTTGTATAAATAATCCGGAAATTAGACTGGACGGAACAACTTTTGTTACCTGCAAATAACATATTTTGTGATATAATCATTTCGGTATGATTATTCAATTTTTACAACAAATAAATAATTTTAATGAACAATGCATGGATATTATTCTGAAGTTTGTTCAATTTCTTCATGTGCCTGTTTTTTTGCAGGAAGCTGTTGCCGAAAGTATTAATCTGATACCGTTTTTGTTTATAATTTTCCTTTTTATTGAAATTTTTGAAAATTATTTTTCGGAAAAAATTGAAAAATTGTCGTTAAGTTCTCGGCTTTGGGGACCTTTTGTCGGCAGTGTTATTGCATCTATTCCGCAATGCGGATTTTCTGTTATTGCAACGATGCTTTATGTAAAACGATTTATTACATTAGGAACGTTGATTGCGATATATATTTCAACCAGTGACGAAGCTATACCTATTTTGTTGGTTCACCCTGAAAGCTTTTCTGTAATCGCTCCTGTTATAGCAACTAAAATCGGTATAGGTATTATTGCCGGATATCTTGTAGATTTTGTTTTTAAAACAGACCTTGAACAGGCGCCGGAAAAAATCGAAGTTTGTGAATGCGGATGTTGTCATAATGAAATACACTCACAGGTTACAAATTTGTTTATCCATCCCTTGAAACACTGTTTTAACGTATTTTTATTTATTTTAATCGTTAATTGTTGTTTAGATTTTGCTTTTAGTTTTGCAAATGATATTATGAACAATATTTTTAAAGTTCATAGTTTCTTACAAATTATTTTAGCCTCATTCGTAGGTTTAATCCCGAATTGTGCAACTTCTGTTTTAATCGTAATGCTTTATTTAAAGCACGTTATTGCATTCGGGGCTTTAATTGCAGGACTTACATCCAATGCAGGTTTAGGTTTGTTAGTGTTATTCCAAAATAATGAAAACAAAAAAGAATGCCTGAAAATAACAGGAATTCTTTTAATTGTTGCATTTATTGTTGGAGTTGTATTAGAAATCCTATTATAATTTCACCTATTGCCTCAGTAACTTAGTATCTTTATTAGTCCCATTTTGTTTTATCTAAAAACAATTTTATAGCTTCTTTAAAATTTTTAGGAGTTTCTAAGGATTCTGCCAGGCTTTCATAAGTCGGAGTTATTGGTTTTCCCTTTAAAATTAATTTTTTGTATGAAATTAATATAATAAAAATTATTACTGACGAAATGCAAACCCAAACCATTGCAAGTATGAATTTAAAAATTATATTTACATAACTTTTTTTTGTTTTAGTTTGTTTTTTTATTTCATTACTGACAATACTTTGTTGTTCAGTTTGATTTTTAAGTGCATTTGCCGCTTCGTCAATGCTTCCTGTAACTGCTTGATGAGCTAATGTTTCGTTTTTATTTTCCGGTGCTTGTGTTGTAACTGTTTGCTGTTGAGTGTTTATTTGATTTGTTGCCGATTGAACAGCATCCGTATATGATTGAGACACCGGAATTTGTGTTTCACCGACGGCAAACGACGGATTGATTATTATAAAACAAAATATTAAAGAAAAAAGTATTTTAAAAATTTTACTCTGCAAAACTTTCCTCACTTTTTCTTTTTCTTGGTTGACGTTTTGTTTTTGCACCGCCTCTGTTTGGTCTGCGTGATTTTTTAGGTGCTTCTTCAGCTTTAATTTCAACAGATACTTGTTCTTCTTGAATTTGAGGCTCAGGAATTACAGGTTTGATTTCATCATCCGCTGTAATCATTGTTTGAGCAGTCTTAACGTTTGCATCTTCATTTATTTGTTGTTTGTTAAGATTACGTTTGTTTGTTTTTTTACCTTTTTTGTTATCTCTTTTTTGAGTTTCTTCTTGTGCTACATTAGATGGTTGTTCTGATGTCATTTCAATTGGTTGAGATTGTTCCATTACCTCTTGTTGAGGTTGTTGGTTATTATTATTTTGTTTTTTGTTGTTATTTTTCTTAAATCCGCTGATTGGAAGTTTCATTTTAGCAGCTTTTGCTCTGTATTCTCCTTCTGCTGTCGGAGATGCAAATTTGAAATCTTCTATTAAAATACCTTCGCCGTGGCAATGAGGACATTTTTTAGCAAAGACTTCCGAAATCGCCTGACCTTGTCTGTGGCGTGTCATTTCTACAAGTCCTAAATCAGATAACTGACCAACTTGTGGTTTTGCTTTATCATCTTCAATTGCAAGTTCAAGTTCTTCCATAATAGCTAATTTGTCTACACGAGAGGTCATATCAATAAAGTCTATGATAATCATACCGCCTATATTACGTAAACGTAATTGACGTGCTATTTCGTGAACTGCTTCAATATTTGTTTTTAAAATGGTTTCATCTTGGGTTGCAGAGCTTACAAATTTACCTGAGTTTACGTCAATAACTGTAAGAGCTTCTGTTTGCTGGATAAACAAGTAACCGCCTGATGGCATATTAACTTTCATATTTAAAGCAGCTTTGATTTCTTTATGAACATTAGTTGCAATCAAAAGCGGTTCATTGCCTTTATATAAAGACACCTGAATGTTTTTGTTCATGTGCCAATTTTGTAATAATGACTGAACACGGTTTAGTGCAAATGCTGTATCTACAATAATTTCAGTTACATCTTCAGAACAAGCTTCTCTTATAACTCTGTATAACAAATCTTGGTCTCTGTATAAAAGGTTTGGCGGAGTTAAAGATTCTGCTGCTGTTACGATGTTATTCCATTTTTCCAAAAGTATTTCTAAATCTTCTTGAATGTCAGCTTCTGACTGATTTTCAGCTTCTGTTCTTATGATTACGCCAACACCTACAGGTTTCATAAGACTTACGATAGATTTTAGTCTTGCACGTTCTTTTGAAGATTCAATTTTACGGCTTACGTTAATCCCCGGTTCGCTTGGCATTAAAACTAAAAATCTTCCAGGAAGGCTTATTTCTGTTGTTACTCTTGGACCTTTGTGTCCTGTTGGTTCTTTTACAACTTGAACAACTAGTTTTTGATTTGGTTGTAATTTATCTTTTAATGCACCTTTTCCCATTACGTCTTGTGCGTGTAAAAATCCCATTTTATCAACGCCTACA
>JAFWGJ010000076.1 GCA_017512405.1 bacterium | reverse complement strand
TTAATTTCGCCATCAAAAATAAATCTTTCTTCAGGGGCAGTATCAGCAAAAATTGCAAAAGTAATAATGTCTGCAACATAATCTTTATCACGATATTCTTTATTAATTTGATGTGTCTTTTCTCCGTCACAATAAAGAATATCGAAAGTTAGTGTATCAAAATCCTCATTTTTCAAGCAAGAATTTTCATAGATGTCAGACCTGTTTAAGTAATAACTTAGAACATTTCTTCCTATATCAATTAATTTAGCTTCATCTACTTGCCATTTATCATAAATATTTTCACTGAATATGTTTATGATGGGTTTAGTCATTGTTCCCATTTTCCAATTTTTTAACTTTTTCTTCCATTTCCTTGTCCATAATATGCATTTGACTTGGAAGAATAACATCTGAACTGTCTAATTCTTCAACAATATTTTGATGATATTTTATTCTATCGTGTTGAGTACCTCTTAAAATTCTGCTAAATGTTGCCGAAATAATGTTTATATCAGAAAAAGTAAGAGGACATTCTGAAAGTTGGTTATCTTTTAGTCTCTCATCAACAATTTTTTTGATAATAGGGTCAATTTCTTCTGCAGTAGTCGCCTTCATAGCTCTTACAGCTGCTTCAACAGCATCCGCTATCATTAAAATAGCTGCTTCTTTTGTCTTTGGTTTCGGACCTGAATATCTAAATTGTTCTTCCTTAACATTTTCAGCACCTTCCTCTTTAATTGCTTGATTATAAAAATAACTTGCAAGTCCGTCGCCATGATGCTGCAATATAAAGTCGTTTATTATTGGTGGAAGATGATATTCTTTTGCTATTTCCACACCGTCTTTTGTGTGTGCGGTTACAACCATCTTACTTAATCTGGAATTAAGTTTGTTATGCGGATTTTCTATACCAAAAGAGGATTGATTTTCTACAAAGAAAAACGGTCTTTTTAATTTTCCTATATCATGATAATAAGCACCGACTTTTGCAAGAATAGGATTTGCCCCAATAGCTTCTGCTGCGGCTTCGCAAAGATTTGCAACCATCAAACAATGGTGGTAAGTACCGGGTGCTTCCATTTGTAATCTCTTTAAAACAGGCTGATTGTGGTCAGCAAGTTCTGCCAATGCATAAGGTGTTACTATTTTAAATGCACTTTCCAGCAATGGCAAAACACCTAAAACTATCATACTGCTTATTACACCGTTAATAAACATCAATACTGCATCGCGGATAATCAGTATATTTTCAATTTCAATCATGAATTTTTCCAGTAAATAAATACTTACAACAAAAAATGCGCCAATTGTTGCTATATATATACCGGCTTTAATTAAATCAAATCTTCTTGTAAAATTAACTTTTGCCATGAATACTGAAGATACAACATTTACTATCATTAGTGATGACATAAACTGTATATCATATTGCATACCCATTGTTATTATACCAAGCATTAAAGACGCACTTACAAAAGCAATTCTCGGATTTAGAACAATAGAAATAAGCATTATATAAGCTGGAAAAGGTAAAACGTACGGTGAAAATCCTGTTGGTAAAACAACGGCAATAAAAGCCAAAACTACTGATAAAATAGCCATAATCTGTATTTGAGATAATGTAACTTTATTTTTTTCAAAAGTATTCAAATACATTAAAAAAGCAAGTACAGAAAACGCTATAACAAAGAAAACTCCGGCAAGTCCATTAAAATTAACTTCTACCAGATTATATCCGGCCTGTCTTAGAGCATCCCTTTTTAATTTTGTTACCGGTTCACCCTCAAAAAGAATTTTATCGCCTTTTTCAAATGTAACTTCATACGGCTTAACAGCATTTTGGGCATTTTTTCTTGCTATATCAGTTGCAAATTCATCTACAACAAGATTTGGAACAAGAATTTGTTCTAAAAGTGCTTTTATAACCGTAACTTGATTTTTTGGAATATCAGCGGAAACGTGTTTGCTGATAATATTATTAAGAAAATGTTTATCAAAATCTCTTTCACTTATTCCTATATTTAAAATATTTATCAATGTAAGCTTTGATTTTTCAAATAAAGTTTTTAAATCATTTTCCGGAGTTTTTAAAAGATAATTTATAACAAAATTTTGTTTTGTTATGTTATCCGAATCAAATAACAGACTTAACTCTTCTCTTTTTGTATCCTCTGAGGTATCTTTTTCCCTGATTTTTAATATTGAACTTTGCAGAGAAGACAAATTATTTTTAATAAAATCATCCTCTGTAACAGTCATAATCGGTTCAATTTTTTGCGCAACTTCTTTTTTATGTTGCTCAGTACGCTTTGTATCTTCTACAACAATCGTCTTTTCCGCAATAATATCACGTCTGCTTATACCATTTTCCACAACTCTTTGAAACAAAAAATTCTGAGATGCAATAATTAAAGTCATCACAAGCGTAAACAAGAAAAAATAAAGACTATTCAAAAATTTTGCAGATAGCAAAAATTCTTTTAGTGGTTCAGGTATTTTTATTTTATCCATAATAAATTACTCTATTAAAATTTCTATCAGTATAACTATTATTTTATTACATATTTAAAATTTTGCAAATTTTAATGTATAATAAACACATAATAAGGAGAAAAACAGGTGACAAAATATTATTTAACAACTGCAATAGATTATGTAAACGGAGCGCCGCATATAGGACACGCTTATGAGAAAATTTTAACTGATATAATCGCAAGACATTACAAAAAAAGAATGAATGATGTATTCTTTTTAAGCGGAACCGATGAACACGGTATAAAAATTCAAAAAACTTCTGCCACAAAAGGAATTTCGCCAAAAGAACTTTGTGATGAAAATTCCGCAAAATTTCAAGAATGTTGGAAAGCACTTGATGTTAGTTATAACAAATTCATAAGAACAACTGACGAATATCACAAAAAAGCAGTTCAAAAAATATTTAAAAAACTTGTTGAAAAAGGTGATATCTATAAAAATTCTTATAAAGGATTGTATTGTCAGGGCTGTGAGTGTTTTCTAAGCGAGAAAGATTTAACTGAAGACGGCTTATGTCCTAACCATATGAAAAAACCGGAAGAAGTTTGCGAAGAAAATTATTTCTTTAAGCTTACGAAGTACAAAGATGCAATAATTAAACATATCAAAGAAAATCCTGATTTTATAGTTCCGTCATTCAGAGCAAATGAAGTTTTAAACCAACTTGACGATATTCAAGATATCTCTGTATCACGTTCAATTTCAAATGTAACGTGGGGTATACCTGTTTTAGATGATGCGGAACAGGTTATCTACGTATGGATAGATGCACTTTCAAACTATATTACGGCTCTTGGTTATGATACAGAAGAAAACAGCGAAGAATTTAACAAATATTGGCCGGCAGATGTTCACGTTATTGGTAAAGATATACTTAAATTTCATAGTATTTATTGGCCTGCAATATTAATGGCATTGGACTTGCCTCTTCCGAAACATCTTTTTGCACACGGATGGATTACAATAGATGAAGCTAAAATGTCAAAATCACTTGGAAACGTTATAGCTCCGCAGGATATTTTAACCAATTTTGAGCTTCAAAATGCAGATGCACTCCGTTATTACATGGCCTCTGCTGCACCTTGCGGTAAAGACGGCAACTACTCAGATGATGATTTTAAAGAAAAAGTTAATGCACATCTTGCAAATTCAATGGGCAACTTACTAAACAGAACTCTTTCAATGCTTGTAAAATATTTTGACGGAGAAGTTAAACCTGAATTTAAAACAGATGCACCAATTTTAAATTCAGCAAAAAATACCGTTGATATTGTAAAAAATCATTTTGACAATTTTGAAATTGCAGAAGCTGTAAATGCCATCATTCAACTCGTTGACACGACAAACAAATACGTAACAGATAATGCACCTTGGACACTTGCAAAAGAAGAAAAAATGACAGAATGCGGACAAGTTTTAACAACAGTCCTTGATATAATGTGTGTAATCGCATCATTAATAGAGCCGTTCTGCCCTAACATTGCGCAAGATATGGCAAAACAATTATCGTTTAATTTAGATACAAAATATGATGATTTAACCACTGATAACATTAAAATCGGTAAATTAATTTCAAAAGAAGATATACACCCTGTATTTTTAAGAGTGGATTCTGAACTTGCCGATAAATCAGAAAAGAAAAAATAAACATAAGAGGGCTGTTTTTAAAACAGCCCTTTTATTGAAAGATTTTATTTAAAATTTTTACAAAACAAAAACAACAAACTAAGGTAAATATTAGTTTTGCAAACATTATCGTAAGAGCAAAATTGTATGATTCATAAATTATATCGGCAAAAATAAATACAATTACACCTATATTTATCCATTTAGGATTAATGTTCGTATCTATTTTGGCTTTCCAACCATAATAAGTTACAATCAAACACAAAAAGAATGCTAAAATAAAATTCATAGCGTCAAGCTCAGCTACTGAGTAATTATGAAAATTAAAATAATCCAAAAACATATTTAAATAATATCACGTTTATAAACAAAATAAAAACCTCTCATCTCTGAGAGGTTAAAATTCACACTAACTAAAATTTATTAACTTACCTTATCCTTACCTAATTTAATTAAAATCTGTTTACTACGCTGCCTGTTGTTGTAATGCTTTTACAGGATTTG
>JAFWGJ010000075.1 GCA_017512405.1 bacterium | reverse complement strand
TAACTAAATATTCTTTTTAGTTTTCTCTAACTTCGCTCATAGGTTGGAATAAAGCGTTTTCAGAACGGTCAATAACTGCGTCTAAAAGGTTTTCCAAGTTGTTTCTTACGCTTGAAATGTAACATTCAGGATTTTTTTCAATAACATTAAATCTCATAATAACACCTCCGATATTTCCTTTTTTGTTATCTACTTCTTACATTATCGTTATAACTCTTTTTTTATGAAAAATTAGATTTTTTAACAATTTATTAACTTTTTAGGCGATACAAATTTTAAAAAAGTTTGATTTATAATAATAGATATAATTTGAAAGGATTTGATATGGAATTTCATTGTAAAAATTGTATAAATTACAGAAAAGTTGTAATAATAGGCTGTGGATTTGTAGGTGCTGCATCAGCTTTCAGCTTAATGGAAAGTGGATTGTTTTCAGAAATGGTATTAATTGATGCAGATAAAGAACGTGCGGAAGGTGAAGCTTTAGATATAAGCCATGGCGTATCTTTTGCAAAACCTATGAAAATATACGCCGGTGATTATAGTGATATAGACAAGGCATCTTTAATAATAATAACTGCAGGTGCAAGTCAAAAAGAAGGCGAAACACGTTTAGATTTGGTAAAAAAGAACATTGAAATATATAAATCCATAATTCCGGAAATAACAAAACGTGATTTTAAAGGGATTTTATTAATTGTATCAAACCCTGTTGATATTTTAACTGCAGTTGCACAAAAATTAAGCGGTTACGATGAACATAGAGTAATAGGTTCGGGAACAGTTTTGGATAGTGCCAGATTAAAATATGAAATAGGAAATCATTTAGATGTTGATACAAGATCAGTTCATGCGTTTATAATAGGTGAACATGGTGATAGCGAAATTGCAGCATTTAGCAGTGCAAATATTTCAGGCATAAAATTAGATGATTTTTGCGAGATGAGAAATCATTTTAATCATAAAGAGGCAAGAGAAGAAATAGCTAAAAAAGTTAAAAACAGTGCTTATGAAATAATCTCAAAGAAAAAAGCTACTTATTACGGAATTGCAATGGCAGTAAAAAGAATTTGCGAGGCAATAGTGAGAGATGAAAAATCGATTCTGCCAATATCTTCAATGATGCATGGCGAGTATGGAATTAAAGATGTAGCATTAAGTATGCCTGCAATTATTGGTAAAAATGGTATGGAAACACATGTTCCGATAAAACTTGATGCCGAAGAAGAAAATAAATTAAAACAATCAGCGGAAATATTGAAAAAAATATTATTGGAAAATGATATATAAATATGGAAAAATTATACAAAGAAGAACTTGAAAAAATAAAAAATAAATGTTTAAATTGCCAAAAATGTGATTTGTGTAAAACTCGTACAAATATTGTCTTTTCTGACGGAATTCCGAATAATAAATTAATGCTTATCGGTGAAGCACCCGGATATTGGGAAGATCAGAAAGGTTTGCCGTTTGTAGGAAAAGCAGGTCAATTATTGGATAAAATATTTGAATGTGTTGGTTTGAGCAGAAAAAAGGATGTTTATATATGTAATACAATAAAGTGTCGTCCGCCGGAGAACAGAAATCCTTTACCTGATGAAAAAGAGGCTTGCAGGGAATATTTAGACGAACAGATAAAAATTTTAAATCCAAAAATAATATTGTTATGCGGCGGTGTTGCCGTTCAATCAATATTAGGTGATGTGGGAGGAATAACAAGAGTTAGAGGTAAATGGTTTGATGGTGAAGAATACGGCATAGAAAATACAAAAATAATGCCGATTTTTCACCCAGCATATTTGTTGAGGAACGATTCAAGAGAAAAAGGAAGTCCAAAGTGGCTTATGTGGCAGGATATTAAAGAAATAAAAAAAGAATACGACAAACTTTAATATAAACCTTGAAAAAATTTGTTTATTTGTTAGAATGAATTTACAAAATAAATAGGCGCGTGTAGCTCAGCTGGCTCGTTGAATCTTTTACGATTTGGCGAGAACGAGAGTAAAAGTTCAACATAAGTTAAATTTACGCTCTATCCAGCGAAGAACACAAAATAAAATCGAATATAAGCGCGTGTAGCCCAGCTGGCTCGTTGAATCT
>JAFWGJ010000074.1 GCA_017512405.1 bacterium | reverse complement strand
TTCGGCTGTGGTTGAACGTTCGGTTGTGGCTGAATGTTCGGCTGAGGCTGTACATTTGGCTGTGGCTGTACGTTTGGCTGCGGTTGAACGTTCGGCTGTGGTTGAACGTTCGGTTGTGGCTGAATGTTCGGCTGAGGCTGTACATTTGGCTGTGGCTGTACGTTTGGCTGCGGTTGAACGTTCGGCTGTGGTTGAACGTTCGGTTGTGGCTGTACGTTTGGCTGAAGTTGAGGCAAAGGTTGCTGTTGAATCGGCAACTGTTGTTGCTGTACACGAATGTTATTTTGTATTGTCTGTTGAATTTGTGATTCTATATTTTGATTTATTCTATTTTGGATTATATTTTGCCGCGCTGCATTCACTTGTTGAGAAAACAATTGAGGAACAACTGTCCTGTGTTGAGCCTGAGATTGATTATTTACCGATTGTTGCACTTGTGGCTGTTGAACAAGTTGATTTTGAAGCTGTTGTTGATTATTCGTAGGCTGTTGCACCTGCGATTGTTGTTGAATTTGCGGTTGCTGCTGTGCAGTCTGCTGTTGTGGAGCATTCAGTTGTGGCTGTACATTTGGTTGAGGCTGTACTTGCGGCTGTGGTTGTACAGTCGGTTGCTGAGTAGCTTGATTTTGAACCTGTTGTTGATTATTTGTAGCCTGTTGTACTTGCTGTTGCGATTGAACATTCGGCTGTTGTTGAGGCAATGGTTGTTGTTGAATCGGCAACTGTTGTTGCTGTATACGAATGTTATTTTGTATTGTCTGTTGAATTTGTGATTCTATATTTTCTGCTATTTTTTGCTGAATTATACCTTGACGGGTTGAATTTACATCCTGGGCAAATTGCTGAGGATCTGTCCATTTCGGATGTTGAAGGGACTGATTTGTTACTTGCTGTTGTGTATTTTGTTGCGGTTGTACATTTTGCTGAGACTGTACGTTTGGCTGTGGTTGTACATTCGGCTGCGATTGTACTTGCGGTTGTGGCTGTACATTAGATTGTGGTTGTACAGTAGGTTGCTGACTTGCTTGATTTTGAACCTGCTGTTGATTATTCGTAGGTTGCTGCACCTGGGCTTGTTGCTGAATATTCTGCTGTGATTGCACATTAGGCTGAGAAGTAGCTTGATTTTGAACCTGTTGATTATTCGTAGGCTGTTGCACCTGAGATTGTTGTTGAATCTGTGACTGTGGTTGAACGTTTTGCTGTTGCACTTGTGATTGTTGATTATTTGGCTGTTGTATTTGAGGTTTTTCTTGTGTAGCAGGTTGATTTTGTACAGGCTTTTGTTGATTTGTCTGCACTTGTTCGGCTTGTTTTAATATTATTTCTTTACGTGCGTTATTTAATTCTGCAACAAATGCTTCTTTATCTACTTTTTTCGTTCTGCGAGAAATATTTTCTTCATTTTCAATGGCATTTTGATTATCTTGTTGATTTTGTGGATTTTGTTCCTGTACATCATTTAATAAATTTTTTGTACTTCTTATTGTAGGCATTTTACCGTCATTTTGAACCATAACAAGTAATTCAACCATATTTGTAGGCAGATTTAGCAGTTTTTTTACATATACTGCCCTATCTATACTGGCTAAATTATTCATACGTAATTTTGACGGATTTACGTATTCTCTTTGGAATTTAGTCATTATTTTATCTTGTGTACGTTGAACTAAATCCTTGGAAAAATTACCGTCAGAAGATAAACTTGCGTGATTCTCCGCTTTGGAGGCTTGCAAATCCATTGTCTTTTTTTCAAGTTTTAATTTTAGCCAGTTAACATTTTCCATACTTAATATATGCCAAAAATCAAATGATTATTAACATTATATAGGCAAATAAGCTTGTGGGTAGCTGTAATCTTCTTTAAAACCAGCGTGCCTATACATCTTTAATGCTGATATATTATTTGTTTCCGCTGAAACATTTACTTCTGTAAAATCCCTTTCTCCGGAACGAACAAGTTTCAAAATACCTGAAACAGATTTTTTTATTAAATGTTTAGCTAAGCCTTTTCCTTGATGCTCTTTTTCTATTGATACAAGAGGAATATTTGCTATTTTGCCACCGGTTATGTTTGTAAAACAAAAACCGCAAGGACGACCATTATGCATAAGAACACTTGTAGTTTCCGGTAAAAATTCTCCGTATACTCCGTTTACTATTTTATCCAGAACATCATCCGTGCCTTCCTTAGTTAAATAACGCGTATCAAATAGTGCATCAGAAGCCGTTTTAAATCCTTCATGAATTATTTTTACGGCATCATCATAATACATATTTTCCCAAGTTGTAACTTTGTAACTGTCATCTTTTGGCTCAGAAGCCAAACTGTTTAATATTTCTTCCGAATTCTTATTATCCATCATGAATCTTAAAACAGCCAAACCTACAAATTTAAAGCCATAATGAGAAATATCGCTTGTAAATCCGGACTGAATTCCTAAAAGAGGATAACATACTACTTTTTCGGCACGTTCTTTTTCCGTTTCTTTTAAAAATCTTTCCATTAACAATTTACGTTTTGTTAATAAATCCTCACTGCCCAAGCAGTGAATAACATTTAATTCTATCGATTCGGAAATTGCCATTGTATATATTAAAAATGCCGTCGGAATATGATTTTCCAACAATACTATACATTTTACATACTCTTTATCTATTGCATCTATAAATTCTTGATATTCTAACGGTGGAAGTTCAAACATGTAATCACTTGACGCTACTGCACGAAAATCATTATATGCGCCTTTGAATATTTTATATAAATCACTTGTTAAAATTGTGGTTTCGTAGCTTGTGTTTTCCATAAATATTCCTTTTATAAAGTATGATGCATTTTTTCTTTTTTGGTATCCAGATATTTTTTATTATATGCCGTAATTTCAGATTTTATATGCACTATATCGTGTATTTTTAATCCATATCCTTCTAAACCTATTATTTTTTTGGGATTGTTAGTTATTAAATTAAAAGTTGTAAAGCCTATATCGCGTATTATTTGCGCCCCAACACCATAATCACGCAAATCTTCTTTAAATCCCAAAGAAATATTTGCTTCAATAGTATCTTGACCCTTTTCTTGCAGAGCATACGCTTTTATTTTATTAACCAATCCTATTCCTCTGCCTTCGTGGTCATGCATATATACGACTGCACCTTTTCCATATTCCTCAATCATTCGCATTGCACTATGCAATTGAGAATTACAATCACATTTTAAACTATGGAATACATCACCTGTCAAACATTCTGAATGTACTCTTATTAACGGAATTTTATCACTTTCGTCATCTTTTACCAATGCAACATGTTCATGCCCGTTAACCTTGTTAATATAGCCGTAAATTTTAAAATCACCAAATTTTGTAGGCAAAAATGCCTCTGCTTCACGAACAATAAGCTTTTCTGATTGAAGTCTGTAAGCAACAAGTTCTGAAACTGAAATAAATTTATATCCATATTTATTAGCAAACGCTCTTAAATCATCCCTGCGAGCCATTGAACCATCTTCTTTCATGATTTCACACATAACGCCTGCCGGTCTGTGCCCTGAAAGAATTGCCATATCTACACAAGCCTCCGTATGACCTATTCTTGTCAATACACCGCCTTTACGTGCAACGCAAGGGAAAACATGTCCCGGACGACGCAAATCATGAGGACAAGATGTTTTTGATATTGCAATTTCTATTGTTTTAGCTCTGTCAAATGCAGATATACCGGTTGTTACGCCAAATCTTTCGGCAGCATCAATACTTAACGTAAAAGCTGTTCGCATTTTTTCGGTATTATTTTCAACCATTTGAGGCAAAGCTAAATTTTGGGCTATATCATCGGAAATAGCCAGACAAATCAAACCGCGACATTCTTTTGCCATAAAATTAATCAATTCGGGAGTTATACATTGAGCAGAAATTATTAAATCACCTTCGTTTTCTCGGTCTTCATCATCTGCGACAACTATTGGTTTCCCAGATTGGAAATCTTTTATTGCTTCTTCTATACTATCAAATTTAAAATCAGTCATTAAATAAATCCGTTTTCTTTCAAAAAATCTTCCGTTATCATTGATGTTGTTCGTTCATTAAATAAAAACTTTTCTATATATTTTGCAAAAACATCTGTTTCAACATTAACATTTTGATTTGGTTTTAAAAATGATAAATTAGTATTTTCAAATGTATGAGGAATAACCGCAACTTTAAATGTATTACCTTGGATATTCACAACGGTCAAACTGATTCCGTTAAGAGTAATTGAACCTTTTTTGATAATGTATCGTGCAATTTCATCATTTACTTCAAAGACTAATTCATAGAAATTATTGCTGTTTTTAATTGACGATAAAAATTTTGCAACACCGTCAACATGACCTGATACAATATGTCCGCCTATTCGTTCATTTAAAGTTAAGGCTCTTTCAAGGTTTACTTTATCACCTGCTTTAAGAGTTAAAAAGTTTGTTACACTTAACGTTTCTTTTGAAACTTCTGCTGTGAAAGTTGTATCTGTCATTGATATAACAGTTTGACAAACACCATTAATTGAAATTGAGTCGCCGATTTTTGTATCTTCCAGTACTTTTGAACATTCAACAACAATTTCTGCGTTTTCCGAAACTGTTTTAAAACTTTTTACCTGACCTATTTCTTCTATAATACCCGTAAACATACTTTTATTTTACCACAATTATTTACCAATGCAAAAGTTATCAAAAATATTATTCAAAATATCATCTGTTATTACCTCACCGGTTATTTCTTCCAAACATAAAAGAGCTTGTTTTACGTCTATCGAAATTAAATCTTGAAGTTCATTAACCGTAGCTGCCATATAAGCTTGAGTTAAACTTTCACGTGCTTTTTCAAGACAGTCCTGCTGACGGTTATTTGTTACGAATTCCGTATCTTCCGGTGAAAATTCCAAAATAATATCTTTAATTTTTTGTTTTAATTCATCTATTCCTGTTTTATTTTTTGCGGAAATTAAAATTGTATTATCAGGCTTTTTATTTGACAAATCACATTTATTTGCTATAACAAGGTGTTTTTTATTTTTTATAAAATCCAGTATTATTTCATCTGAATTATTTAATCCCTGTGACAAATCGTACATAAACAATACTAAATCGGCTTCTTTTGCGGCTTGTTTTGAATATTCTATACCTATTTCTTCTACTTTATCTATATTTTCATCTTCTCTTATCCCTGCGGTATCAATTAAAGTTACAGGAATACCTAAATCAAGAGTCTCCGTTAAAACATCTCTCGTTGTCCCTGCAATTTCCGTAACAATAGCCCTGTCCAAACTCAAAAGGGTGTTAAATAATGATGATTTACCAACATTCGGCTTTCCTACAATTGCAATTTTTATACCTTGACGCATTATATTACTTGACTTTGCACTATTTAAAATTTCATCAATTTTATATATCTGTTCTTGGAAATCTTTCATCAAGTCTTCATAATCAGGTTCTGCAACATCCTCTGGGAAGTCAATTCCAGCAACGATTTTTGAAAGAGTTTCAAAAATATCTTTTTTTATTTCATTAACTTTCTCAGATAAAAAACCTGATAAATTTTTTGCTGACTGAATTGCAAAATTTTTAGTTTTTGAATGAATTAAATCCGCTACCGCCTCTGCCTGTGAAAGGTCTAATTTTTTATTTAAAAAAGCTCGTTTTGTAAATTCACCTTTTTCTGCCATTCTTGCACCGTTTTTTAATACAACATCAAGAATATTTTTAACAACATTAACTCCGCCGTGACATTGAATTTCGATAACATCTTCGCCTGTATAACTGTTTGGATTTTTGAAAGGCAAAACAACAACTTCATCTATTTTTTTGTCATTATCGTGTATCCATCCATGACAAATCAATTTTGGAGTTATTTTACCGGTAAAAATTTTTTGGATTATTTCAAAGCTTTTTTCGCCTGAAATTCTTACAACACCTACCCCGCCTGTACCTAATGGCGTAGAAATAGCTGAAATTGTATCAAATTCCTGTATAATATTCATACAAGAATTATATCAAAAACAAAAGGGCGGTAAATACCGCCCAAAATTTTATAAAAATGCATTCATTAATGAAAGCATTGATTGTAAATTAAATCCTGATGAAGGAGAAGAATTCACGGAATTTGTTGCTTTAAGGCTGTTTGCTAAATTCAAAGCTGCTGTAATTGCACTCATTGCTGTTGAATTAGACTGACCTTGAATCGAACTTAAAAGATTAATTAAATTATACCTGTTTGAAAGTTCATCGTTGATAAGCTCGTTTCTTTTTGCCAAAATATTTTCCGCCAATTGTGCTATTGCATTACCTCTTGAATATTCTATTTTATTTAAATTATCCAAAAACATTGAATTATCCAAATTGCCAAAACGGGAAGCTATATCATTTTTTAAATTATAAAGCAAAGGTGCATACATACTATTTATATTTTGTTCACCTTGGTTTTGATAAGCATTCAGTTGGGCTTGAATATTATTCATAGTGTTATCCGAAAAAGTGTTTATATTAGGAACTATCTCGGCAAGCGTCTTCTGAGCATAATCGTAAAGAGCACGCTCATATTTATTCATATTGTAATTGCCTTTTATAGTTCCTCCGGATCTTTTTGTAGTTGCTTTTGTAACTCCATTAATACTGTAACTGCCGTCTGCAAGCGGAGCAACATACGTTGTTTGAGATGATGTTTTGCCCATAAAATTTCCTTTCTTAAATTTCAAATTTAAGAACAAAACTTATTTATAAAAAGGTCGGCAACTGTTATATTATAGCATTTTTTTGCCTATTTGTAAAATTTTTGATATAAAAAGTCTTTCTATTTTCATTATCTTTTGTTATAACTTATTTAAAGAAAAGAGGAAAAATGAAAAAATTTTTGATAATTAATTTTGGCGGTATAGGTGATGAAATTTTATTTTTACCAACTTTAATTTCTCTAAAAAAAGCTTATCCGGATTCTAAGATAACACTTTGTTTAGAACCGAGAAGCAAAGGTATTAAAGATTTAACAGATACCATTGATGATTTAATACTTATTAATCCAAAAGGTAAAAATAAATATTTAGAATTAATGAAATTAGTTTTAAAAGCTCGTTTTGGAAAGTTTAATACAGTTATTTCCTCGGGCGGTAATAAACTTATAAGCCTACTGTTATTTATGACAGGTATAAAAGAACGCTACGGTTTTAACACAGGCAAATTAAGCGAAAAACTACTTACAAAAGCAGTAACTTTGAATAAAAATCAATATGCCTCAAAAATGTACCACGAACTTATTACACCAATAACTGAAATAAAAACTGAAGTTCCTGAAATTAATATTGAACACGAAGAAAAAATCGCAAATTCTGTTTTAATCCATCCCGGAGTTAGTAAATTAAGTGTTCAAAAAAATATGATTAAAACGATTACTCCTCAAATTTGGGCAGAAGTTATAAGATTACTACTTGAAAATGGTAAACAAGTTACTTTAACAGGTGGCCCTGACGATAAGGAAGTTATTGATGAGATTTTAAAAATAATTGAACCATTGAATAATCCAAACTTTACAAATTATTATGGCAAAACAAAGAATTTGCTTGATTTGGCAAAATTAATCACAAAATACGAAAAATTTATCTGTTCTGATTCAGCCCCTTTACATATTGCCGTGGGTGTTAAAACCAGAACTTATGCTATTTTTGGTTCAACAGACGATAAAAAACTCATTCCTCAGGCAGACTTTGTAACAGCATTAAAAATAAACGATGACTGCCCTATAAAACCTTGCTTATGGGAACACCGACAAACAACATGCGAAAAATTGTCATGCTTGCAATTTAATGCTAATGATATAGTAAATGAAGTTTTAAAATAGCTCTTAATATTTCTTAATGCCGTTTTTTCGGACTATAACCATGTTTTCGGTAAAATAAAGACAAAAACTTAAAAAATTAGAAAATAGTGTTTGTTTATGCTATGCTATTAAATGCTGACGTATTTTGTCAGCACAGAGTACACATAAAAAAGAAGGAATTAAAGATTATGTCATTACCATCAGTAGCATACTTATCAATGGAAATAGCATTAGACCAATCTTTAAGCACATATTCAGGTGGTTTAGGTTTCTTGGCGGGTTCTCACATGTTGTCTGCCGGATACTTGCAAATGCCTATGGTAGGTGTAACAATGCTTTGGTCTTACGGATATTACGATCAACGTATCGACCATAACGGACAGGTAGAAGTTGCTTATATCAGAAAATATTATGATTATTTGACTGATTTAGGAGTACAAGTTGAAGTTGATACATTCGGTGAAAAAGTTAAAGTTAAAGCATACAGAGTTGAACCTGAATTATTCGGTTCTTGCCCTGTATACCTATTAACAACAGATATTGACGGCAACAGCGATTGGGCAAGAAGTATTTCTCACAGATTATACGATGGAAACGAAAAAATCAGAATCGCTCAAGAAACAATCTTAGGTGTTGGCGGTATAAAAATCTTACAAGCTATGAGATACAAGTTCGACGTTATCCACATGAACGAAGGACATGCATTACCTGCGGCATTTGAATTATTAAGACAATACAAAGGTAACTTGGAAGAAGTTAAGAAAAGAACAGTATTTACAACTCACACACCAGTAGCAGCAGGTAACGAAGTTCACTGGGTAGATACATTGATGGAAGGTGGTTTCTTTGCAGGTGCATCAAGAGAAACAGCTATCGAATTAGGTGGTGAAAACTTCTCTCTAACAGTTGCTGCACTAAGAATGAGCCGTATCGCAAATGCAGTATCACAATTACACGGTCTTGTTGCAAACAGAATGTGGGATTGGGTTGAAGACAGATGCCCTATCAGAGCTATTACAAATGCCGTAAACTTACACTACTGGCAAGATAAACGTATGAACGGCGATAAATCGTTTGAAGAATTGGTTGCTGCAAAACGTGAAATGAAACAAGAATTGTTCAAATATATTGCTAATAAAGCTGGTAAAAGATTTGATCCTGATGTATTAACAATCACTTGGGCAAGAAGATTTGCAGATTACAAACGTGCTTGGTTAATATTAATGAATAAAGACCGTATCATGAAATTACTTGAAGCAAATAAACTTCAATTAATCTTTGCAGGTAAATTCCACCCAGATGATGCTATGGGTAGAGAAATGTTCAACAAATTATTGAATAAATCTCACTCAATGAAGAATGTTGTTGTATTGCCTGGTTACGAATTACAATTAAGCGGAATGTTAAAACGTGGTTCGGATATCTGGTTGAATACTCCGTTAAGACCATTCGAAGCATCAGGTACATCAGGTATGAGTGCTAACGCAAACGGTGCATTACACTTATCAATCTATGACGGATGGACAGTAGAAGGTACATTCAACGGAATTAACGGTTACACAGTAGAATACGAAGGCTTGGATGACGAAATTCCTTGGGAAGAACGTCATTGGAAAGACCACGAATACATCATGGATGTAATTGAAAAAGAAATTATTCCGACTTACTACCATAACAAAGAAGAGTGGGGCAGATTGATGCGTCAAGCTATAAGAACAGCTGAAGCTTACTTCAATTCTGACCGTATGGTAATTGAATACTATAACAGATTATACCGTTCAATCGCTCACGATACAGAGGGCGCAGGAAAGGATAAATCTGATATTAACTTAACACGTCCTACATTCGACGCTTGGACTTTCGCTAATATTAAGTAGCGGATTTTGCATAAAGTAAATCTAAAAAACGAGGTTTTAAAAACCTCGTTTTTTGTTGTAGAATTTATTTATGGTTTGCAAAGTTACAACATCAACAATTATCGGACTTAATTCATATAAAACAGACGTAGAAGTGGATTTGGTAAACTCTTTACCATCGGTTTCTATAGTCGGTTTACCTGATACAGCTGTTAATGAGGCAAGAGAAAGAGTTCGTTCCGCAATAAAAAATTCAACATTCAGCTTTCCGCAAAAGAAGGTTGTAATAAATCTTGCACCGGCTGACATACGAAAAGAGGGAACAAATTATGACTTGCCGATTTCAATAGGTATTTTGATTGAAGATGGTGTAATTGAAGAAGAAAAAATTGCTGATAGTGCTTTTCTAGGTGAATTATCACTTGACGGAAGTTTGAGAGGAATAAACGGAGTTTTATCTCATGTTTTAGGGTTAAAAAAAAGCGGAATTGAAAAAGTTTTTGTGCCTGAAATTAATGCAAAAGAGGCTTCTTTGTGCGAAGGAATAACGGTTTATGGCGCTAAAACACTTGCAGATGTTGTAAATCATTTTATAGAAACACCCCTTACACCGACAAAAACAGACATTGAATACTATCTTTCAAACGGAATAGATAAAGAATATTTATATGATTTCAAGGATGTAAAAGGTCAGCAAAAAGCGAAAAAAGCCTTGGAAATAGCGGCAGCTGGTGGTCATAATATGCTTATGACAGGTACTCCCGGTTCAGGTAAAACGTTGATGGCGAAATGTTTTGCCTCAATTCTTCCGCCTTTGGAACTTTCAGAAGCACTTGAATTAACGAAAATATATAGTATTTCTGGACTTTTATCATCAGATAATCCGCTTATGACAGAAAGACCTTTTAGAGCAGTGCATCATACGGCTTCCGCTAATGGTATAATCGGCGGCGGAAATAGCCCCAAACCCGGTGAAATAACCCTTGCTCACAGAGGTGTGTTATTTTTAGATGAAATAGTTGAATTTCCGAGAAACGTCCTTGAAGTTTTACGTCAACCGCTTGAAGATGGTGAAGTCGTAATCTCAAGAGCAAAACATTCTGTAAAATATCCAGCAGATTTTATGCTTTTAGCTGCAATGAATCCTTGTCCTTGCGGATTTTTAGGCGATAAAGAAAAACAATGCACTTGTACTGAATTTCAAGTACACCGCTATCGTTCAAAACTTTCAGGCCCATTACTTGATAGAATTGATATTCAAATTGATGTGCCGAGATTAACAACAGAAGAACTTTTAAATACAAAAGAAACCGCAGAAACATCTGCACAAATTAGAGAACGGGTAATAAGAGCACGAAAAACTCAAAAAGAACGATATAAAAACGAAAATATTTTGACAAATTCACAACTAACATCAAAACTGGTAAAAAAATATTGCAAGCTTGATGAAAGTTCAACTTAAATTCTTAAACTTGCAATTAAAAAATATAACTTATCAGGAAGAAGATATGATAGGATTTTAAAACTATCAAGAACTATTGCAGATTTGGATAATTCGGAGCAAATCACATCAAAACATGTAACTCAAGCTCTGCAATACCGTCTTAATGAACCTCAATAATTACAGACAAAGACGACCATTTTCATCAAAATGAATTCTTCTCAAAACTTTTGTAACTTCAAAATCGCCATAATCTTTAAGGTGTTTGATTTCTTTTATGGTTTCCTCATATAAAACTACACGACCTTTTCTGTATAACGTTGTTGCTGTAACATCACCTATTTGCTCAACATTCATGTAATAATCTTTTTCTGTCAAATTTTCAGATTCGATTGAATTAAAAATACTCATTTCTCTTTTTTACCCCAAAAACCTATCAACAAAATAATATTACTACATTTGTAGTAATATTGCAAGAGTTTGTTATAATTCTTTACACTCATAAAATATTTTCAAAATGAAAAGAGCCTTAATGGCTCTTTAATCAATTATTTCTCCATTTATATACCACGTTTTTGCTCCTATTATTTTTACTTTGACAAAATGTCCGGTAAGGTCTTTTTCACAAGGTATATGAACAATTTTGTTATTACGTGTTCTGCCTGTAACAACATTTTTGCCTTTATGGTTTTCAAAATTTTCAATCAGAACTTCAAGTTCTCTGCCTACAAATTTTTGGTTTGAACGCAAACAACATTCCATATTTTTTTCGTTTAATCTGCGTAAACGTTCTGTTTTAACATCTTCAGGAATATATAAGTCTGTCCATTTGGCTGCTACTGTTTTTTCACGAGGTGAGTAGGCAGCTGTATTTGAATAATCAAGATTTAATTCATCCATCGCAGTAAGTGTTTCTTCAAACTGTTCTTCTGTTTCTCCCGGAAAGCCTGCAATAAAATCGCTTGTAATCGTAACATCCGGAACCATCTCCCGAACTTTGTTTGCAATTTTTGCATAAGTTTCTCGGTCATAGCGTCTGTTCATTTTCTTTAAAACTTCACTTGAACCTGACTGCATTGGAATATGGAAATATTCACAAACCTTATCAAGTTTTACCGCTGTTTCAATTAAATTGTCTGTGATATCTGTCGGATAAGAAGTTACAAATCTAATCCAAAAATCACCTTCAAGAGCGTTTAATTCAGTCAAAAGGTCTGCAAGACGGTATTCACGATCTTTAAAATCTTTTCCGTAACTGTCAACATTTTGTCCAAGTAGAGTAATCTCTTTAAAACCTTGCGATAAAGCATCTTTTGCCTCTTTAATAATAGTTTCGGGAAGTCTTGAACGTTCTCTACCTCTTGTGTATGGCACAATACAATAAGTACAGAAATTATTACAGCCTTCCGTAATCGGAATCCACGCATTAACACTCTTTACACGTTTTATTTCAATATCTTTTTCACCATAAGGTATATCAGGACATTCACAAATACGGGTTTCACCATTTTCAATACGTTTAATTAAATCAGGCAATTGGTAAATGTTATGAGTTCCTATAACCAAATCAACATAAGGCGCTCTTTTAAAGATTTCTCTTTGTTTTTGTTGTGCAACACAACCGCTGAAAACAATTTTTATATCTTTACCGCGTTTTTTCCATTGTCCCCAAGTTCCGATTTCGCTAAATGCTTTGTCTTCGCTCAATTGACGAATAGAGCAAGTATTAATAATTAATAAATTCGCATCTTTTGGCTCTTTTGTTTCATCGTAGCCAAGGTAAGATAACATACCTAACATTCTTTCAGTGTCGGACTTGTTCATTTGACAGCCCATTGTGTCTATAAATACTCTTTTCATAATACTTTGATTTTAGCATAAATTTGAGTTATAGTATAATAAATTTATGGAAAAGAAAATTAAGAAGAAAAAGAAATTCAAAATAGACACAAAAAATATGGGTGTGAATATTGATAAAAACGAATATTACGAAATCATTTGTTCAAATTCCGCACACCCTGAAGATACTTACAAAAAATATAAAAATTAAACCATTTATCTCTATTATTTTAATTACCTAAATTGCATTTCGAATAAGTGTTTATAATAACCGTTTTCTATTTGCATTAATTCTTCATGAGTTCCGAGTTCTACAAGCTCGCCTTCATTTATTACTGCTATCCTGTCAGCATTTTTAATCGTTGATAACCTATGAGCTATAATAAATACAGTTCTGTTTTTCATCAAATTGTCCATCGCCTTTTGAACGATAGCTTCAGATTCGTTGTCTAATGCAGATGTTGCCTCGTCTAAAATTACAATCGGTGCATTTCTAAGCATTGCCCTTGCTATTGCAACACGCTGTCTTTGTCCTCCTGATAACGTTAATCCTCTCTCACCGATTATTGTTTCCAAACCCTCGGGAAGTTTTTCCACCATTTCGTTTAGGTGTGCATATTCTATCGCTTTTTCTATCTCTTCCGTTGTTGCCTCAGGCTTACCCATAAGGATATTTTCTTTAATCGTACCGGAGTATAAGAAATTATCCTGAAATACCATTGAAATTGAGCCACGTAATGATTTTAGTGAAAATTCGCGTATATCTACTCCGTCATATTTTACGGCACCTGATTTTACTTCATAAAAACGATTAATAAGATTTACAAGTGTCGACTTGCCGCCACCTGAGTTACCGACAATCGCAAGTGTTTCATTTTTGTGTACTTCTAAATTTATATGTTTCAATACCGGTTTATTAGGAACATATTCAAAACATACATCTTCAAATGTTATTTTTTCTCTTAATTCTTTGAATTCTTTCGGATTTTCACAATCTTTTATTAATGGTTCTAAGTCAAACAATTCAAATACACGACCCATTGCTACAAATATTTTTTGAATACCGGTTAATGTTCCTCCCAAAGTTTTTACCGGTTTATATAATAGCAATAGAGATGTTACAAATGAAGCAAATGAACCGGCTGTCATTTGTCCTACATTGATTAGATATGTTCCAACACCCAAAACTGTTGCTATACCGCAGGATGCTATCATATACATCAACGGTGAAAGCCACCCTTCACGCTTATACAAAGATATATTTACGTTAAAATATTCTTTTATTTGGTTTTTATAATACGAAATCTGCCTATTTTGTAATTCATAAGATGTCATAATTTTATTTCCATTATAGGTTTCATTCATATTAGTTACAATATTACCAGCAATAACCACATTTTTATTAGATGTATATTTTATTCGCTTTCTTATGAATTTAATCGGCAAAAAAGCAACAAATAAAATTATTATACCAATAAAAGCCAGTTGCCAAGAACTGTATAACATAACGACAATTAAACCTAATGCTCCAAAAACGCTTGTCGTAATACTTTTTATATAATCTATAATACCAGCAGAAGCTGTTTTGGGATCGCTTATATATCTTGAGATTATAACACCAGAAGAATTTTCATCAAAAAACAAGGGATGCATATTTACTAAATTACAAAACAAATCATTTCTTATATCATTGGTAATTTTTTGGCTTGTCCAAGTAGAAAAATAACCGTTTAAATATCTCAAAACTCCCTGTATTATCGCAAAAGCTATAATACAAAATGGTATAGCATAAGTAAAAAATTGCCATTCGAAAGTAAAAGTTTGTCCGAAAAAATAAAATACAAAATCTTTTTTACCAATAACATAGTCCATGTATGGTTTTAATGCTAAGGCTGTTACACCATCGAGCAAACCTAACGGAACCGCTATTGTAAAACCTAAAAAAATTCTAAACCAATAAGGTTTCAAGTATGGATAAATTCGCCCTAATAACCAAGAATATTTAAAAGAATTTTGAGCCTGAGTTTTACTTAATTGCATAAAATGTTATTGTCCTATTGTGCTATCAGTAGTATTTCCCCTCGAATGCTGCCATCTGTATTTTTGGAAATCTTTAGGTCATACCCCAAGTCCAAAGATTCTATATAAGGCTTTATTTGGAAAAAATCAAAGGCTGAATGGTAAATACTAATCAGTAAAATAGGCTTTTGGGTTTTTATAGTATTCAACGCACCTTTTAGAAAATCTTGTTCTGCACCTTCTATGTCAACTTTTATAAGACCTACTTGTAAATCGTTTTCTTCAACAAATTTATCTAACGTTGTAATTTCTACAGGTTCTGTTTTAAGATTATCCCTCAATACTCTGTTTATCGAACTACACCCACGAGCAATATGTATATCCAATATTTCTTCTTTTGCTCCTAAACCTTTCTTAACAGGAATTATTTTTTCATTTTTTTTATTTAAATCAATCGTTTTTAAAAGTAAATCGTAATTAGAAGTTGTTGGTTCAAAAGCATATACCTTATCGCAATATGGTTCTAAAATAAGTGCACTATCACCAACAAAAGCTCCTGCATCAATAATACATTTACTTTTTATGTTTTCCAACCTTTTTAATAATCTTAAATCATACTTGTAGTAAAACACACTTGAGTCAAAATAAGAAATTGGCAAATAATAATTTTTATACGCATAACAATCATCTGACAATTTGACAATTTTTTCTTTTAAATCTGCATCAAT
Organism: bacterium; assembly: GCA_017512405.1. Taxonomy (GTDB): domain Bacteria; phylum Cyanobacteriota; class Vampirovibrionia; order Gastranaerophilales; family Gastranaerophilaceae; genus UBA6984. The sequence goes on along the minus strand of JAFWGJ010000074.1, from coordinate 3,102 downwards.
TGTATTTATAATTTCCAGTTCACGCAAAGAAAATATATCCTCTTTCAAATATTCATATTGAGGTTCAATTTTTGAAACTCTTGATAACACTGTAGAAACCGTATTTATACTTTCATCATCCAAATTTTTAATCAGATATTTGTAATTATTTTTTAAATCAAGTTGACTTAATTGTTCTTTAAATTCTAAACAACGTTTAATTTCAAAACAAGACAATAATTTGTTTGAAGATGGCTTTTTATAATATTTAAATGATATTTTTATACCAAAAATATAAAAAACAATTGTGTTTTTAAAACATTGTTTCTGCATACTCTTTCTCCATTACCGAAGCTATTGTCCTCGTATTTACAGTCCATTGTCTGTTTTCCTTTACCCATATTCTTGCATTTTTACCTAATCTTTCTCGTAAATCAGCATCGTTTATTGCTTTTTCAAGAATTTGAGCATAAGAATTAATATTACCTTTTTCAAAAATTAAACCTGTTACACTATCTTCAACTATTTCTTTAAGAGCTTGAACGCTTGATACAACAACTGTTTTTTCCATAGCCATTGCTTCTAAAGGTTTTATTGGCGATACTGTTTCACAAACAGGCAATGGTTTCCTTCCAATAGCTACAATATCCATTACAGAATAATACCTAGGTACATCTTCAAGTGGTATTTTACCCAAAAACATAATTTTATCATTTAATTTATACCGTTTAACTAATTTTACAAGTTTTTTATTTGGTCTTGCACTTGCAATTGCAGTTTCGCCACAAACAAGTAACAATTTGAAATCAACCTTTTTTTTATTTAATATATTGCAGGCTTTGATTAAATCATCTAAGCCTTCATATTTAGCAAATGTACCTATGTAACCGATTACAACTTTATTCTGTAAGTTAAATTCTTTTATAAGCTTAATATCTTTATCCATAGGTTTAAATTTTTCTAAATCGGCACAATTTGGAATTAGACTAATTTTATTCTTATCAACACCTAAATTTATTAGTTCTTTTTTCATCTGTTCTGTTAAAGTAAATACTGCTTTTGCTTCTGAAGAAACCATTTTTGCAGTGTATTTTAACAATTCACGAACTACATGATTTTTCTTATTGTCTTCTAAATTTAAATATTGCAATCCTCTTACTTCGTATAAAAATGGAATTCCTAATTTTTTTGCCACAATTAATGCCGGTATTTCAACAAATGTTGTAGCCATTATATATTCGGGTTTTAAATTTTTAAATATTTCCTCTAATCCTTTAATAGTATCTTCTAAGTAATTTAAACGAAGATACCTAATTCTGTCATTATTATTTATTTCCCAATTAAGACTACTCTTCATACGGACATAAGTTATATTATCGAAAGTTTCTTCTTGAAGTATATTCTCTGTTTGTCCGTAGGGAAATCCAGGTCTTGTTATAGGTATAATATCAAATCCTGATGCTTTAAGTGATTTCGACAAAAAATGACTTCTTGAAGCGTACCCTCCATTAAAATATGGTATAGAATTATTTAAAAAATAACAAATTCTGCCTTTAATTGGTGTGTTTCCAATCACAGGTATATTTTTAATTTTTTGCTCTACAAAATACTTAAAATCTTCATATTGTTTCAATAATTGTAGATGTTTTAATTTTTTTGATTTTATTTTTATGTTAAATCCTAATATCGTAAAAATCTTGAAACAATTTATTCTATCGTTTTTTACTGAGAAAAGTATTTCAAAAAAATTATTATAAAAACTTTTATTTTTTAATAGGCTGCTACAAAAATATTTTAGATTAAGTAATAATAATTTTAGTTTTTGCTCATTATTTAATTCACCATAAACCAATACCATCCTATATTGACGATCTTTAACCCAAAACGTAAATAATGGTTTTGTTTCACTCCAATCATACATTTTCATTTCGTCAATCGGATCTTGTACATGATATTTGCAAGCACCTTTTTCCCATTTGTAAGGAACAGAAATAATACATAATTTTCCTGATTTTAAAATTTTTTGTACAAACTCTTTTGCTTTTTCAACATGTTCAACTACCTGCAAACATGTTATTACATCGAATTTTTCTTTAACTTCAAAATCAAAAAAATCCATTTCGTATCCTGTAACTCTATCATTATTTATAGCTCCATACGTTGCAACAGAATATCTTTCTTTAAACGGATATTCACTCATTAAATCAATACCGGCAGAACCGATATCCAAAATTGTTTTTTCATTTCCTGATAATATTTTGATAATATTTTTTACAATCTTAAAATACTGATAATCTTTTACTTTCTCTTTGTATAACTCTAAATCTATATCTTTCATATTCATTTATTTCAGCCTTAATCCTATTTTACAATTAGATTTTACAAAATATTCTAACTATTTATTATATAAATATAACAAATAGTTTGAGTTGTCAAGTTAATCTAATAAATAGTTAGTTTTTATATCAGAATTTAACTTTATAATCTTTATATGAAAGATATTAGGAAATTAATCGGAAATATTATTAAACAAAAAAGAAAAGAACAAAAAATGACACAGCAAGAACTTGCATTTGCTGTTGATGTTGACCCTAAATACATAAGTCGAATAGAAACGGGTGCATCGTATGCCTCTCTGTCAGTTATAGAAAAAATATTCAACAAGCTAAATTTAGATGTAAATTTAGTAGTTGAAAATGAAGACAAGGTTTTAAATAAACAAGAATTGATACATAACATTAATTCTAATTTAAAGAACTTTTCGGACAAAAAATTAGCAGTAATAAAAGCTTTTACTGATTATATTAACGAAATTTAAACAACTATTTTATCCACTTCTTGTTCTTGCTGCCTAAATTGCATTTCGTAAAGATGTTTATATTGTCCGTTTTCTATCTGCATTAATTCTTCATGAGTTCCAAGTTCTACAAGCTCGCCTTCATTTATTACCGCTATCCTGTCAGCATTTTTAATCGTTGATAACCTATGAGCGATAATAAATACTGTTCTGTTTTTCATCAAATTGTCCATCGCCTTTTGAACGATAGCTTCAGATTCGTTGTCTAATGCAGATGTTGCCTCGTCTAAAATTACAATCGGTGCATTTCTAAGCATTGCCCTTGC
>JAFWGJ010000073.1 GCA_017512405.1 bacterium | reverse complement strand
TTCTGCTTTTTCATTATTTAATTTTTCTAAATTTGCCTTTAATTCTTCCAGTTTTTTATTTTCTTCTTCAATCTCGGCCTTTTTATCCTTTATTTGATTTTCAATACTGGTTTTCTTTTGTGCTATTTCGGCATCTTTTTCTCTGTCTGCCTCTGCACCTGTTGGTTGAGGTAAAGAAGATAATGAAGTTTCCAAGCCGGAAAGAGATGTGTTCATAGATGAAATAGCATGCTCTTTATTTTCTATATCACTTTGTAAATGACTTATATTTATAGCATTTTGATCAAGTGAAGCTTTGTTGGCAGCTATTTCTTCTTCTGTTTCATTCAAAGATTTTTTATATCTTGACGGTATATCATCTTTACTTATTGCTTCATCTCTTGCTGCCTTTGCTTCATCTGCCTTAGCCTGAGCTTCTTTAACTTTTTCATTTTGACCGTTATTTACAGCATCAACAGCGGCTTGTTTTTCAGAAACAACACTTTCTAATCTTGTCTTTTCTTCTTCCATTTCTGCTAATGTAGGGATTTTTTCACCCGGTCTGGACGGATGATAATTTCCACCATAACTTCTTGTTGGCGCAGATGGACTTTGAGCAGCAATAGCTGTTTCAACACTTGATACAGGTTCTGGTATCATTTCTCCGTTATCATCCAAAACGGGTTCACCATTTTCATCAACCATTGGAGTGAATACAACACCTAACTCTTCAATTATTTTATTAAAATCTTCTATTGACAGTTCTTCTGAATTGCCATCTTTATCAATAATTCCATTAAGGTATGCAGCAGCTTCTTCTGCGGACACTTCTCCATTACCATCAGTATCGGCAGCCTCTTTCACGGCATCAATATTAAAAAATTCTCTGAGTGCAAGCTCTCTGCCACTTAAATTTTCTTCATCTGCATTATCAGCATCATCTTTATCATCAGACTTCGGCTGCTTTAAAATTTTATTAAAATCTAATTGCTCAATTTCATCACTTCGCATAACACCAAAAATATTATCCACATCGCCAGCTTCGCTGTCTTGTTGAGACGTAAACAACGATGATTCGGTATAATCCGCTTCAATATGTGATAAATCGGACTTAGTTGGATGTTCACCTTGTATTTGATTACTTTCTATACCTGTTATCTTCTTCAAATATTCTCCAAAATTCATAAAATTCTCCTTTATCAATACACGCCAAAATAGTCGGTATTAAAAACTAAAACTTTAATTAAAATAAAAATTTTGTTACAAATTTAAACATTTTAAACAAAATTATGACCGTTTTTGACTATACTTTATTTTATGATAACTTAATGATAAAAGGATTGTTATGAAAAGAGTTATATTTACATTTATTTTAGCCGTTTTTGCTTGGCTGTCATATATTAATATTTTTGGCTGGGCAACAAAAATTTTAACAGCTTTTATTTTAGTAAAACTGTTAATGGGATTGTTAGCACTAATTTTATCTTTTATTGTTCAAAAATTATTAACAAATACCGCCGGAAGTCTTTTATTAAAAGATAAAATAGAAGAACTCGGAAATTTAGGCTCAATTTATACTCAAACAACAAAAACTCTTTTAATGTTATTTATATTTTATTGTTTGTACAAATGTCAAAATACCACTCTACTATGGATTTATGCATCATCTGCAATAATAGATAATTTTATTTCATACTTCTGGATATCATTTATTGACAAAATGAATAATGCATAAATTACAATAGCTCGTTTGATTATTTACAAAACATTTTGAAGTTCTATAATCATATTAAGAATTATAGGAGGATATATTTATGATTAATGAAAAACTACAAGCAGCTTTTAATGACCAAATTAACAAAGAATTGTATTCAGAATACCTTTATTTGGCTATGAAAATTTTCTTTGTTGAAAATGACTTAACAGGATTTGTAAACTGGTTTGATGTTCAAGTTCAGGAAGAACATGCTCATGCTATGGGTATGTTTGATTATTTAGGAGAAAGAGGAGGTTCTGTTAAACTTGAAGCAATTGACAAACCCGTTTTCAACGGTAAAACGCCTGTTGAAATTTTTGAAGAAGTTTTAAAACACGAAGAATATGTAACTTCAAGAATTAACGCACTATTAGATGTTGCTGAAGAAACAAAAGACAGGGCTGCTATTATTTTCTTAAATTGGTATTTAAAAGAACAAGTTGAAGAAGAAGCAAGCGTTGGCGGAGTTTTAGCTAAATTAAAATTAATCGGAGACGATAAAAAAGCATTATTAATGTTAGATAAAGATTTAGCAACAAGAGTATTTAACCCTCCTGTTATCGGCTAATTCTTACATAGAAATAAAAAATCGGGCGGGTTTTGTAAAACAAAACCCGCCCGATTAATGTTTTAAACTTATTCTGCTTCAAATTGGTCTTTACCAACTGCACATAAAGGACAAACCCAATCTTCAGGTATATCTTCAAACGCAGTACCTGGTGCAATACCATTATCTTCATCTCCGACTGCCGGATCATAAACATAACCACATACAGTACATACATATTTTTGCATAAATTTCTCCTTATCTTAGATTACAAACATTTTGTCATGTATTTTTATTACAACAAAAAAATTATAACATAAATATCTAATAATAATATAAGACAGTTATACAATCCATTTAAGTATTATATATCAGCTGTACAATGAGGGCATTTAGAAGCTTTTATATCAATAGTGGAAAAGCATCTTGGGCATTCTTTTGTCGTACATTCTTCCGGAGTTTCTTCACATTTTGTTTTTGCCAAATCTTGTAATTTATTCATAGCTTTTACAAGTAGAAATACGCAAAAGGCTACTATTATAAAGCTTATTAATGTATTAATAAAAAGACCATAGTTGATTGTAACAGCACCTGCTGCTTGTGCAGCCTCTAATGACGGATATTTTGTAATTTGACCGTCTGAATTCGGTAATGTCAAATATAAGTTCGCAAAATCAACTTTACCCATCAACCAACCTAACGGAGGCATAAATACATCTTTTACCATAGAATCTATAACTTTCCCAAAAGCTGCACCGATAATTATACCGACAGCCATATCTATTACATTACCGCGCATTGCAAAAGTTTTAAATTCATTTAAACCGTTTTTAACCCAATTAAACATTTTTTATTCTCTCCTTTTTCTTTCATACATAAAATTATATAATAAACAAAAAAATACCGACCGGTTTGGTCGGTATTCTTTTGCTATGTCATTTGTTTTTATTCACGTTCTTTATTTCTAATTTCTGTAATTATTGCATCATAACTATCATAATCATGATTATCCTGAGATCTGAATTGATCAGCTGCTTCATATAAACCTAATGCTTCTGCTCTTGCTATTAAAGCTTCTTTAATTGGTCTTTCGTATTGACCCATTCTTGATTCTCTAACATCATCACGAATTGATCTGATAAAGCCGCCTTCTTCACCGAAGTCGTATTCGTGGTTTGCATTCCACATATCCCAAACTTCAATTACATTGTCTTTATTTATACTTTTAACAGCATTTAACAATCTGTCTTCATTAGTACCAGCACCTTTTATTGCTTTATATACTTGTGCTGCTATCTCTTGAGCTTCTTCATTTGATTTTGATTTATTTTCTTTTAAATATTCTTTGTACTCATCAGCTTTTTTTGCTCTTGCTGCTTCTTTATCAGCTTTTGCAATTTGAGTAGCTTCAGCTTCTGAAACTTCAACAAATCTGCTTAAGCCTGCGTTATATCTGTAATATTTACCATCTTTTTTGTATACATCGCTTGTAGAAGTTTCTTCATAACCATGACGTTTTGCATATTCTGTAATAGTTAAGTTTTCTCCGTTTTCAGATATTGTTCCGTATGGAGTTGTTGGAGTAAACGGATTGTTATATTGCAAACCTGAGAAATTAAATTGTGGGAATGATGAACCAATATTTTGCATCCAAGCAGGAGTTGTCAAAGACATATCCATATTAAATCCCGGAGTACTAAATATTGAATTTGTCATATATGAATCCATTACAGCTTTCATATTAGCACTGCTTAGTGCACTTTGGATTGCGCTGTTTAAGTCCATTCCGATTGAAAAATAGTTTGACATCTTGTAAAATCCTCTCTTTAAAATCAAATGTGTAAATCTCTCGTACCTTTATAAAGTATTTTTGAAAAAAATAATTGCCTTTTTGGGTAAAAACATGATAAAAAGAGAGTTTCAAACTCTTTATTTGCAATAATTACGGAATTGTAACAAAAACTTAACAATTAGGCTTAAAACATGTATTCGTGCATGTTTCAGATTAAATTACACCATATAAATCGTATTCGGTAGAAGATAATATTTTAACATTTTCAATATCACCCGGAACTACTTGTTTATCGGTTGTAATATAGACCATACCGTCAATTTCAGGAGCATCATATTCACTTCTTGCAAGAACAAGACCGTCATCCGTATAACCTTCAATTATACATTGCATAGTTTTTCCTATGTATTTTTTATTATTTTCTAGTGAAATTTCTTGTTGCAATTTCATTAACTTTTTATATCTTGATTTTTTTATTTTAGCGGGTATTTGAGGTTTTATACTATAAGATGCGGTATTTTTTTCTCTTGAATATTCAAAAACACCCATTTTATCAAATTTTATTTCTTTAACAAAGTTATATAAATCTTCAAACTGTTCTTCCGTTTCACCCGGATATCCTACTATAAGAGAGGTTCTTATTGCAATATTCGGAACTTTATTTCTTATTTTTTCAATTAATTTCCTATAATCAAAAGCCGGTCTGTTCATTGATTTTAAAACGTCAATATTTGAATGTTGAAGCGGTAAATCTATATATTTTACAACTTTATCAAGCGAATTAATTTTTTCTAATAATTCATCATCAACATTTGTCGGATAAGCATACATTATCCTAATCCAAGAAATATTATCAATTTTATTTAATTCTTCTAACAGTTTAGATAAAGAATTTTTACCATATAAATCTATACCGTAACTTGTTGTATCCTGAGCGATTAAAACAATCTCCGTAACACCTTTATCCGCAAGCTTTTTAGCTTCAAACACGATATCCTCAATTTTTCTTGAATGACATTTGCCTCTTAATTTTGGAATTATGCAATAACCACAATTATAATTACAACCGTCTGCTATTTTTATATAAGAACTTGAACCGACAGTTATTTGTTGACGTTCTACATTTTCAGGATAGCAATATTTAGGCATTTCCGAAACATCAGAAATATATCCCGAATCATATTTTACAATGTTATCGACAATATCCGCTATTTGTGTAAAATCTGTCGTGCCAAGCATGGCAGCAACTTCCGGTATCGCTTCTTTTAATTCTTCTTTATGTTTTTGAGGAAGACAACCAGTAACAATAACCTTTTTACCGGCATTAACCAATTCCAATATAGAATCCACAGATTCTTTCTCTGCATCATGAATAAAAGAACAAGTATTTACAATAACAATTTTTGCATCGTTTTCATCCAAAGTTATTTCATAACCTTTTTCAGCAAGAATTCCCAGCATTAATTCGGAATCAACCAAATTTTTTGCACAACCGTGATTTACTAATGCTATTTTTGTCATAAATACCTCTTTTTAGAGATTATTCTAGCACAAAATTACACACTCATGTTTTTCAAATCAGTATATGCAGAAATCATTTTATTTCTGATTTGCATTGCCATTTGCATACTTAACATTGATTTTTCACTGGCAATCATCATATCATGGATACTAACATCTTCACCGCGAGCGAATGCTTCTTGCATAGCATCTAATTTTAAACGTTGCTCATTAACATCATTTAAACCGTTACTAAATGCATTTTCTATTGAATTCATCAAACCGCTTACAGGCGAAACGTTTAATTTTTTATTTTGATTTTTTTCTGCTTCTATTTCATTTTGAAGCATACGATCAAAATCATTTTGAAAATCATTATTTACTTGTAATGACGCATTACCTTTTAAAAAATTATTATAATTTTGTATAGGATTAAATTGAGTTTGAAATCCTTGCATAGTATTTATTGTATTAAATTGCATTTTTCACACACCCCTTTATTTTTAAATATTCAATGCTGACTGAATCATTGTCTTAACGTTCTCTGCAACAACAGAGTTTGCTTCGTAAGCTTTTGAAGCGGATACCATATCTACCATTTCTTCTACCACATTAATATTTGGTAATTCTACATAACCTTCTGCATCGGCATCAGGATGATTTGGATCATATATTAATTTTGTAGGTTCATTAGTTTCTTGAATTGATTCAACCCTTACACCATTTGAAATAAGACCTTGATTTAAAGCAAAACTTGTATTAATTTCAAATCTGCCATTCATAGGATTAAATCTTGCATCTGTTGAATTTGCCGCAAAATTTCTTGCACCTCTTGATAATTCATCTTCGTATATTGCTCTGAAATTAACCGACTTTTTAACGTAAACACCTTTACTGCCGTCAGGATTTCGCGTTGTATTAACGTTAGCAATATTACTTGCAACAGTATCCATTTTTATTCTTTGTGCAGTCATTCCTGATGCTGCTATATCAAATGTATTTAAACTCATTTCTCCACCCTTATATTAGTTTTATTGTGCACCGCCGCCTTTTATAACTTCACCTAAACCGCTAAAATATTTCTTTTCTAAATTTGATAAAACTACGAATTTTGTACCGTTTTTATTCAAATCCATCATTTCACGTTCTAATTCCACATTGTTACCGTCTAACGTACCTTCTGAAAATATATCATCTACTATTTGCGGATCAAATTTTCCATAAGAATTTGTTATCAAATATCTTTGTTCCTGCGGAGTTAATGGACGCCTATAACCTTGGAATTCTTGCATCTGCATGAATTCGTCATACTTTATTGGTTTTGGCTTAATACTATTTTGCCCTTTTAAGAAATCTTTTAAATCCTCTTTTTCGATGATTTCTGAAAGTTGAGATTCAAAAGCAACTTCTTTTCTTTGATATCCCGGAGTTTCAACGTTTGCGATATTAGCACCTATCGCTCTTTGACGCTCCATTAAGCCGTCCATTGCCAATTGTGTTATATTTGATGTTCTTGATGAAAGAATATCCATTTTTACCCCTTATACCATACTTATCAAAATTTCAAAATCTGTTGATTCATCATCAGATTTTAACAATTCCAATCTTGCAAACTGTTCTTCAAGTGTTTGTCTGCACAAATATAAACCGATACCGCTTCCTGATGATTTTGTTGTAAATCCGTCTGAAAAGATTTTTTGCTGAACTTCATCAGGAATTTTTGCGCCGTTATTTGAAATAACTATTGAAATAAAGTCATCTTTAATACTTGTAGAAACTTTTATTTCTCCACTATCTTCAATCGCTTCAATTGCATTTTTAATTATATTTACAAGTGATGCCAAAAACTTTGATTCATCAGCAAATACAGAGCTATTTTGGTCATCAAAGGTTGTTTTAAATTCAATGTTTTTATTTTTTGCATAAACCTTTGATAACAACACGGCTTTTTCTACCATTTCCTTAACACCGTAAACTTGTAAATCTTTGTTATCAAGAGATTTTAAATCCATCAATGCACTGCTTGCAATTTTTACTGCTGTTTTAATACAATCAACAGCATTTGAACAATCAGCGTTATCTTGCAATTCACAATGCTTCTCAATGATATTTGCATATAATTCGCAAATTGAAAGTTGATTTCTTATCTCGTGAACAACATATCTTGATTTTGAATTTAAGAATTCAAGACGTTTTGCCAAATCATCACTTTTTGTAAGTGCATCTTTTTCGATATCGGCAAGCATTGCATCTTGCGTTGTATCATTCATTAAATCAACTATTTTTCTGATTGACGCGTTCATTAATAAGTTATCACGTCTGTCAGGTTTGTATTGTTCTTTATATGCAGATATATCCTTTGTACAGTTCTGTTCAATAATTTCAAAAGATTCTCTTAAATTTACAGAGTTATATAAAAGATAATATCCTGCAAAGTTTTCTACTTCTTCCGTATCGAAATCAAAAACAAAACTTGCACCGTAACGGCCTGTTAAAACATATAAAAATTCTGTATTTTCCCAAATATTTTCTTTTAAATCATCAGAATTTTCCGAAAAATTGTAAATATCAACCGCAGTATATTTTAAACGTCTTAAAAGACCAAAATATTTACTTTCATCTGCAAAACGATATAGAACAACACCTTTTTCTTCCGGACTATCGAACAATGGTTCTAACATAGAACGGATCATACCGTCAATTGCTTTATCAGAACAAGGTTTATTTTCTTGTATATATATTAAATCTTTTAATCTGTTTTTACCTTTTATAAATTTAGCCATTTTTCACACACATTTTTAAAGTAATGGTTGTCGTGTTACACATTCTGTATAACACGACAAACCTTTTATCAATCTGAAAGGAGTTATAATCTTGTTATACTGTTGCAGTTACTGCCGAACTACCCATTCTTGCTTGACGTTTGCTGGTAAATCCGTGATTTATAGCATACAATACAGCTTGTGTTCTGTCATTAACTTGCAATTTTTGAAAAATATTATTTACGTGAGTTTTTACAGTAGTTTCAGAAATAAACAACTGCTGAGCTACACCTTTGTATGTAACACCCTGGGTTAACAAGTCCAAAACTTCTTCTTCTCTTTGAGTCAAGTCTGCAAGATAATTTGAATCTTGAGCTTTTTGTTGAGCAATTTTTTCTTCTTTGAATGATTTTTGGAAATAATCGAAGAAACGAGCTGTCAAAATTGGCGGCATATAAACTTTACCGTTTGCAACTTCATCAATAGCACTAATCAATTGTGGAGCTGCCATAGTTTTTAAAACATAACCTTTGGCACCTAATTTCATTGCTCTAAAAATCAAGTCAGCATCATCATAAGCGCTTAATGCAAGAACTTTTGTATCTAAGCCCAATTCTTCAATTTCCTGAATTGCTTGTAAACCATTCATTTCAGGCATATTCATATCCATCAACACAACATCAGGTTTGTGTTTTTTTACAAGATTAATACCTTGATTAGCACTTGTTGTTGATGCTACCACGTCAAAAGAGCTTTCTAAGCTTAAAAGTTCTTTCACACCTGCAAGATGATTGTAATTGTCATCAATTAACATAACTCTTGCTTGTTTTTTAAATTGTCTCATTTGTTCCCCCAAATCTTTTTTATGTCCCTATTGATTTTTCGTTTTCTACACTGTTCATACTACATCTTTTTAGAGGAGGTTACATCAATAAAAAGATTAAAAAAACGAGGTGAAACGGTCTATAAAATGATGTAGACCAAAAGATTAATAAATCGCCAGAATCCATGTCAGACATGCGTTTTAAAAAATACATCAAAAAACTGAGTATGATTTTTTTCTAATACATAAAATGTAAACCGTTTGTATGGGATTTTTGCAACACTAAGGCGGCTTCGGTTTAAACCGAAGCCGCCTTGTAATACAAATAATTTAAACGTTTAATGATGACAATACAAATTCAATATCTTTATCGCCACGTCCTGAAAGATTTACAAGTATTTTTTCACCTTGTTTTTCTTTTGCAAGTTTTAACGCATAAGCAACTGCGTGAGAACTTTCCAATGCAGGAATTATACCCTCGGTACGTGATAATTCGTAAAATGCATCTATCGCTTCTTTATCTGTTATCGTAACATAATTTACACGTCCTATTTCGTGTAAATAACAGTGTTTAGGTCCGACACCCGGATAATCAAGACCGCTTGCAACAGAATAAGCATTAGCAGGATTACCGTTTTCATCCTGTAACAATAAGCATTTGAAAGCGTGTATAA